>JAVHRK010000037.1:0-61123 GCA_036171615.1 Bacteriovoracaceae bacterium
CACACAAGGAAAAGCCGAAGCAAGCTTCGGGGAATTAAACCCAAGAGATTAAATTCCAGTTACCTTATGTCTCCTAAAATCATCCTATATTAGTGGAGTTTACACTTATGAGAAAAGAAAGCAATTTGAGTGCCATTTACTGAGTAAAAATTATAGACATTACAAATTTACATTTTCTTCGAGTAAATCAATATAAGTCCTCATACTGCTGCTGGTAAAGCACTCTCTTAGATTTGCAAAGGCAATATTAAGTTTCATATTATTAAAGCCAATTTTATACAACTCAATTGAAAACTGATGGGAGACATTAAACAGACAATTCACGGGTGGTAATTGCCCTGAATTATCGAGACCTGGATAACTATTCTTACCTCTTCCCTCATGATGTTTACTTATCAGTGAAAGAACATCACTAGGTAATGTTGTTGTTTTTGACAATTTATCGGCAAGGATTTTGGCATGGTTTAGAACTAAATCGCGTTCAGTGACCGGTAGTTTTTTAATTTCTTCTAGATTGTCTTTATCGTGATGACCAAGTTGATTATCTGCTAAAACTAAGTCATGTAAAAGAGCGGCCATACATAAATTATTTTGAATTTTAGAAGTATTCCAATCCATTTTTCTGACCATCATTACTGCAAATACGGAAGTTAAATAGCTGTGATTTTCAATAAATAAATTTTCTCCAAGTGTAAGGGATGCTAATAGTTTTGAAACTTTTTCTGTTTCAAGATTTTTAATGACCTCTGTATAAGAATTATTAATTGAATCAATTATAACCTCTGATGCACCTAAATCCTTAGTGACCATCATGATAGATTCAGTAATTTTAATTCCTCTCTCTGCAACCGGCAATGAATCTACTTCTGAACAATAGAAATCATTCAAAATTAAATTACTTAGTGATGAATAGAAATCCTTTTCAACATAAAGTACGTCAATCCCTTTTTTCTGATATTTATCTGCAGTTTCTATAACTGTTCCGGACTGGTCTTTATTAATAATTTTAACATACTTTTTTTCTGAAATTTTAACAAATAAATCACAAGGAACTGAGACGGCATTTTTTAAGAGTTCAATTTTTATAGGTAAATAGAGAACATTTTCGATATGATCTAAATGAAAGTCTTCTAAAACGTCCATAATGGTGGAAGATAATCTTATCATTGAAAGAGGCAGTGTAACATGATCTGCAGTTTTAAAAAGATTCTTAATTAATTCATAATCAGGATTTTCAGAAATACTGAGATCAGCAATTATCAAAATAGCCTTTGTTAAAATTAACTTTTTTGCTATTGATTTTAATTGTTTTGCATAGCTAGTTATATTTTCATTATTTAAGCTTATGAGTGCGAGATCAACATCCCCTTTTGATAAATCTTCTTTTCCGTCAGCGAAATCACTAAAAAAACTTAACTCATTTTTAGTATTAGCTTTATTCAAAACTGATTCTAGAATTGATTGAGTTGATTTATTAGATTCAATTATTAGAATTTTCATTCTATTCCTCAATACTAGAAAAATTACTAATCGACTTTCTTAATTCTAGAATCGTCTGCAAATCTTTTTTTAAAGCAGTTCGAATCCCCTCTTTTCCTTGGCTTTTGAGAAATAAATCAAGATCTGTAAACTGATAGAGAATATAACTTACTGCTTTTTCTAATAATTGCATTGTCATATTCTTAGCAATAGCGTTTCCACAAACATTTAAAACTATTACTTCTTCAATTGGTATTGGAAGTACTGAATGAGCTCCTAAAAGGATTGCTTCTTTAATTTTATCTTCACTAAGTTTATCTGACAAAAGAACAATAACAGAATCTGGTGATTCGGATTTAACTTCTTCAATGTTTTCTAAATTACAAACAATCACATTTGGGACATAACTTTCTATATCAACAAGAGCATCACTTGAAGTTGTAAAATCAAAGGCCGTAAATTCATTATTTTCTAAAATTGCTTTAATTTGGGAGTTGAATTCAATAGATTTTGAAATAATAAAAATTACACCTTTTTTTCGATTTAATTTTATTTTGCTTTTTGTTGGAGTTGGTAAAGTAACGGGAGTTGAATCTTGTTCAACTTCGTTAAAATTTGCTATCTCAATATGATAAAAATTTGCATCTTCACCATCTAAAAGTTTTTTAGCAACATCTATTCCCGTTAAGAAATAGTCAATTTGCTTATTATTCATAGATGCAATTTTTTTCTGTGCTTCGAATAATGATTCTAATTTATGCATGTGTTCTTGGAGCGGCAATAGTCCAAACATACCTGCAGCACCCTTTAAAGAGTGAAAGGCCCTAAAAATATTATTATAATTAGAAAGAAAATCTTCACCTTTATCAATATTTAATAAGCTATTTTCTGCATTTTCAAATAACTCTGCAGCTTCTACTTTAAACTCATCAATCATTCCATCGTCGCTCATAGCTCTCTCTTTTTACGTTTATTTAATTTTTCTATTAATACACTTTAAAATATTAACTGTTTTCTGAATTTTGGTAAACTAAAGACTTTGTTGATCGGAATATTTTTGTGTTGCTAGCAAGCAATATTTGTTGAAAAATAATAACTGAATAATTTAATGCAGAGGTAGAAAGATGGTTATTAAAAATACATATATTGTAAGAGCAAAACGAACGCCAGTTGGTAAACTGGGTGGAAAACTGAGCTCAATCAGAGTAGATGACTTATTAGCTTTGGTATTAAGGGATATTAAAGACAATATAGATTTTGATCCCCAACTTATTGACGATGTTATTATAGGCTGTGCTAATCAGGCCGGTGAAGATAATAGAAATCTTGCACGTATGTCCTTACTCTTGGCCGGATTCCCATTTGAAATACCAGGAACAACTATTAATCGACTTTGTGGTTCTTCATTAGATGCTTTAATTGATGGACACGCAAGAATACATGCAGGCATTGCAGACTGTTTAATTATAGGTGGCGCTGAAAGTATGACGAGAGGCCCTTATGTATTATCAAAGGCAACAGAAGGATTTTCACGAGATCAAAAAATGTACGACACTTCTTTTGGTTGGCGTTTTCAAAATCCTCAGCTAGAAAAAATATTTCCTTTATTAGGAATGGGCCAAACTGCTGAGGAAGTTGCAACTCTTTTAAATATTTCTCGACTTGAACAAGATAAATTTGCACTTATGTCTCACCAAAAAGCTAATAATGCTATTTTACGTGGTGATTTTAATGACGAAATTATTCCAGTTAAATTTCAAGTCAAAAAAGAAACAAGTACAATAATTAATGATGAATCTGTAAGGTCAGACACAACTTTAGAAGCACTTACTAAATTAAAACCAGTTTTTAAAAATGATGGAACAGTGACTGCGGGTAATTCGAGCCCCATGAATGATGGTGCATCTGCTTTACTGATCGTAAGTGAAGATTTTTTAAAAAAATATAACCTAACTCCTATAATGGAAATTACCGCTGCAAGTGTTCGTGGAGTAGATCCAAACCAAATGGGACTTGGCCCGGTAGCAGCTGTAAATCTTTTATGTAAAAAATATAATAAAAAAGTTAGTCAATTTGATTCTATAGAATTAAATGAAGCCTTTGCATCCCAAGCACTTGGTTGCATGAAAGAACTTAATCTCGATCCAGCAAAAATTAATCTAAATGGTGGAGCAATCGCCTTGGGCCATGCTCTTGGTTCGAGTGGAACGAGAATCGTAACTACGCTTGCTCATCAAATGATTAAAAATAAAAATATTAAAGAAGGATTAGCAACGATGTGCATAGGTGTTGGTCAAGGAATAGCTGTGAGCTTTAGAAATTGTCATTAATTATCTAACGGTAACAATTATGTGTATATTCAAGGATTCGCCCATCTTCACATAAATTAAATTCATGATGCTTATTTTTCAAATCAAGTTTTTTTAAATTATATACTTTAATAAGTGGAGTTTCGCGCCCTAGCTTATCTTGGACCTTTATACTCCATCTCACAGTTGCATATAATGGTTCCTCTTCATTGAAAGCAAAATACATACCTTCTTCATTTTGTGAGGGTAGCGATCCATATGTCGATACAGCATTTTGATAATATTTATGCTTATTAGTGTTTAAATAGACTGAAGAAGATTCTCCACTTGAATTACTTTTTTTGCCCTGTAAGTGAAATCTTATCGAACCTTTTTTATTTCTTTTTGTTAAATTTTTAAAAACATATAATTTATTTTGATTTTCGCCAGTCCTCAAGCTTGTTTGCCCTGTAATAAAATCCATCACCCCATCGTTATCTAAATCAATTGTGATTGTTCCGGATGGATTTAAAATATTAACTCCAAAATCTAATGACCTATCATCAAAACCATGATCACGTGCTTGTTGGTAAAAAGTAAGTCTAGAATCAGGTGGAAATCCTGAATTATCTAAAATAAGATCATTGAGTCCGTCTAAATTAAAATCTATCCAAACACCTCTCCTATTACCTTCTGACCAACGTGTTTTAATTTCTTCCGGAAAAAAATCTGTTCGAATAAATTGTGGAATTACGGCCTTACTGGAACCTGTAAGTATTGCTGATCGATCTACCCATTCTGGATCACTAAGGTGTGATAAATTACCAACTACAACATCAATCAATCCATCATTATTATAATCACCACACAGACTAAAAAAGGCATTTCCCCCACCTCTTCCTTCAGCAAACCCTTCATTATCTGCTCCGTATCCTGACTCATTGGCAATATTGGTGAAGGAATGAGAACCGGCATTAAGTCGATTTAACCATAATTTATTAAAATATCCATTCGAATTAGAAGTAAGAATATCAGGATAACCATCTTGATTAATATCACAGACACTTGATCCAAAAGTTGGCGTAGCTTTTATAAAAGTTTTATCTGACTTATTAATTTCATACTCACCAATAAGTAGGTCTGAAACATCTTCAAATTTAAAATTACCAAGTCCTCTTAAGAGTATATCTGGTAATGGTGTAGGATTTAATGTCTTAAAGGAAAACCAATTTGATAGATATAAATCAAGCTCACCGTCTAGATCAAAATCCAAAACAGAAACACTGGAAGTAGGTAAAATTGTATTTAGAGGTGCGGGCATTTCGGAATAAGTAACGACACCTTTTGAAATATTTCCTTTAAAAATCCGCAGTGGAAATTGTGTCATTTCAGATTTTTGATTTAGACTCCCGATAACTACATCTAAGATATTGTCATGATCAAAATCCTGAAAGATTAAAAAAGATGCTCGAACTAATTCCTTAAATGGATTGGGGCCTAGAACAAACTTTTTTAATTTCTTATTAAATATATAAAACTTGGGTACTGAATAAAAATCTTCAAGTGTTACCAGGTCAGTTTGACCATCATGATTAACGTCAACTGCGTACAGATGAACGGCCTTCACTCCTTCAAGTCCATATTCTTTTGTTAAATCAACAAATACTGAAGATTTTTTTGAAGGCCCCATCTCATAGTGAATTGGCTTAGTAATAGTTGGTAAAACACGAACTGGAGTTAAGTCTACATCAGTATGTTGATGTGAACATGCCGACATAAATAAAATTATTAACTGAAAGAAAAAAAATTGTTTTCTAAAAATCGATAATATCAAGCCCATACCCACCAAAGTTCACAAGATGTTCTGAAATTTTGGCCACTGACTTATCTTGATTTTTTGACATCTTTTTTAAGTTTTTATCAAACTCAATTCTCGAATCTTTACAAATAATTTTTGTTAATCTTAAAACATAGTCTTTTTGATCAGCAGAAACTTTGGAATTATTTAAAATTGATGTTGTTCGTGAGATGACGGCTACCGTGACATATAAATGAATGACCATATCAGCAAGGCGCCCTTGTGGTAATTCATTATCTACAATATGTTTTCCATATTTCATTAAAGAGTCTTCAACTGCAATAGCAAACTTAGCTAACATATCTGTAAATTTTTGTGCTTGATCTTGTAATTCTGGATGGGCCTTGGTTAATTGCTTTCCTCCCATCATATTTGATACTCTTTTTTTAGCAAACTTTGTGAAAACACCCAATGACTTAATCGGATCTTGAAGTGCCGAAGATACATCCGAAATTTTACCTAATTCTTTCATATCCTCAGAAGGGCCTCTCACTCCAGACAAGGCAAGTAGGCAACGAAGTATTTCATTTGTACCTTCAAAAATTAAATTAATTCTTGAATCTCGCATAATTCGTTCGTAGGGATACTCTTTCATATAGCCAGTACCAGCAGCAATTTGCATTCCATTATCAATGACGGACCATAAAGCCTCTGATCCAAAGATTTTACAAACAGCAGTTTCCATATGGTAGTCAGTCATGCCTTTTACCATATTTCCGGTAGTCAAATAGACGATACTTTCAGAAGCATAAGTTAAGGCCGCCATTTTTGTTAATTTTTGCTGAATTAAACCAAACTCAGCGATGGGTCTATCAAATTGCTTTCTTTCTGTCGCATGAGCGGTAGAGAGCTTTAATATATTTTTCATTCCTCCAACACAACCGGCCCCTAGTGATAAGCGGCCAGAGTTAAGAACATTCATTGCTATTTTAAAGCCTTTTCCTAGCTCTCCTAATATATTTTCTTTAGGAATAATCATTTTATCAAAATAGACAGCGCGAGTTTCGCTGGCCCGAATTCCCATTTTATTTTCTTTTTCTCCGAAAGAAATACCTGCACGATCTCCTTCAACAATAAAGCAGGAAATTTTTTCTACATTTTTACCATCTATTTGGTGATCTGTTTTACAAAAGACAGAATAAAATCCTGCGCTCCCGGCATTTGTGATCCATAACTTTTGGCCAGTTAATGTGTATGTTCCATCTAAATTATCAACAGCTTTAGTTTTTATAGAATAAGCATCAGATCCTGATCCTGGTTCAGTTAAGCAAAAGGCAGCAATAACTTCCCCACTCGCTAACTTAGGAAGCCATTTTTTCTTTTGCTCAGAATTTCCTTCATTTAAAAGTGCTCTATACCCAATTGATTGGTGTGCTCCTAACATTGTTGCTGTTGAACCATCAAAGCTAGCTATTTCGGCAAAAATTCGTGCATAAAGAGTATAATCTAAGCCTAATCCACCCAATTCTTCAGGGACGGCAAGACCACACAGTCCTAATTCTGCAAGTCCTTTAATAACTTCTTTTGGAATACAAGCATCGCGATCAAATTTTTCTCCGTCAATATTGTCAGTGGCAAATTGATTTACTGCCGAGGTCATCTCTTTGGCCATTTCTACTTGAGAGTCTGAAAATTGAGGGTAAGGAAAAGCAAGAGATTCATTTATCTCGCCATAAAAAAAACTATTTACAACAGATTGAAAACTTCCTTGTTCATTAGTTGCCATTTTTGATCACCTTATTTTAATGGATTCGTATTTATAATTACAATAATGATACTCAATCTTTTCAAAAAGACCAACTAAGTATTAAGTGATTAAAACAGTCGGAATAAAAAACTTCTTGCTGTGAATCAGGTATCTTCTTACAATAGTAGAATGAAGAAAAATTCACCCTTTAGTTTTAAATTTTTAGATCGCTTTAAAAAGAAACCTACTACTTCGGTAGATGATTTCCAAAATGAGATTTTTGAAGAGAAACATGTTGATCTGTTTAAAAAAACATCAGACGTGGATTTGCCAGATAAAACATCTCCTAATATTTCTCCACCTGAGCAACCAAAGGCTGCCAAGAAAATTAGAATCAATCTTCCTAAATTTTCTAAATCAACATTAAATTCACCGTTAGATAAGATTCAAAAATTTAATTGGAATGATTTTGTTACGCGTTTTTTCTCACCATATTCACGTGGAAAAATTCATTCATGGTTCTTTATTTTAATTATTATTTCGTCTACGTATATCGTGGGCAAATCAATCGCACTTTTTTTTAGTAAATCAAGTACCATTGTAACCCGTACACCAATCACTCCAATTCCCATGTCAGGAGCTGAGTTTTCGACCCAAGATATTGGGAAAATTACAAGCGTAAATCTATTCAATATTAAGGAGAGTGAATCAGCAACTTCTACTACAGCAAGCGCTAAAGATATCTCAAAAATAATTTGTACTGAAGGTGATAAACCATCTTCATTGTCTGCCAAATTAATTGATACAATTATACTTCAGGATTCAGTAAAGTCCGTCGCTTCAGTGCAAATGCGTGGCAGTGATGAGCTTTTAAATCTCAGAGAAGGTGAAGTAATTGAAAACAATTCTGAGATATCAAAAATAACCAGAAAAAAATTAATTATCAAAAATCTACAAACTGGTGACTGTGAATATATTTTAGCGAATGAGGAGGATAATCTACCTTTATTGCCTATGAAAATCATGTCAGCAAAAGCTGGTAAAGCATTATTTAAAAGCAATAATCCAAATATAAAAAATGTAGGAAATAGTTTTAAAATTAAAAAAGCTTATAGAGAAGCTATGATGAATAATGTAAGTGAATTACTTACTCAAGCAAAAGCAGTTCAAATTACTAATCCTGATGGCAGTCTATGTTTTAAGATGACTGAAATAGTACCCGGAAGTTTGTACTCTCAATTAAATATTCAAGAGAGCGATATTGTATGTAATATCAACGGGAAAAAAATTGAAAACCTAAATGAGTTAATGGGTTACCTAGGACGCATAAGAGAAATTGATAATATGCAAATCGGACTTAATAGAAACGGCATGAATGAAAACATGGAATATAATTTTGAATAATATGAAAGGAAGTTTTCCTATGAATAAGAATGCATTAATATTGACACTCGTTATGACTACAACCTGGGCGACGAGCACCAGGGCCGAGTTTAATAAATATAAAAGTAAAACAAAATTTAACTCTGGTAAATCAGTTCCTTCGGCAGAAGAAATAAGTATACCGAATACAGGAGCATCGGCAAAAGATTTATTAATTCCAAAAGAAGCAAAAGCTGCTAATGATACAACAAATTTTGCAGATGATGAAAGTGATGGGAGCAATGACAATGCCGGAAACACAGATACTTTTGGAAGAGATAATGAGAAAGATTCAAATCCTTCAAAAAATGACAAGAAATATGTCGACTTAAATCCAGAAACTGCTTTTGGTCCTGAAGTTGTTACAAGTTTTGATTTTCCAAATGTTTCAATTTTAGATCTTACCAAGCATATGCAAAAACTTACTGGGTTAAATCTTATTTTAGATAAAGATATTAAAGGTAAAATTTCAATTTCAACACCAAGTCCAATCACTATTGGTGATGCTTGGAAGGCCTATTTACAGGCGCTCAGTATTAATGGCTACTCGCTAGTTAAGACTGGTGCCTATTATACAATTGTCAACAATCGAGATATCCGCTACTCACCTACAACAATGTACACCGGAACTTACTCACCCAACACTGAAAATTATGTTATGCAAATTATCCCTCTTAAATATGTAAACTCTAGAGAAGTTGCAAATAGTTTTCGACCATTCATGTCTCGCTATGGACGAATTATTGAAATCAAACAAACTAACACTGTCATTGTTCAAGAAACAGGAACTCATATAAATCGTTTAATGAAACTAATAAAATTCATCGATATTCCAGGACATGAAGAATCATTGCAAATTATTAAGGTAAAAAATTCTTCTGCTCAAGAGATAGCTGGACTTTTAGACAAAATCTTAAAAGGAAATGCCAATGATGCAAAATTTAAAACATCTACTACCGGACAAACATCACAGGTAAATATTTCAAGAATTATTGCTGAACCAAGAACGAATTCGATTATTGCAATGGCAAACTCTGACGGAGCAAAAGAACTAAGAGATTTAATTGTAAAACTTGATGTTAAAATAGTCGCTGCAGGTTCAGGACAAGTTCATGTTTATTATTTAAACTATGGTGATTCAGAATCTCTTTCAAAAACTCTCTCTTCATTAGTTAGTGGCGGTGGCCCTAAGCCCGGTGGCTTAGGCGGAGCTGGAGGACTGTCTCGTTTCACAAATGGAAATGCCGGAGCACAAACGACAGATACACTTTTTAATAGTGATGTAAAAATTAATGCAGATAAAGATAATAACGCTTTAGTAGTGACTGCATCACCTACTGATTATGAAACGGTAAAAGCAGTAATCGCAAAATTAGATATTCCCAGAGATCAAGTCTATGTAGAAGGCCTGATGATGGAAACACAAGTTGGGAAAGAAAATGGTTTTGGAATTAGTATCATGGGTGCCTATGGAAGTGGAGGCGCTCAAAAAGCTGGTTTTGGTAAAACTGGAGATCTTGTCTCATTAATGACTAATAATATTACAAATCTTTCAGGGCTTTTTGTAGGTAGTGGACTAGGAAAACAAATCGATATACCAACACCTGATGGAAAAACAATGAAAGCGAACTCAGTCAATGGATTAATTTCAGCAATAGCTAGTAATAGTAGTACAAACGTACTCGCTACCCCGCAAATCTTAACATTAGATAATGTTGAAGGTGTTTTTGAAAGTGGTGAAAAAGTTCCAGTGGTAAAATCGACAACAACAAGTGGAACAATTCAAAATTCGGTTGAACAACAAACAGTTGCTCTTACCTTAAAAATTACTCCACAAATTAATAAGGCCACTCGATTTATTAAATTAAAAATTGATCAAAAGATTGAAGATTTTTCAAATCGTGCACTTAATATCCCTGCTGGTGGCGGACTTGGAACTGTCATTAGACAACTAAATACCACAGTTGTATGTCGAGATAAAGACACAATTGCAATGGGTGGTCTAATGCGGGATAAAGAAGTTAACACTGTTAACAAAGTTCCACTTTTAGGTGATATTCCAGTTTTAGGATGGTTATTTAAAAATACATCAAAATCTGTAGAAAAAGTTAATTTACTTTTTTTCATGACACCAAAAATTCTTGCTACCTATGAAAAAACAAATCCAGAGAATGTTAAAGATCTTCTCAACAGACGTCAGGCACATTTAAAAAATGCAATTGGTGATGATGATTCATTTGCATCAACTGCAAAAGGACTTTACGACAAGGCACAAAGACAAAGTGAAGGTCCTCTCTATGATATAAAAGAAGTTGCTAAGTTTCAGGATAGAAATAATGAAGAGACTTCTGCAACTACTATTGAAGAAAATCCAGCAGACGCTCCTGATTATCAAGATATTTTAAAAAAATCAGAAACAAAAACTGAGTAATTGGAGTTCAATGTGAAATTATCTGATCACATGCTAGATAAGGTAGAGGCCCATAAAGAAAAGATTGGTCAATTACTATTAAAACATACAAATTTAACTGATGATCAGTTAGAAGAAGCCTTGGAAATTCAGCATGAATCAGGAATGCTTCTCGGGGAAATTCTTTTAAAGAAAAATTATATTCACCCACATGATATTATCAAAGTTATCTGTCATCAGGTTAATATCCCCTATATTATAGATCTTAAACTGGATGAAATTGATCCCAATTTAACTCTTAATATTAGTATCAACTATGCAAAACAACATGAGTTGCTTCCGATATTGGAAACTGAAACTTCCTTAACACTTTTAATGACTGATCCTTTTAATTTTGATGCCATTAACGATATTCAAGAAATATTTAAAAAAGAAATTAAACTAGTAATTTCTTCACCTTTAAAAATTCAAGATGCTATTAATAGAATTTATGAACGGGCCAATCGAAATGTAGTTGATACTATCGAAGGCGAATTTGATGAGGCACTTGATTTAGATGGGCCAATTGATATATTAGAGGCCGGTGCCGACGAAGCTCCAGTTATTCGCTTTGTGAATTCTATCATTTTCAGGGCCGTCAAAGAAAGGGCCAGTGATATTCACATCGAACCATATGAGAAAGAAGTTGTTTTTAGATTTCGAGTTAACCGAGTGATGCGAGAAGTATTACGTCAACCCTTAAAAACTCAAGCAGCAGTTAGTTCACGTATTAAAGTAATGGCAAAACTTGATATTGCCGAAAAACGTCTTCCACAAGATGGTCGTATTAAAATTAAAATGGCCGGGAAAGATATTGATATACGTCTTTCAACTGTCCCTGTACAAAATGGCGAAAGAATCGTTATGCGTATTCTTGAAAAAAGTAATAATGTATTAACATTAGAAAACTTAGGATTTCATGGCAGTGTTTTAAAAACACTTGATGAACTTTCAAAAAGAAAACACGGAATTGTTTATGTATCTGGTCCAACCGGACATGGAAAAACAACTACCCTATTTGCTATGCTGGAACGAATTAACACTCCTGATAAAATGATTATTACCGTTGAAGATCCTGTCGAGTATGAGCTTCAAGGTATCTCTCAAATTCAAGTAAATCATAAAATAAATTTAAGCTTTGCGGTTGCATTGCGATCTATCCTTCGTCAAAACCCAGATGTCATCATGGTAGGTGAAACGCGAGATTTAGAAACAGCAGAAATGGCCGTGCAAGCTTCTTTAACTGGTCACTTTGTCTTATCAACCATCCATACAAATGATGCTTCTTCTGCACCAAACAGATTGGTAGATATGGGTGTTCAACCATTCTTAATCGCTTCCTCATTAGCAGCAGTTCTAGCACAAAGATTAATTCAAGTACTTTGCAATGAATGTAAAGAAGCTTACTCTCCAACTGTATACGATATGCAACTTTTAGATGTTAAATCTTTTCCAAAAGATGCCACACTTTATCGCGCCAAGGGTTGCCAAAAATGTAACCATTTAGGATATGCTGGGATGACAGTAGTCGCGGAATTGCTCATCATCACAGATGAGATTCGTCCACTCATCTTGCGAAAAGCAGATGCAGCATCACTAAAAAAAGAAGCAATGAAAGACGGAATGAAATCTCTGCGGCAAGATGCACTTGATAAAGTTTTTAGAGGAATTACCTCTGTTGAAGAAATGGTCCGTGCCGTTAATGAAGATGATCAAGAGCACCAATAACCACTTAGGATTTTTTAATGGCAATTTATAATTATAAAGGACTTGATAAATCAGGAAAAGAATTAAAAGGTACTGTCAGTGCAGAGGGACTTAATCTTGCCAAACAAAAAATAAAATCATTAGGTATTATGCTCATTGAAATTAATGAGCAAACGTCTAATACAATGAAAAAAGCAAGTGGTTTTTCATTCGGTAGCGCGGTTTCTATTGCTGATTTATCTCTCATGACAAGACAACTTGCCACACTATTAAAAGCTAAGATACAGGTTGTAGAAGCTTTCTCTGCATTAGTTGATCAAGCAGATAACCCTCGTTTAAAAATCACACTTTCAGAAATTCGACAAAAAATAAATGAAGGTTCATCACTTGCTCAAGCATTGGCGGACTATCCCAAAATTTTTGACAACGTTTATATCAATATGGTGGATGCAGGTGAAACATCAGGAACACTTGAAATCGTTCTTATGCGTTTAGCGGAATTTACAGAATCACAATTAAAATTAAAAAATAAAATTAAAGGTGCAATGACCTACCCCGTGATTATGATGGGTGCGGGAGGGCTGATGATTGGTATTATTTTTATTTTTGTTATTCCCAAAATTACAAAAATTTTTATTAATATGAAAAGAGAACTTCCCTTACAGACTAGAATTTGCGTTTGGATATCTCATGTCCTACAGAGTTATTGGTGGGCAATTCTCCTAGGTGGTTTCGCGGCAGTGCATTTTGGAAAAAAATATATTGCAACTGAAAATGGTAAATCAAAATTTGATTCACTTGTCTTAAAACTTCCTGTGGTCAGTGAACTTGTAACAATGATTAACGTAAGCAGATTCTGCTCAACACTTGCCACACTATTACAGTCAGGTGTTCCTATCCTTGCATCAATGAGAATTGTTGCAAATTTAGTTTCTAATGTTCACATGAGAAAAGCAGTTGAAGAAGCTCGGGTAAGTATATCTGAAGGGGGCTCAATAACTGCACCACTTATACGCTCTCAACTTTTTCCACCGATGGTTACACATATGATTAAACTGGGTGAAAAAGCTGGAGAATTAGAGCCCATGCTACAAATTGTTTCTGAAAATTATGAAGACCAAGTGAATACAAAACTTAGTGGACTTACCTCTATATTAGAACCTATAATGATGATAGGTATGGGTGTCGTTGTCGCATTCATTGTATTTTCAATTGTAGTCCCACTAATGGAATTAAATACTATACGTCGATAATAATTATTTTTACGGAGAAAATATGAATAACAATCAACGCGGTTTTTCACTAATTGAAATTTTAATTGCTCTTACACTACTTGCTCTTGCTGGTACATTTGTCGTTGGTAAATTTATGGATAATTTACATGAAGGCCAAGTTCAATCTACTAAAATTCAAATGAGCAATCTTGAAGGAAGACTAAAAGAATTTAGAAGAAAGTGCGGATTCTATCCAACTAGTGATCAAGGATTAGAAGCATTAGTGACCAAGCCTAGCGGTGGACGAGAATGTCGAGATTATCCACCTAATGGATTTATAGATGGTGATCAAGTACCTAAGGATCCTTGGGATCGTGATTTTATTTATGAATCAGATGGAAAAACAGTCAATATTTTTTCATATGGTCCTGATGGTGAAGCTGGTGGAGAAGGTACAGATGCAGATATTTATTTAAAAGCTGGAAAAAGTGCTCCAAAAGCAGAAGCGCCTATTGCTGGCGATGGCCCAACAAATGAAGCTGCTCCTGCGCAAGAATAATACAACTATAAAAATATTAAACCACCAAGGTTTTACACTAATTGAAATTTTAGTGGCCTTGGTGTTAATCACTCTTGTTTTAAGTCTTGCTATTTCCAATCCCTTTTCCTCTCGAGATGATTTAGATAAAGAATCTAGTGGTATCGAAAGGGCATTGCGTTTTAT
Organism: Bacteriovoracaceae bacterium; assembly: GCA_036171615.1. Lineage (GTDB taxonomy): Bacteria > Bdellovibrionota > Bacteriovoracia > Bacteriovoracales > Bacteriovoracaceae > Bacteriovorax. Next base: position 14,829 of record JAVHRK010000037.1, read on the forward strand.
GGGTGATGAAGCCATCTTAAGAAATACTGTTTTAAGAATTCATTTTCTTCTCAATAAAGAACCTCAAGAATATGCCGTAGAATATGGGCCATCTGATAATTTTATTTTACCGTCAGAACCAAAGGCCAATAGCACTGTTGAGTCCAAAGAAGAAGAAGAGGCTAAAAAGAAAGTACTCAAATCTCTCAATTTAAAATTTAATCGAGTCTCAGAATATTCAGAAAGAAATGCTGAAATATCAACGAATATAAAAGTTTTAGGCGTAGCTAATACACAATCTGAAACACTTCAAACAGAGGGTGAAGTTTCTCTTTACTCCTTCCCTAGTGGGGAAAGAGATGCTGCTCTAATTATAATTGGAAGTGATGAGGAAATAGTAACATTAAAAACAAACTCATTTAGTCCTAAAATTGAACGTCATATTCAAAAAATTGAACTAGGAAATAGTAAAGAACTTAATGACAAAAAACAAAATTTAGCAAAAGAGATTTTTGAGAAATGGAAAAGCGGAAAATAAAATTATTAAATAATAAGGGTTTTACCCTTATGGAGGTAATGATTGCAATTGCAATTTTTTCTGTATTTGCTACAGCGTTTGTTACGGGCCAAGGGTATAACCTTCTTGATTCATCAAAACTTAAGGAAGATATCCTACTTAAAGATTTATGTGAAAATACACTAAACGATCTCATTACCAATCCACCAGAATTAAGAGACGCTATTACTCTTTCTAAAGAAACGAAAGACTTTGAAAAATCCCCTGATTATAAGTACACAATTGAATATAAAAAGTTTTTTGTTCCGGACATGAATAAAATAGCGGGAAAAGAAAAAGATGATGAGGACAATGAAAGCAAACAGAAAATGCTAGAAAAGAAAATATTTAAAACCTTTAAAGAAAATATGGAGAAAATGATTTGGCAAGTAGAAGTCACTGTTGAAAATAAAATATCTAAAGAGCAGTTTAAACTTTCAACTTGGATATATAATCAGAATGCGGAAGTGAAAATTGACCAAATTTAAACAGAGCGGTTTTACATTAGTTGAAGTATTGATTGCAATTGTTTTGTTGGGATTTATCTCGCTCTACACATACAAGATGGTTGATAATAATACAGACACTAAAGATCGCGTCTTGAAAGAAGACCAATTATTAATGCAAACTCTAACTGCAATGAACAGGTTAGATAATGATTTTTCTCAACTATACTCTCCGCTCTTCTCATTTAGCAAAGCTTCACCGGTAAATCCTCAGGGAAACTATGAAAACCAAGAACAAGATAATTATGCTCAACAAGAATCACTTCCCACGTTTGATGGTAAAACAAAAAATGGGTTGCTCATTCCTCAATTTATTTCTGATGATAAATCCACAATACAGTTTTTAACGACAGCCAATCGTAGGAAAGTTGCTGATAGCAAAGAATCCCGTTATGCGTGGATAAGATATTCATTACAGACAACAATTGACGAAGAAGATAGAAAACTTGGAGGATATGATCTTATCCGACAAATATTACCAGTGGATATTTATAGCAGCGATATTTTAAGCATCTTAAAAGATACAAATGCTGCTAAATCAAGGGCCCAAGTTATACTCACTCACGTAAAGAGCTTAGAATTTTCTTTCTGGGATGAAAAAACTAAAAAATATGTAACTTCCCTTCAAGAATTAAACGAAAATAAAAATCTTGTAAGGCTTATTAAGGTAAATTTAGTATGGATAGATGCTAATACAAATGAACAAAAAATTGAAAAAAATTTTCGCGTTCTCTATCCTAATTTTCAGGTCAAACAGGATGATTTAAATATGGCACCCGCCGATCCTAATACAGGGATTGTCCAATGAAAAAAATATTACAACAAGATAAAGGGATAGCGTTATTAATGGTTCTTGGAGTAATTGCTATTTTAACTTTCCTTCTTGCTGATTTTACCTTTGAAACAAAATTAAATAAAATAAAGGTATACAATCAACAAGATAAAATTCAGGCACGACTTAATGCAGAAGCTGGAATTAACTTTGCATTAGGAAAACTACGGCTCTACCAGGAAGGAAGAAATAAAATTGAAAAAGATGAAAATTTAAAAACGGCATTTCCTTCTTCTGACTTAGAAAGCGTCATATTAGAACCATTCTTTTTTCCTTTACCTGTGGGATCAAAATTAAATATTATTGAACGAACAGCAATAGATGAATTTATGAAGAAAACTCTTTTGAGGGGTGAACTTAGTGTTACTTTTACTAAAGTAACTGGATTCCTTAATCCAAATGGACTTAGGATCATCTCTAAAAAGAATGTAAATCAAAACGACCCCATTAATCAGACCACGCAAGACACACAAGTTGTTAAACAAGATGCTTCACTAATTATTGAAAAAAAATTAGTTGAAACATTACAAAGATTACTTAAAGATAAAAATGATAATGATGAAAACTTTCACTCTTTATATAGCAATACTGATGCTACTTACCTAGTTAAAGAAATAAAATTTTATGTAAATGAAAAAGGAAAGTTTAAAGACGGAGAGGCAGGAGAAATTGAAGCTAAATTTAATCAGAAAAATTTAACTGCTAAGCATGCTCCAATGACTTCAATTGATGAATTGTATTTACTTCCCTCTTGGGACGATGCCATCGTAGACCTTATAAAAGATCAATTAAGTATCCATGAAGTAAGTATGATTGCGGTTAATGAAATCACAATAGCTGATTTAAAAATTCTATTTCCTGCTATTAATGAAATACAAATTGAAGAGTTTTTTAAATATCGAGATGGTGATCCAGATAAAAAAATAAAACCCACTAAATTTAAAAATGCTGAGGATTTCAAAAATGTCGTAACTGGCCAACTAAATATTATAACAGAAGCAGATTATACTGAAAGAGTTAAAGAATTAGAAAGTGCCGGACTAGTAATTGATACTGCAGGAAAAATGTACAAAGTTACTTCACGAGGAGTTATGAATAATTCAATTTATAACCTTGTAAATTTTATTGATCTGCCAATCAAGCCTGTTCCCCAGAAAAAGCAACCTCCCACTGGGCAACCTACTCCACCTCAAATTGATCCTGGACAAAGTAATCCAGACGACAATGGGGTTCAAGAACCACCACCAACTGCGGATGGAAAAGAACCAAAGGCCCCGCCAACTGAATTGCTTAGACCAAGAGTAATTGAAGTCCGAGTGGAATAGTAGAGTAAAAAAACAGGAATTATTTTTTTCTATGCAGTTATGCGCTTTCTGTTAAACTTGATTATATGAATATCTTAGCAATCGATATAGGAACTTACTCAGTAAAATTTGTCGAAATTAGTTCCGAGCGAAAATCATTAGTCCTGCTTGAAAAAACAGAAATTATTCTGGAAGATTCACGTGTTCATTTTCCAAATACTCAAACAACAAGAGAGCTACAAAAAGAAATTGTGTCTAATTTTATTCAAAAAAAATCAAATGATTTAAAAATTATATTCCAACTTCCTAATGAAATGATTACAACTCGTTTTCTAGAGATTCCAGGAGCATCAAGAAGAAAAGCTGAACAAATTATTCCATTTCAACTTGATGAAAATCTTCCTTATCCACTCTCTGATTCACATTTTAGTTCACGTTTACAAAAACATTCTGGTGGATTTTCTGTATTGAGTAATATCACACAAGGAAATTTATTTCGTGAATTTTATAGTTTTTTTGAATCCAAAGATTCTGGCCCATCAATACTCACTTCAGAAATTTCTATAATGCAATCATACGTAGATAAAATCCGAATGAATGAAACATGCTGTATTCTAGATATCGGTCATAAAACAACAAAGGCTTATTTTGTCCAAAATCGACAAATAGTATCTAATCAAACATCCTATGTGGCTGGGGCTCAGATAACAGAAGTAATCGCCAATACATATCAAATCACACCAGAAGATGCACTTATTTATAAACATGAAAATGCATTTTTCTTAACTGAAGATCAATTTGATAATGTAACAGAAGAACAATTTAATTTTGCTATTTTAATGAAAAAAATCATGTCTCCTTTATTGTTAGATTTTAAAAGATGGGAAGTCGGACATAGAGTAAAATTTGGAAAAGGCATCGATAAAATTTTCATAGTTGGTGGTACCACTCAAATCATTGGTATAGATCACTTTTTAAACTTTCATACAGGCTTACCTGTCAGCTTTCTACCTCCTATTACTGACATAAAAAATGATTATAACTCAAACGATAAAGTTTATTATATGTCTAAAATGATGGCCATTTCGATTTCGAGTACCATCGTAAATTTTCTAACAGGAAAATTTCAAACATCATCAAATAGCTTTATATCGCTACACTCTGCCTTTTTTATCGCAATTCGTTCTCTGATTCTAGCATTGATCATTATGATCGGCTTAATGACAGAGCGATATGTCTTTCTCAATAAAGACCAAAAAAATCTAGATACTAAAATAATTAGTTTAATTAAAACCCCATCGTTACAAATTAATAAAAGAGTTCAAAAAGATTATCAAAAACAACCATTAAATGTTCTTAATGCGATAAAAAGAAAAAATAAGATGACTAAAGATGAAGTCAGTTCGATTTTGTCAGCACATTCAATAAATGCACTAAGACCGCTAGCAGTATTAAGTCAAAGTATAAATAAAAATCCAAAAGTTAGCCTTGAGAAATTTTCTAGTGATGGGTTGAGTGTCCAGGCTATCTTTTCGTCAGAAGAACCAGCAGAACTTGAAGCTATGCAAGCTCATTTAAAAAACTCTGGCTTACTCGATTTGCGAATAAATTATAACACCAGTGAAAATAAATTAATGATTAGTTTTTCTGATAGGGATTAACATGAAGTTTTTTAAAAAGATTGATCAATATATTTTTTTAAAATTAGATATTTTTAAAAATGATTCTAGTTTTCAAAAATTTAATGATTTAAAAGCAAATCTTAACGAAGAACAACAAAATACAATATCTCAAATAATTATGCTAGGAGTAATTTTTATCCCATTTTTAATCTGTGGGTATTTGAGTTATGGGAATTATAAAATTAAAAAAAGTATAGAGCTTAAAAATCAGATTTTAGAGCAAATATCCTTTCTCAATTCAAATTATGAGTCTTTAAATAATACAAGTAACCAATATGTATCCTCAGTCGCCTATGCTTCAAAAGAAGAGCTAGACAATAAGGTTAGAAATCTACTATCCACTAAGGGAATAGATCAATCAAAAATATCTATTACTGACTTTAACCAATTAACTTCAAGTGCTTCGGTATCCAAGATAGAAACAACTATTCATTTTGATAATTTTGGAACTCAGGATTTTTCAAATTTACTAAGTACACTAGTTGAAATAGAAAAATTTAAAGTACAAAAAGTAACCTTATTAAAAAACAAGACCAATAGCTTATTACAAGGAGATTTAACACTTGTACATATTGGTCGAAATGCACAGATGTAGGCGATGAAAAAAAAGAGAATTCACTTTAATGAAATAAATGAAGAAATTTATGGCCCAAAAACTTGGACAAAACCTAAGATTATACTCATAAGTTTTTTTCTAGTTTTCACTGGCTTTTTTGCAAATTTTTCACTTGAAGAAAAAATAAATAAATTTTTGCATGACGTTTTAATTAAGAATGAGTCTTGTCCTATACAATTTAGAAAAGCTGAACTTTCTTATTTTTTACCTAAAATTACCCTTAAATCTTTGCTTATACCAGGTACGTGCTTCAATCAGATCAATAATGGTATTACACTTAAAGATGTCGTATTAGCTCTCCACTCTCCTAGTTTTTATCCCCCAGGAATAAGATTTCATATTACAATTAACGAAGGTTCCACAAAAGTTCATCTTTATCCGTCAGTTTCTTTTTTTTCTAATTATATCGAAATAGATAAATCTCAAATTGACGCTAAACTTTTTTCAGTAATGACCAGTGATAATAAATCACCAATCGCAGGGCTTGTTGATATCTCCGGATTTTTCAAAATTTCATCAGGAATTTTAACTGATGGTCAACTTTCAGTTACCTCTGGAAATTTTTCTATTCCAGCACAAAATATAAAAGGTTTTAATATGTCACCGATCTCGTTGGATAAGCTAAGTGTGCAATCTCATTTTTCTAGTTCAAGCATTATGCTGATTGATGAAATAAAAGTTGGTAAAAAAAATTCACCAATTGAACTTAATCTTAAGGGACAAGTTAATATCTCTCCTAATGGATTATCAAACTCTATGCTTTCTTTAAAAGGTTCGTTATTTTTATCTCAATACTTTCTTAATAATTTTTCTTTTGTTAAAATTTTCTTCCCAGCAAATAATACGACTGGAAAATATCAAATGAAACTTGAAGGTCCACTTGGAAATCTTGGACCACCACAATTTAATTAACTATGACAAACATTAATATTGAATCGCATTTACTGAAACATCTTCATTTTCATTTACCAAAAGAAAATGCAAAAGATGTTTATCATTATGCACTTTTTCCAACAGGAAAACTTTTTCGTGCAAATTTAGTATGGGCCATATTAAAAGACCTTAACCCTTCATTATTTTTGAAAACGGTTGATGATCCTAAATCTGCACACTCATTACTGGCCAGTTCTATAGAATGCCACCATGCCTATACCCTAATTCACGATGATCTTCCGGCAATGGATGACGATAAAATGAGAAGAGGAAGAGCATGCACACATATTGCATTTAATGAATGGAAGGCCTTATTAACCGGTGATGGACTACTAATATTATCATTTGAATTACTTTCAAAAATTAAATCTTCTGATTTATCACGTTTTCTTGAATTACTTTCTTTTTATACTTGGGCCACAGGGCCTAAAGGATTAATAAACGGGCAATATCTAGACCTATCTAATATTCCTTTCACACATTTAAATTCAATTCTCCATATACATGAACTTAAAACGGCAAGACTAATTCAAGTTGCAGTTCTGGGAAGTTGTTTACTGGCCATAAAAAAAGATAGGAAGATAGAAAAAAAACTTTGGATATTTGCTAAAGATTTAGGTATTAATTTTCAGTTACTCGATGACTTATCTGAATTATGCGAGTTAACTTTGTCCCCGCATGAACAACACATAAATCCGTGGTTACTCTTCCCTAAAGAAACACTATTAGTTCTTGAAAAAAAATTAGATAATTTTGAAAAAATGATAAATGAGTTAAACCTATGTGAAACTAAAAAAATTATTATTTCATACTATCAAAAGATGCTTTATGAATTTGAAAATAATTTAAAAACTGATTTAGATATTACTTCAATTAAGACAAGACTCCACAATTTTTGTCTTTCATAAACTACGATCTTACTTGTCCCTTTCCATCGATAATCCATCTAGCACTAGTGAGAGCATTTAAACCGACGGGTCCTCTCACCTGAAGCTTTTGGGTACTAATACCTATTTCGCCACCAAGACCAAATTCAAAACCATCTGTAAAACGTGTGGATGCATTCCAATAGACAACAGCGGCATCAATTTCATTTTGAAAGCGTTTAGCGATATTCGCATTATTAGTCACAATGCATTCAGAATGATGGCTTCCATGAATTTCGATATGTTCAATTGCTTCATCGACATTTTCTACAATTTTAATATTTAATTTTAAATCTAAATATTCAGTATCATAGTCTAACTCTTGACTTGGTATTACATATTTACTTACCGGAATAAGTGCCAAAGATTTAGAACATACAATTAATTCAACTTTTTTAGCTATCAGTCTATTAGCAATATTTGGTAAAAATTCTTTTGCAATTTTTTTATCAACCAATAATGTCTCTGCGGCATTACATACACCTGGTCTTTGCGTTTTTGCGTTATCTATAATCTCTATAGCCATCTGATTATCAGCTTCTTCATGGACATAAATATGACAAAGACCGCGTTCATTTTTTATTAATGGTATCGTTGTATTTTGAGTAATATATTCAATTAATTTGTCACTACCACGGGGAATTAGTACATCAATATAACGATCTTGTTTAATTAAAAAATCCGTTTCTAATCTTGTAGGAGAAACTAATCCAAGGAAACAAGCTGAGGGAATTTTATTTTTTTCTAGAGCTAATAAAATTAACCGATAAAGAATCTTGCAAGTATTATCCGATTCCTTTCCACCTTTTAATAAAATTGAGTTACCAGACTTAAAGGCCATTGAGAATGCTTCAATTACAACATTTGGCCTTGATTCAAAAATCATAAAAATAATTCCCAAAGGAGTAAGAATTTTTTTAAGTTTTAATCCATTTGATAATATCTTTTCCTCTTGGACCATACCTACAGGGTCAACTTCTTGAACCAGTGCTTGCAAACTAATTTGCATCTGTTCAATTCGTGTATTTGATAAAGTCAATCTATCAAGAAATGACTTTTGAAAATTTAAAGCATTTTGATATTTAATTATATCTTTATTATTTTCAAATAAAATCTCTTCTTGAAATTCACTTAATAAGTTAATTATTGTTTGAAGTACGTTATTTTTTTGATTAGAACTTAAAACTCTCAACTGTCGAGATGCTTTTTTCATTTCTATTAATTGTGCCAATATCATATTCATTTTTTAAGTATTCCAATTTGAGTCCCAAGAAATTCCTTTTTAAGTAGTCGTTCTAAGACTCGAGGCTGGTCACCTTTAACAATTGTAGTTTGTATTCTAAATTTACTAGCAAATCTAGCGGCTAAAAGTTTAGAATTCATTCCTCCCTGCCCCATTGCAGATTTTTTTATTTTTGCTATTTTTTTAATATAAGCTAATGTCAGTTCTTGAGTTTTGATGTGAGCAATCTTTATTGCATCAGGATCATCTGGATGTCGATCATAAACTCCATCTACATTAGTTAAAATAATTAGTCGATCTGCCTTTATTTCGGCGGCAACCATCGCCGATAATTGATCATTATCGCCGAATTGAATTTCGTGTGTTGCGACAGCATCATTTTCATTTATGATAGGAATAATATTCCAATCAAGTAGTTGCTTAATTGTATTTTTAAAATTATTTCGGCTTTCAGTTCGCTTAAAATCAGAATAGCTTAATAGAATTTGAGCAGCACTTAATCCATGTTGATGAAGTGCCAAGTTATAGTTTTCCATCACTAGAGGTTGTCCAATAGCGCTTAGGGCCTGTTTTTCTGGCAGCGAGTGGTAGTTATAGGCCAGTTTTATTCGAGCGGTTGCAATCGCTCCAGAACTCACCCATATACATCTAATTTTTTTTTGTTTAACTAAGAAAGCAGTTTCGGCCATTAGCGAACGAATAAGCAAGGGTCCACCCTCTATCAAGAGTTGACTACCGATTTTAATCACCCAAGTTCTTTTTTTAATTTTTCCCAAAGATTACTACCAATGATATTTAGATTGGAGGGATTCTGTAATTGAAATAATATGTTTTAATTTATTTTTTGCCAAAACAATCAATTGTTCATCTGTACAAGAATCTTCACTTTTTTCTAAGCCTAAAAGTGAGTCTGAATGATGAATAAAAGTCTTTAATTGACCCTTAACTTCTTCAATGGATAATTTATTTTCAAATAATAATTTTTTTATATGTAAAATAATTTCAATATCTCTGTGTTCATATAATTTTTGACCAGAAGAAGAGATCAAAGGAGAAATTTCTGGAAATTCAGATTCCCAAAATCTTAAAACATACGATTTAACGTCAGTAAGAGCACAGACCTCACTGACTTTAAAGGAAGATTTATTAGGTATTTCTATAGATCCAAACATCTAATCGTTATCATCATCTGGATGGAAATCTGTGTCATCATCTGCATCTTCGGTATTAGACATAAATGAACTCAATGCCCTTGCAGAACCTTCTTTTGCCGGCAAAGTTTTGTTTTCTTCACCCTTGTCATTTAAGCGATGGGCATATCTCATCGTTACGTCTTCTTTTAATACCTGCGAAGGTTTAAAAGTTAACACTCTACGAGCTGATATATCCATAGCTTCACCAGTTTGAGGATTTCTTCCAACACGAGTTGCTTTATCTCGAATTGAAAAATTTCCAAAACCAGAAATTTTAACTTTTTCACCCTTTGATAATGTATCTTTTATGACTTTGAAAACAAGATCAACTAAATCAGCTGCTTCTTTTTTTGAAAAACCTGCTTCTTTGTAAACTCTTTCAACAATGTCCGCTTTCGTTAGACTCATTATTTTCCTCCGTGAAAATCGGTCTTATCATGACGTTATATTAACAGGTTAACAAAGAACCAAATTTATATCTACTTTTTTATTTTATGTTTTACATTTTTTTTATTTGTATCTTTTTCTATCTTTTTTTGGAGCTGAATTTTCTCTTGATCCTTCATCTTTACCCAAGAAGTAATTTTGTCTTCTACTTCTCTGAGTTCTTCAATCAACTTTTTTTCAACCATTGATTTAGATTTAGCAATTCGATCAAACTCTTTTAAGGAAACTGAATCTTCTTTAACAAGCAATTGTCTTTTTTCAACTTCTTCCTTAGTCATTCTGTAAATTGGCATATCTGCTAAATAGTCAGAAAATGTGTATTTCTTTTTTTCGAGATATTCGACAAATGTTTTACGATTAGCAGACTTGGTGGCCACTTCGTATTCTTTGTCTTTAATAAATTTTATTATTTCATTATTTTGTCTAATCTTTTTTTCATAATCTAATACTAAAAGCTCATATCGGCGTGTAACAACTTCCAGTCTTTTTTTACCAAATATTTCAATTATTTCTTCGGGTGCAGCGAAAATTCTTACGCCTCTTTCTGAAATGAGAGTGTAGTTTGGTACGAGGGTAGAAAGAACTGACATTTTTTCAACAACCTCAGAAAGTTTTGGCTGATGACCTTTTTTAAAAATAAGTTCAATCTTTACATCGTTATTTACTGAGCTATCAATAAAATCTTTAATAAAATCATCGTCTATCCATTTTGTTAAATAGCGATAAACTTTTGTTGAATCATAACCACGCGGTAATTCTGTAATATAAATCGCACCGTTAATTTCTTCAAAATTCATACTGAAGACAAGACGTCCTTTATCATCAACAGTTATTTTATTTTTATAATTATGAACATATGGTCTTAATTTTTTTGCTTTACCTGTTTGGATAAACTGAATTGTTGATTCGATTAAATCTTTATGATGAAAACTTGGAATAACAGAAGAAAATCCCGTTCCAATTCCCTCAGCTCCATTCATTAGCATTAACGGAAGCTTGGGTAGCAAGCATGCTGGCTCCATAACTTTTTCGTCATAATTGGGAATCATATTTACTTGGTTCATGTCATCAAATAAAAGAAATTCAGCAATTTTTCCCAGTTTACATTCAATATATCTGGAAGCAGCTGGAGCTGTTTCCATTCTTTCGCCAAAGTATCCCTTTTTATCAATTAAAGGATAATTATTAGAAAATGTATAATCTTGTGCCATATTAACAATAGCTGATTCAACTGAAGCAGGACCATGTGGATGTAGCGTTAATACTAATCCTGTAGCAGAAGAAACTTTCATCAATCCTTTAGATTGATTTTTCCAAAGTGTAAAAAGTATCCTTCTTTGACCAGGTTTTAATCCATCTTGTAGATAAGGAATCGCTCTATCCATTAAAGTGTAGATTTGATAGTTGCGATATTCTTCTTTAACAACTTCAGCAAGTGATACAGTATCTAGCGCGTGTAGGTATCTATCTTCCATAGATCAAATTCCTCTCTCTTATTTTTTTTTATTTTTTACAACTTTCTTTACAACTTTTTTTACAACTTTTTTAGCGACTTTTTTCTTTGGCGCAGCTTTCTCTTCACTAGGTACTACTGATGACTCTTCATCAAGTAATAATTCCTTTCGTAGATTTGTGTCTTTTCCAAAACAAACGTCAAGCATGTGCTTTGCTGTTTCAATATTATCAACATTTATTTTAGTAAATTCATCTCGATTTAAGGTGTGTTTAAATGCTTCAGGAGACATCTCTCCCAATCCCTTATTTCTTTGAATTTCTTTAATTTTAACACTTGAATTTTTTAATTTTTCTAATTGAAAATCACTTTCAACAAAGAGGGTTCCTTTGTCAGTAATAACTTCAAAAAGTGGGGCTTTTGCAAACTGTATTGCTCCTTGTTCAAATAATTCCGGCCAGAATGTAAAAAAGAAGTTTGTTAACAGGGTATTTATATGTCCACCATCAACGTCAGAATCAGCAAGAAAAACTATTTTTGAATAACGAAGATCAGTTGCTACTGCCGGTTGACCAATAGTCAGACCAATCGAAGCCATAATATCAAGAAATTCTTGATTATTTATGACGTCATTTATTGAAGCTTGCATGACGTTCATCGGCTTACCTTTTAAAGCAATCCCCCCTTGATAGAGTTTATTACGTGCAGATCTTAATCCGCCAATGGCCGAGTCCCCTTCACAGATAAAAAGAGTACAAAGTGAACGATTTTTCCTTTCATTTGCATCTAATAATTTTTCAACTCTTTGTTTACGTGCTTTTTTACTCAATAGTGAAGCTTCTTTTAACTCTTGAAATCTATATCGAGATGTTGCTCGCTCAACAATAACATCTAAAAATTCTTTATTTTTTCTGAGAAATTTTTCAATATTTTCGGACATGAAATGCTCAAGTCCTTTTTCAAGATTGAGATCACGAACTAATTTTCTCTTAGTTTGTGATTCAAAACGAGGATTTGGCATGGTGAGACCCATAACAAAAGTAATCCCGGTTAAAATATCATTATCAATAACTGATATTTTTTCCTTTTTTGCCATTCTCTCAACTTTTTCTTTAACAGCATTGATAAAAATTCTCTTCACTCGATCGTGATGAAATCCTCCATCAAAAGTAGGAGTAGAATTTACAAAAGAAATAAATTTTTCGCGATCATCGCTTTTTTTATCAAGGCAAATAGACAAATGGCAGTCAATTTTTCCTTTGACCGTTTTGCCTTTGGCATTTTGAATTTCATAAACAAAATCTTCCTCACCGAACATTTGTGCTGATGCTGAATCAATTCTTTGTGCTAATTCAAACAGTCCTTTTTTAAATTGATATCTTTCTGTATTAAAATAAAAAATAAGACCCGGGTTATTATAGGCTAAATCGATAATTCTTTTGCGAAGCAAATCTTCATCAATTGTATTGTCTTTGTAAACTTGCTTAGAAAGAGAAAGTGTTACAGAAACGCCCGATGCACCTTTAAATGGTTTTTTTGCTTTAGATTTTTTAGTTGTCAGCGCTCCATCTATAAATTCATATGTTTGTTCTGTTTTAGAATTATAATGTCTTACTGTTGCTTCAAAGGTGTCAGAAGTTAAACAAGTTGCAGCTGCACCTAGTCCGTTTTGACCTAAAGTCCTGAATAAAAAACCCTTCTCATCTGTTTCTTCATCTTTAAATTTTGAACCAGTTCTAAATTCTGTGTACACCTGTGGTACTTTATCAACCGGAAAACCAATACCATTGTCTGCAACTGTGACAGTTTTTTTGTCAGGAGAAAGCTTGGTATGAATTTCAGTTACGTGACCGCGATAGTATTCATCAATACAATTATCAAGAATTTCTTCAATCGCCTTAGATTTTGCCTGATGGAATTTAACTGCCTTAAACTCTATTCCAGTAGGTGTATAAATATAAGTTTCAAGATCTTCAATGTCGTTACTACCAAACACTAACGTGATACGATTGCGCACATGCCAACGCTGATCCTTGCTTTCAATCAAGGCATCTTTGGTACTTCCTTTTCTAATAACAGGGCCCACACTACTCATTTTGAATCCTTTTCAAACACTAAATGTTGGGAAATAATTAAGCTAATTTATTGTTAGGTTAATGGCCTTAGCACTGTTGAGAAAAGGTTCTATGCGTTATTTTTTATGTTTTCTACTCGTTTTTTTGATCAGTTTTACATCACTTGCTGAAGTGATTTCATTCGACAAATTGCCATTTAACAAAACAGTTAAAGAAAATATTTTAAATGGTGAAATTTTTTCTAAATCTCAAGTTGAAACCTTTACAGAAAACGGAAACGAGATGCAATCTCTGAAGTTTGTGATTGCTGGAATTCATCCAAAAAGCTGTGAATATGCTCTAAAAAAGCTCTCACTTTATGAAGAATATTCTAATTTTTTAGATTTTGTAAAAATTAGTAAATATGATGAAAAAACTCAAGAATTAGATTTTTTTATACAACACTCGCTCTTGCCTTATACCATGGAATTAACTTTTTCATTACCGAGAGTGAAAAAAATTGGTGACTATCCTTTTCGTTTTAAAATTGGAATTTTAAAAGATTTATCAGGGATGATATACGTCAGGAATTTTGAGAATCGCTGTTTTTTTTATACAACTGCATCTTGGAAGGGGCCTTATACGAAAATTCCGGGCTTTATATTTGAAATTTTTTCACAAACTCTGTCAAAAATTTCAATGGAGCTCTTATTTAGAATCTCTTCCAGTCTTGCCAACTAAATCTTATAGTGACTTAGAACATAAAGAGGATTATAAATTTCAAAATATGAAAGTTTTACGTATTACTGCACAAGATACATATCAAATTCGACAAAAAGTACTTATCCCAGATCATGACTTACAAAAAGCTAAGTTTGAGAATGATGATGATGAGGATATTTCCTTCCACTTAGGTGCATTTGTTGGAGGAAAACTAGTTAGTGTTGCTTCATTCTACTACGATCGAAACCCATTATTTCCTGACCTTCACCAATATCGACTACGAGGTATGGCCACATTACAAGAGTTCCAAAATACTGGACTCAGTTCAGAGCTACTAAAAATGGCTTTTCCAATAATTAAGCAAAATTTCTGTACATTACTTTGGTGTGATGCTCGAGTTTCAGCGATTGGCTTTTATGAAAAAGTTGGATTTACAAAGCTAAGTGGTGATATATTTGAAATCGAAGATATTGGTCAACATACCTTGATGATGAAATCAATTTAAATGACAAAACTTTCTTATACTATTGGCCTGAATTGCCTGGTAATTTTGGTGTAAACAATCTTCTTTTTTAGTAAATGTTTTTAAAATTGCACAAGGTAATTTTTCCGATTTCTTTTTTATTGCCAATTCTAACTGATCTTTACAGTTTTCCTTAGAAATATCATTTACACAAACATAGGCCATAAGCTTACAATCATAAATAAGAGTGTTTCCAGCTCGTAATTTATCTGCAATCTCATAAGTTTCATTAGAAAACGTATTGACTGAAAACAATAGAAACAGACCTAAAAACCGCACTTAGCGGGCCTTAAGTTCTTTTTTTGAATGCATAAGCAATTCCTTACATTCAGTATGCGTAAATCCAAAAAGCTTATGACTATGAGTTAAACTAGGAAGAGCTCTACCAAAAGTTGCTTCATCAACAAAAGACTTAATACGATTATTTAAAGCATTGCGAAGAGTTCGCATTTCTTTAGGTGTCTTATCTTTAAAACTTGCTACCAATTCAGATACTTTTTTTGCTTCGCTCATTAACCTACCCACTTTGTAAAATAAAATTTTCCATTCAGTTTATATGCTTCAACTAACACAGTTATCAACAAAAAAAACATCGCCAAGAAAAAATATTTAATACGCACCTTCTCAGGCTTAAATTTCATGAATACCGCAATCAATATACCACTGATAATCCCACCTGCATGGGCCATATTGGCAATCATATCCAAAGCTCCACTTAAACACAGGAAGAACCAAAAAATCATCAAATAAACGTCTGATTTAGGTATAGAATACTCAAATTCAGGATTTAAATTCTTATAAACCCAAATAAAACCTAACATTCCATATAAAACGCCTGAAATTCCACCAAAGCTAGGCCCATGAGAGGCAACTTGCAAAAGATTTGAGATTAAAGCTGTTACAAAAATAAACTTTATTAAAAAATACTTACCGAAGGAATATTCAATTGCGTATCCTAAATCTTTAAACCAGAGCATATTAAAAAGTATATGCAAAAAGCTCATATGAAGAAGAATAGGACTAAGAATTCTCCAAACTTCACCTTGCATTATCCGTTGCTCGTTAAACATTAAAAGATCGTATATCGCCTTCCCTATTGGAAAAAGTGAAGTGACATAGATACCTACACAAAATAATAAAATTCCATAGGTAACTTGACCTCGAGGGATTGACTTAAGCTTTATCCATTCAGGATCTATAGTTATCGGTTTTTTTAACCCAAGCTTAACTCGATATAAGTCATGGGCCACATTATAATCACTTTGATTTTCAATTGATAATATATTTGAATTTAACTCATTACTAAAAGAATAATTTGCTAAAATATTATGATGATTTTTAAGCTCACTAATAATTTCTTGGGCCATCTTTTTATCATTAATTTCACCAACTATAATCATTAAATTTCCATTCTCATAAAAGCTCAATCAACATCGATGGGTAATTTTCTGTTGTTCATAATCAAACGTCAAGCTAGCTGAACATATTTGACAGTTAATAACCTGATAGCTATATCAACTCATAATATGAAAATTTATCAATTATTTTTTAAAAACTCACTTCGTAATTTTTGCTATATTCTTTCTTTTGGAAAAGACATAATATTTTGTATTGACCCATTTAATTCCAAGGAAATTATTGAGTATTTAGCAGACGAAAAGCTCACAGGAATTATCAATACGCATGATCATTGTGATCACTATTCTGGAAATGAAGATTTAGTCAACAAATATCAATGTTCAGTGATGGCTCATAAAGATGCAATAGTTCCATTTAAATCAAAAGATTTAGCAGATCATGAAATTATTTTTCAAAATAAAATTAATGATGACGCCTGGGCCTTAAAAGCAATTTATACTCCAGGACATACACTTAGTCATTTATGCCTTATACTTGAAAAAAATAATCATCCCTTTGCTATTTTCACTGGAGATTGTTTTTTTAATGCAGGTGTTGGCAACTGTCATAACGGAGGTGATCCTGAAATTCTCTATCATACAATATCTACAATTTTTAATACATTACCAGATGACTTACTTATTTATCCTGGACATGAATATTTAAAAAGAAATCTTGAATTCACCATGAAGTATGAACCACAAAATATATCGGCCATTAATTTTCTAAAAAAAACTAAAGATATCAATTTGGATGAGTCATTTTTTATAAACACAATGGGAACAGAAAGAGAAATAAATACATTTTTACGTCTTGGAAGCAAAAACCTTTTAGAGACTCTTGATCAGAGCTCTGAAAATGCGAAACAAGTGTTCTTGACACTGAGAAAGTTACGAAATAAATGGTAGAATTGCAGATATAAGTTTCTTTTTGGCGTATATTAAGATATCTATTCATCATGTTAAAAATAAATAAAAAAGTTGAGTACGCTCTTATGGCCCTTAAGTTTATGGCCGATAGACCTGAGCAAGCTCTTGTGAGTGCTAGAGAGGTCTGTGACGAACTTAAAACTCCATTTGATACAACTGCAAAAGTTATGCAAATTATGAATAATAACGATATTTTAAAATCTGTTCAAGGGATAAAAGGTGGTTATAGTCTTAATACCGCACTAGAAAAAATAACATATTCAGCATTGGTTAGAATTATAGAAGGTAAAACTGAAATTGGTCGTACTTGTACGAATACTAAAGGAACATGTGAATTAATAAACCAGTGTAATATCATTACACCGGTAGAAATTTTAAATAGAAAACTAAATCATTATTTAGACAATCTTACGTTGAAAGAACTTCTTAATCCAAGGGGGGTTTAATGACTCAAGAAATCCTTAATCCAGAATATAAATATGGCTTTGAAACTAATATAGAAACAGAAGTTTTTCCGAGAGGATTAAACGAAGAAATAATTGCACTTTTATCATCAAAAAAAGATGAACCCTCATGGTTATTAGATTATCGCTTAAAAGCTTTAGCTCATTGGAAAAAACTGACACCACCGACATGGGCAAAATTAACAGTTCCAGAAATTGATTTTCAAAATCTTTTTTATTATTCGGCACCTAAAAATAAAACAGATGCTAAAAAATCGCTAGATGAAATAGACCCTGAATTACTAGCTACTTTTGAAAAACTAGGCATACCGTTGTCAGAACAAAAAAGAATTTCCGGTGTCGCTGTAGATGCGGTATTTGATTCAGTCTCAGTTGGAACTACACACCAAGCTGATTTAGAAAAAGTAGGAGTCATCTTTTGTTCAATTTCAGAAGCGGTTCACACTCACCCTGAATTGGTAAAAAAATATTTAGGAACTGTTGTCCCCTACTCAGATAATTTCTATGCGGCACTAAACGCGGCAGTCTTTTCAGATGGTTCATTTGTATATATTCCGAAAGGAGTTAGATGCCCTCTTGATCTATCAACTTATTTTAGAATAAATGCTAAAGAAACAGGTCAATTTGAACGTACGCTTATTATCGCTGATGATAATTCCTTTGTTAATTATCTTGAAGGTTGCACTGCCCCCCAAAGAGATGAAAATCAGTTACATGCTGCAATTGTTGAACTAGTTGCGCACGATAACGCGGAAATAAAATATTCAACTGTCCAAAACTGGTATGCCGGTGACAAAAAAGGACTCGGTGGAATTTATAATTTTGTAACCAAGCGTGGAAACTGCTTGGGAAAACATTCAAAAATTTCGTGGACTCAAGTTGAAGCCGGATCAGCTATTACTTGGAAATATCCATCTTGTAATCTTATTGGTGACTACTCTGAAGGTTCTTTTTATTCTGTTGCACTAACAAATAACTTTATGCAGGCGGATACAGGAACGAAAATGGTTCATATTGGAAAACAGACAAAATCTACAATTATATCAAAAGGGATTTCAGCAGAATCATCAGAAAATAATTACCGTGGATTAGTAAAAGTTATGCCAAGTGCTGATGGAGCAAGAAATTATTCACAGTGTGATTCAATGTTGGTTGGTAATAAATCTCGTGCAAATACTTTTCCAACAATTGATGTGAAAAATAATACCGCCATCGTAGAGCATGAAGCCTCAACATCCAAGATAAGTGAGGATCAACTTTTTTATTTAAAAACGAGAGGACTTTCAAACGAAAAATGTATTTCGATGATTGTTAACGGTTTCTGTAAAGATGTTTTTAAAGAACTTCCCTTAGAATTTGCAGTCGAAGCAGTAAAATTAATAGAAATGAAATTAGAAAGTAGTATTGGATAAATTATGATTGAAATAAAAAACTTACACGCCAAAATTGCTAATAAAGAAGGCAGTTCTGAAATTTTAAGAGGTATTAATCTCACCATCAATGCTGGTGAAGTACATGCCATTATGGGGCCGAATGGTTCAGGTAAAAGTACTCTGTCTAAAGTAATTGCAGGCCATCCCGCATACAAAGTAACATCAGGTGAAATTAATTTCAAGGTTAACTCTAAGATGAAAAATCTTTTTGATCTAGAAATTGATGAACGTGCCAAAAGTGGAATTTTTTTAGGTTTTCAGTACCCGGTAGAAATACCAGGTGTATCAAACTTAGCTTTTCTTCATGAAGCCTTTAATGAAGTTTGCAAGTATAATGGTGCCCCTGAAATGAATAGTGAAGATTTTAGAATTTTTCTAAAACCAAAATTGGCCCTATTGGAAATGAATGAGTCTTTTCTAGAAAGGCCTGTGAACACTGGTTTTTCTGGTGGAGAAAAAAAGAAAAATGAAATCTTACAAATGGCAGTTTTAAATCCAAGATTAGCTTTTTTAGATGAAACTGATTCAGGTTTAGACATAGACGCTTTGAAAATAGTTGCGACAGGTGTGAATGCACTTAAAAGTCGCTTTAATGCGGTTGTTTTAGTTACTCACTACCAACGACTACTTGATTATATTGTACCTGACTTTGTTCATGTACTTTATAAAGGTCAAATTATTAAATCTGGTACTAAAGAACTTGCTCACGAACTTGAGTTAAAAGGCTACGACTGGTTAATTAAAGATTATGAATAAAATAATTATTGAAAAAGAAATTTTAAAAAATGCACAGTTTTTTTTGAAAACTAAAGATACTTTTAAAACTAAAGCATTAACATATTTCGAACAACATGGCCTTCCTGAAAAGATAGCTCCACTTATATCACCTCGCTTTGTTCAAAAGTTAGAACCAGATGTACAATTATCAGGTCCTCAAGTTGTCGATCCAAGAGGTGTGATTCTGCTGGTAAATGGAGTCTATGATTCTTCAAAGTCCATCTTACCTACAGGAGTTAGTGTAAATTCTCATCCTAATTTTACGACTGAACATTTTAATGATAGTTACGATGCCCTCAATGCGGTGGCAACAATTTCGCCCATGGAAATTACAATCAGTAAAAATATGGCCTTTAATTTTCCAATCTCCATTTACCATACTGTTACTGAGTCAGGAGTTAA
Source organism: Bacteriovoracaceae bacterium (assembly GCA_036171615.1). GTDB lineage: Bacteria > Bdellovibrionota > Bacteriovoracia > Bacteriovoracales > Bacteriovoracaceae > Bacteriovorax. The sequence continues at coordinate 35,202 of JAVHRK010000037.1, forward strand.
TAAAATTATTTCTCCAAGACTTTCCATTGTTTTAGAAGAAAATTCTGAAGCAAATTTTATTGAGATACATACTTCTGAAAATGTGGATATGTTTCAATATACCACTAATGCTTTTACCAGCTTTTCACTTAAAAAAAATGCTAAAGCTGAACATGTAAAATTGTCTATGGAAGCAAAAAAATCAATTCATTTAGGATGGACTATTGCAAATCTTGCTAAGGATTCCAGTTTTTTATCTACCGTTATTGACTTAGGTCAGTTGGCATCGGCACACCACTTACAGATTAATCTAAATGAAGCTGGTGCTGAAACCGTTGCTAATTCACTTTTTTCTCTAGAAAAAACTGAAAAAAATAATATTTTTACCACTATTAACCACAAACATTCTCATACTCACTCTAAACAATTATGCAAAGGGGTTTTAAGAGACGAGTCTTTTGGTGTCTTTAATGGAAATTTTGTAGTTTTTCCAGACGCACAAGAAATTACCTCTTCTCAATTAAATAAAAATTTACTCCTCTCTAAAAAAGCACATATTGACACCCGTCCTCAGTTACTAGTTAGTGCTGATGATGTTAAATGTTCACATGGCGCGACAGTGGGACAATTATCAGATGAAGAGGCATTTTACCTAGAATCTCGTGGCATAAAAAAAGAGAGAGCAAAAGAAATGCTGATGCATGGATTTTCACGAGAAATTATCTTACTTATAAAAAACCAACAGATTCGTTCATATTGCGAGTCAAAGATTTTATAAATGAACATAGAAGAAATTAGAAACCATTTTCCACAATTAAAAACACTAGTGCATGATTTTCCACTAGTATATCTAGATAATGCAGCTACCACTTTAAAACCTCAAGCGATGATTAACTCCATTACCAATTACTACAGTAATGAAGTTGCGAATGTTCATAGAGGAATCCACACTTTGTCTGAGGTAGGGACCAAAAAGTTTGAAGAAACAAGAATTGCAGTTCAGCATTTTATAAACGCTAAACATTCTCATGAAATTATTTTCACTAAAGGAACAACTGATTCTCTCAATCTATTGGCCAATAGCTTTGGACGTCAATTTTTTAATACTGGCGATGTAATTCTCATTTCTACAATGGAGCACCATTCAAATATTGTTCCATGGCAAATGGTTGCGGAATTAGTGGGCGCTAAAGTAATTGAAGTTACGATTAGCGACAAAGGCGAAATTAATATTGAAGAATTTAAAAATCTTCTATCAATTCACAAAGTTAAAATAGTTTCTATTTCACATATCTCTAATACTCTAGGCACCATAAACCCTATAAAAGAATTAATTAAACTTACTCATCTTGCTGGCGCAAAATTTTGCGTAGATGCTGCGCAATCAGCTGCACACGTGGCGATTGATGTTCAAGATTTAGATTGTGACTTCCTGGCATTTTCTGCACATAAAGTATTTGGTCCTAATGGACTAGGATTTCTTTATGGAAAAGAAGATCTCTTAAATTCAATGCCTCCCTATCAAGGAGGTGGAGCAATGATCAATGAAGTCTGCTTTTCTAAAACTACATATAATACTCTTCCAAATAAGTTTGAAGCAGGTACTCCGGCCATTGCTGAAGTCATTGCCTTTAAAGAATCACTAGATTTTATTAAAACAATTGGTTTAGAAAATATCGCAAAAAGAGAACATGAACTTCTTCAATATGCGACTCAAAAAATAAAAGAAATAGAAGGAATTCGAATAATTGGTGAAGCACATGATAAATCCAGTGTGCTTTCTTTTGTGATTGATGGATGCCATCCTCAGGATTTGGGTACTTTGCTTGATCAGCAAGGTATTGCAATTAGAACAGGTCACCACTGTACGCAACCCTTAATGAGAAGAATGCATATTACAGCAGCAGCTCGTGCTTCTTTTTCATTTTATAATACACACCAAGAAATTGACATTTTTATTAAGGCACTTCACAAAGCAATTAGTTTTTTAAAATAAGAGGATTTTATGGAAATTGATATCGACATTCAACCTACTCCAAACCCTAATGCATTAAAATTTATTTTAAGTTCACCAGTAAAAAATGCTGGTAACTCTACATATAAAACACCAAGTGAATGTGGTGAAAATAAACTTGCACTTGAATTATTTAAAATTCGCGGGATAGATCAATTGCATTTTTTTGAAAATGTAATTGCGATTACTAAATTCTCATATGAAAACTGGGATAGCGTTGAATCTAATATTTCAAAAGTATTAATGGAATTTTTACCTAACCATGATCCAAATTATACAGATCCAAACCCTGAGGCCGACAGAAGAAATAATCTGACTCCCGAACTTTTACAGATTGAGGAAATTCTTGATCGTACTATTAGGCCAGGCCTTCAGGGAGATGGTGGAGATATTCAAGCACTAACATATAAAGAGAATATTCTGATGATTAAATATCAAGGGGCATGTGGGACTTGTCCAAGCTCTTCAACTGGTACTCTTGAGGCCATTAAGGCCATATTAAGAGACGAATTTAATCCTGAGATTGAAGTCTACATTGCCCCTGATTTTTAATTTATTATAAGGCCTTGAATCTTCCGTTGCCATCAACATAAAAACTTTGTGAGCTTTGGTCTTCATTTAAAATACTTTTAGCTTTGCAATTTATTTTAATAATTGCTGATGCAACTGGTGCCTCAACTGTTCCAACATTAGCAATTGAAACTAATTCTGAAGTTACATCGAACTTAAAGCCACCCCAAGCAGCATATATATCAGATGCCTGTACAAGAAGACTTGTTACATATTTTCCAACCCCATTGAGTGAGCCACCATGCTGAAAATAGATTGTGTAAGTAAATCCGATTACTTCTAATCCATAAACATTTTTATAGGAAATTCGATATGTACGAGTTGAAGGGAGCGACCAGTTGGCCATTTGGTAAAGTACTCCACTAGTTCCTTCCATTCTTGGCAGAATACTGATTGCGGGAACTAATCCATTAGTAAGAATAGGTCTACCTGCTTCAATTATTGGCCATACTTTTTTACCAAGAGCAATGAGGCTATCAATTATCATAGAAATTTCTTCTACTGGATTTGCTGACGCGCCTGGCAATTCATAACTCGACCCTAGAGAGCTAAGTTCACTGACGTCAACTGTAACTACTTTTTCAAAATCCTGATCAGCAAATGAAAGTTGAGAAAATAAAAGTACAGAGAGAAGTAATAAGCTTTTCAACATAATTGCCTCCAGTGGTTTGGTGATAACGAAATATGACATCACGGCGATTACCTGACAAGCGAAGTAAGATAATATTATATCAAACTGATTTCTAACCAATTTGGAATTAACTAAGGGTTATAGGAAAATTTTTCCTTAATTAAATTTTTGAGTATCCGATCATTAAGAAAACAACTAGGGGAACAACATCACAAGGAGAACATTTATGTTACAAAAATGGAAGTATTACATCACTGCAACATTCGCTATCTTTACACTTGGCTTTGCAACGTCATGTGGGAACAACAGCACAAACAACATTCAAATTGCAGGTATGCAAGGACCTACACTAACTCTTATGCAAGATAACCTACTCATTAGTATGGTTTTTGAAAATTTACAAATGGATGGAGGACTTCGTTATAATATTCCAAAGTATAATTATTCATACCTTGAAATCTCACCAGACCTTCAATCAAATGGAACATTAATGAGTATTTCAGTGTCATTAAAAGATATTATGAATGGCGGACTTGATCAACTTGACCCACAAAAATTGCCAGGTGGAAGAAATCTTCCAGGTGTAACTAGCGGACAATTACCAGCAGTAGCTTTTTCAATCGAAAAATTTCACAATATGTCGTTCTACCTAGGTAAAGATGTATTTGGAATTTTTGTTCCAACAAATGTTGGAGTAGATGGTGCGATTGCAAGCTTTAGATATTATGCGGCCTCAAAAAGAGCCGGAACAATATCACTAATAGGTAAAGACCAAAATGGTGAAAATTCAGGAGTTCTCTTAATGCTAGACATGAAAGCTCAAGTAAAAGCACAATTAATGAATGTTTATAATAAATATAATAAATAATTTATCAACGTTAATAGCTGACCGATTCATTCGGTCAGCTTTTTAAAAAAATTTAAATAATACTAATGCTCATAAATAAAAACACGAAAAGAATATTATGATTAAAAATAAAATTATTATTCTCATTTTTATACTCTACTCTCAAATAAATCTTGCAAGCGAAAACATGGTTGCACAAATAATTTTAATGAGAGGCCAAGCCAAGGGAAAAACGACTGACGGTCATGTATTTGAAATAAAACTAGATCAAAAAATCGCAGAAGGTACAATCATTCAAACTGCAGAAAAAAGTTTTGTTAAATTATTATTTATCGATAAATCACAATTAAATCTTGGTCCTCAAAGTCAGATGGTCATCAACACCTTTCCCAAAAATGATCCTGGAATTATTTCCCTTATCAAAGGGCAAATACGATTAAAAGTTACAAAAGACTATATGGAAATGAATGACAAAAGTAAAAGTAAACTCTATATAAAAACAGCTTCAGCAGCAATGGGAATAAGAGGTACCGATTTTCAAGTTAATTATAATAATGAAAATCATAATACTTCTTTAATTACTTTTGAAGGTGCAGTTGCCATGGCAAACATCGCACGTAACGAACAAAATAATTCTTTTGAACAACATCAACTGGAACATTTAGTATCAAGTGATAAAGCAGTTATGGTTAAAGAAGGACAAATTTCAGCGGTCAATTTTAATATTTCAGAACTTGCCATGGTGCCAACGAAATTAGGAACCGGGCAAATTAGTGCACTTAAAGAAAATGAGTCAGGACTAAAAAAATCGACAGACAAAGAACTAAATTCAGATAATAAAACTGCTAGAAGCCCGATCCCACCAGGAATAGATGGTGAAATTTTATCAAAAAATAATCAGTCGGGTAATCAAGATCCCACTCGAAGTGCTAACGGATTTTTTAATCAATCAACAGGTGAATATAAACTGCCAGCAGGAAGTATTATCGACTTAAATTCAGTCAATATTATTCCACCTCCTTTAAATGCAGTCTATGATCCAAATTCTCAAATGTACGTCGTACCAAATAATTATGGGAAAGTTGATACTTCAACTGGAGAATATAAGGCGCCTCCTGGACTAAAACTTGGTAATGATGGAAAGTTTCAAGAATTGCCGAGTAAGGAAAGAGGTCCTGCCAGTGAAAAAGCTCCACTTCCAAATATATTTACTACTCGTCCCGAAATGGCACAATTTACAGATAGTTTTGGGCAAGGAAACGATAAATCCCCTCCCAATGCTCCACAAACTAGTGAGCAATTAAAAAACATTGCCAATGAAAGAATCAATACAACTGAAACTCTCAGGAATAATGCAACAAATTCAGGAGCATTAATACCTACTTCTAGAATTAAATTTATTTTCAATGTAAAATAATCTAATTAACTTTATACTTTAGTTATTAAATTAATTTAATTTCCCACAGGATTCTAGATGAAAATACTTCTTATTTTATGTATTATTTTATTTTCTAATAATATTTATGCTGAAAATGTTGAATCACTATTTTCTGCTGGTAATTATTCAAAAGTTATTACGTTGCTGGAACAAGCAAATGATAATCCAGATAAATTTTATTACTTGGGAATCAGCTACTCTCGATTACAAGATTTTGACAAAGCGATTAATTATTTCCGACAATCAATTACCTCACAAACGAAGAAGAAAGATATTTATTTTGAGTTAGGTCAAGCGTTATATGCAACCAATGATTTAAAAGAAGCACGTAATGCATTTACAAGCTCAGTTGAAAATAGTTTTAATATTGCATCATCACTTTATTACATTGGACATATTTCTCAATTATTGGAAGATCATAGAAAAGCATATGCAACTTATAAACAAATTATCAAAGATCATTCAACGGAAATAAAGATTGTGCAAATTGCACAATTTCAATTAGCAGAAACAATGTTGGAACTTTTAAAAGATAAAAAAGCGAGTAATATTAATAAATACATTCTTCCTCTTTTAAAAGAAGCAGAAACAACAGATCCAACAACTTCGGTAGCTTCAGAAATTAAAACACGCTACCAAGAACTTCTGGTGCAGTTTAAACTTGATCCAAATGTTTTAGAAAATGGAAGAAGAGTTTCCAGTCGACGTTGGGAAGCTTCAATTTCACAAAAGTTAAAATTCGATGACAATATTACTTTATCAAGTTTTGAAAATGAATTAACACAAAGTAAAAAAGAGTCTTTTATTTTTGAAACGAATGCAATTTATCAATATATGTTTATCTTTCAAAAAATGTTTACAATCACACCGCAAATTAATTTGAGCTACATACAGCATTCAGATCAAATACATTCAGATGTTTTTCAAAATGATGCATTTATATTAAATATTTCTTTAAAAAATAAGTTTGAACATCTTGCTTTTAATAAACAAGCCAGTCTCATTTTTGATGTAGATTATTCTAAAACAGCAAAAGATTATAACAAAGTTCATAAGAATGAAGCTTATTCCAAGGCACTTGGCTTTTCACTAGGAGAGAGTTTCTCGTTTTTTAGCGCAGGAGATTCAACTTTAAAATTTAAAAGAAAAGAATATCAAGGAACAAATACAAATATTAATAACTATACTTATGAATTAAGTCTAGACCAAACATGGGCATTTAATAATCAAAATATTTTAATTTTTATGCTAAATGGATCTCGTGTTGATAACTATAACTATACTTTGATGAATACCGATTCATATTTAATTCGACTTGATTATATTATGCCGGAAATTTTTATTAATCATACATTAGGCATCGCATTTGCTTTCACAACAACTGATACGAAACAACAGAAAGCAACAAGAGGAACAGAAACGACACTCAACCCATCTATTGATATTACTCGCAATATCACTCAAGCATTTAAAGCTTCACTGAATTACGACTTCACAGCAAGTAAATCACTCTCTACTGATTATACATATAATAAAAGTATAATTAAATTGGAATTAAAATATGATTTTTAAAATATTTCAATATTTTGGGCTTTTATTTATACTTTTAATTAGTACTTTTAGTATTATTATTTCAACAAGCGAAAGAGAAGTACAACATAAGTATTCTTATGCTTCATTTTTAGAGGATCGTTTTTTTGATATACGAATGCAATTTAATTTAGATACAAGTAAAACCGATTCTCAAATCGTACTTGCAGCTATAGATGATATTTCATTAAATAAAATTGGAAGATGGCCATGGTCCAGAGCTAAGCAAGCTCAAATCGTAGATAAATTGGCAAGCTTTGGTGCAAAAATTCTAGCATTTGATATTTTTTATTCTGAACCTGAAATCGCCTGTAATAACGAATCTCCTGATTTAGTTTTCAAAAATAGTTTATCAAAATTTCAAGCGATACCAGGAAATAAAGTTATTTTACCCTATTCAGTTGAACTAAAAGATTCTAGTAAAATAAATGAAGATATTTATTATAAGGAAGTACCAGATCAATTACTTAATTTCATGATAGATACAAAAAATGCTCAAGGCGGTCAGCTAAAACAAACTCTTGTAGAAAAAAAAGTTTTTCCAATATCAATACTTGCCAATACAGATTTTGGAATTTCACACATTGAAGCAAAAACAGATCCAGATGGTGTTTTCCGACATTATCCACTCGTTACTAATGTAGACTCATTCTACTTCCCCTCTTTTGCACTGATGGCCTATCAGTTTTTTACTAATGAAAAGCCAATTTTAGAGATACGATCTAGAGATAATATATTCTTACATACAAAGACTGGTAATGTGTTTGTGGATAGCGAAGGTGAAACAAAAATTCGTTGGTTTGGTGATACTACAAATTTTCCAAAAGTTTCTATTATAGATATTTTAAATGCAAAAGATAATGACCCTAAGATGATTCATGTTTTCAAAAACAAAATTGTTTTTGTGGCCTCAACTGCTTTTGGCGCAAATGATCTTCGAAATACCCCGTTACAGACTAATTCGCCAGGTGTACTCTCGCATATGAACATGACGAATATGTTACTCAATGGCAGATATTTTGTTTCAGAAATTCAATCAACCAAAATATCTTGGTTACTACTTGGGATTGGCACTTTATCCGTTATTATTACAATGCTTTTTGGCAACGCCATATTAGATTTAATTGCAGTTAACTTTATTATTTTTAGTTTTTTAATTTTAGATACCTATTATTTAATTCCTCATGGATATAATATTAGACTCTTCTTTTGTCTTTTTTCAGTTATCGCTTGTTACTCATGGTCGACCTTCTTACACTTCTATCAATCAAATAAAGATAAAGCTAAAATAAAAGGAACATTCTCTCGTTATCTTGCTCCCTCAATTGTAAATGACCTCCTAAAAAATCCTGAAAAAGTTAAGCTAGGTGGAGAAAGAAAAAATATTACAGTATTCTTTTCCGACGTAAGAGACTTTACTTCAATTTCAGAAAAACTTACTCCAGAACAACTATCACACGTAATTAACAAATATATGACCATGATGACAGATACACTCTTTGAACATAAAGGAACTCTAGATAAATATATTGGTGATGCGATGGTTGCGTACTGGGGCGCACCTGTTGAATTAGATAACCATCCCTATTGGGCGATCAAGGGTGCAATCGCCATGATAGAAAGACTTCCAGCTCTCAATCAGGAATTTATTAAAGAAGGTTTTCCTGAATTTCGACACGGTATTGGCTTAAATACTGGAGACTGTTCTGTGGGTAATATGGGTTCTAATCAAATTTTTTCTTATACTGCTCTTGGAGACAGTATGAACTTAGGGGCGCGACTAGAATCACTTTGTAAATATTACGGTGTTCAAATTAATATATCTGAATTTACAAAAGATGCCATTCCCGCAAATCTTGCAAGTGAATTTATTTTTAGAACCCTTGATAAAGTGCAAGTTAAAGGAAAAGAAAAGGCACTAACAATTTATGAAGTCATACATCCAAGTCATTTCCTAGCAAAAGATAGTATTGCTCTCATTGCTCACGAAGCAGCATTTGAAAAATATCTTCATAGAAAATTTGAAGATGCATTAATTGCATTTCAAGCTCTTCATGAAAAATATCCTCAAGATAAATCTTTTACGAGAATGATTGAAACATGTACTAAGTTTATAGAAGTTCCACCACCAGAATCATGGGATGGAACCTTTATCCATAAAAATAAATAATTTTAATAATTAAGAAGATTTTTCATGGCTGCTAAAATACCATCTGTATTAGGTAAGATGGCCTTTTCTAAAATTCGATTAAATCCAACTGGTAAAAAAGGCGAACCATGTCGTTTTACAGGCGCATCTAAATACTCGAAGGCCTTATCATTAATTAGACCGACTAACTCTCCACCGAAACCGCCAAAGACTTTATCTTCATGTACGATTAAACAGCGATGTGTTTTTCTAACTGAGTTTATTATTGTTTCTTCATCAAGCGGAATGAGAGATCGCAAATCCACAACTTCAACATCAAATCCTTCTTGTGCCAATTTTTCAGCAGCGTCAAGACACATATGAGTAGTGTTACCGTAAGTAAGTACTGTTAAATTTGTTCCAGCTCGACGAATTCGTGCTTTTCCAAATGGAACTTCAAAGTCCGCTGGCACAGGAGTCATTGCAATTTTAGAATTATAAAGTGTTTTTGGTTCCAGATAAACGGTTGGTCCTTTTGATCGAAAAGCAGTTCTTAATAATCCAGCAGCATCGTCTGCAAAGCTTGGTACTACAATTCTTACTCCTGGAAATGTCGTCAGGGCCCCTTCAATATTTTGCGAATGGTATAATCCGCCACCAATATAACCACCAGAAGCAAGTCTGATAATAACGTTAGGAGAAAATGCACCGTTAGAACGCCAATAATCATGTGACATTTCTACATACTGTTCCATTGCTGGCCAAAAATAATCAGCAAACTCTGCACCTTCAACACAAACTCTTATATCATCTCTAAATCTAGAAAATCCATTTGCAGTTCCTAGAATAAAATCTTCAGCAATTGGGCCATTGAATACTCGTTCGTGCCCAAACTCTTGTTGCATTCCTTTAGAGACATTAAAAATTCCACCTTTTTCTTTATTGGCCATATCTTGCCCCCAAATAAAAGTATTTGGGTTATGACGAAACTCTGCTTTTAGAGTTCCATTAATTGCATCAATAAATTTTACCGGCTCACTTGTTTCATGATGAATTCCCTCAGGATATTTAGTTGAAACAAAAGCTTCTGGATAAACAAAATCATGAATAGATTCAGGAGTAGGATTAGGAGCTCTCACCGCTTTTGTATGAGCATCTAATACAATTTTTTTCATCTCTTCATCAATTGCTAGAATTTCTTTCTCTGTAAGAATTTTACCTTCTAATAATTCTTTTCTAAATCGTAAATAAGGATCTTGTGCTTTAGCATCAGCAATTTCTTTATCACCTCTATACCATTCATGTTTATCTGAATTTGAATGATTTCCAATTCTCACACAATCAGCATGAACAATCACTGGTTCCATTTTTTCAATAGCATGTTTTCTAGCAGCTGCCATGGCCGACATCGAATCAAAAACATCTTTTCCATCACAGTGAATAATTCTTAAATTTGCCATACCCGAAAAATTGTCAGCAACTCTTTCGTTAGCAGTTTGATCACGCTTAGGAACTGAAATTCCATAACCATTATCTTGAAAAACAAATATTACAGGTAATTTTTCGCAACTAGCACCGTTAATCGCTTCATAGCAGTAACCTTCAGAAACAGATGATTCTCCTTGTGAAGAAATTGCTACACCTGTGTGCTTATATTTTTTCATTGCACGAGCAACACCAACAGCGTGTAAAGTATGGTTACCAGTACAGCTTGAAACATTATGTATTTTCCATTCAGGCTTCGCAAAGTGATTACTCATATGTCGACCACCGCTGGCAACATCTGTAGCTTTAGAAATACCATTTAAAATAATTTCTTCTGCCGTAATCCCCGCTGATACAGCAGTAAGCATATCTCTATAATAAGGAAAAAGATGATCTTCACCTCTGGTAAATGTCTGACCAATTGCAAGCTGAATTGCGTCGTGTCCAGCATACGGTGCGTGATAAGACCAACCTATCGCTTGTTTTAAATAATTTGGAGCACGCTCGTCTAATAATCGGCCGAGCGTCATGAGCTCATACCATTTTTTAAGTGTGTCTTTTGGAGTCAATTTTAATGAATGTGTTTTTTCTATTTTTTTTAGCATTTATAGATGGTAACAAAAAAGAAATCATTCTACAATTTGCCATCTTAAAAAAGGAGCAAAAAAATGCCAGTCGCTACCCCTGCCCAGTACAAAAAAATGTTGGAATCTGCCAAGAAGAACGGATATGCTTTTCCGGCAATCAATGTCACTTCTATGTCCACTGCTAATGCTGCGCTAAAAGCGTTTGCGGATAAAAAGTCTGACGGAATTATTCAAGTCTCAACAGGTGGTGGTAAGTTCGCTTCAGGGATTGCTGTTGGAGATATGGCCTTAGGAGCAATTTCGATTGCTCAGCACGTGCATTTAATGGCCGAAAAATATAATGTGCTAATTGCTCTACATACAGATCATTGCCATCCTCAATATGTTGAAAAATTTATGTTACCACTGATTGCTGAGACTGAAAAAAGACGAGCAAAAGGAATGAGTAATTTATTTAATTCTCATATGTTTGATGGATCAGAATTATCACTTCAAGAAAATATTAAACAATCAAAAGTTTTATTAGAAAGATGTGCAAAAAATGAAATAATACTTGAGGTTGAAACTGGCGTTGTTGGTGGTGAAGAAGACGGTGTCAATAATGAACACGCTCCTGCTGATAAATTATATACGACTCCGGATGAAATGGTTGAGATGACAAAGGCCCTAAGACCATTAGGAACATTTATGTATGCTGCTACTTTTGGTAACGTTCATGGGGTCTATAAGCCAGGAAACGTTAAGCTTCGTCCAACCATCTTACGTGATGGACAGGCGGCAGTGGCAAAAGAATTTGGTAAAGATGCAGAACATTTTTTAGTTTTCCATGGTGGTTCAGGATCTGAATTAAGTGAAATTCATGAAACATTGAATTATGGCGTAGTGAAAATGAATATTGATACTGATACTCAATATACTTATACGCGTCCAGTGGTTGACTATATGTTAAAAAACTACGACAAAGTTTTAAAAATTGATGGCGAAGTTGGCTCTAAAAAACATTATGACCCAAGAGAATGGCTAAAAGTAGCAGAAATTTCAATGACAGAGCGAATTGCTCAAGCATGTGATAGTTTAAAGTCTTCAGGTAAATCTCTTCTAAATTAATCATTTAATATATTTGTCCGATAGGTCTTTTGAACCCTATCGGATGTATAAAATGAAATACCTCTTCCTGTGCTTATATTCAACAACGCTCCTTTCTGCGGAAATTCCCAAAACGCATATGCTTATATTGGGTGGATCGGGAGATCCTGCAGGAAATAGCACGATATTTGATAAGGCCTTAGTACATATGTCTGATTATTATAGCTCTAAAAAACGTAGTGGCGAATTAGGACAATCTTCCATTGCATTCAATGGAGGCCATTCTAAAACAGAATCAATTAAAGAAAATTTTACAAATGCTAATAGTGTTCAAAACTTTACAGAAAGTACATACCTTCATGAAATAGAACGATTCAAAACATTAATGGCAGATCCAAACGTTTTTAAAAGTGGTGATCAATTACTGGTCTATATTAATTCCCATGGAACTGAAGCCGATACGGCACCCAAAACAACTCATTCTATTGCAACAGGAGATGCTGCCATTACTAATTTTAATACAGGATCAGGAGCAACCCTCGTTAGCATTGATCAATTAATAGAGTTGAAGAAAATAGCAAAAGAACATGGTGTCCGCTTAGGGGTTGTAGATTTAAGCTGCCATTCGGGAAATTCTCAATCACTGTCAGATGATAATACATGTGTGGTTTCGGCCACAGGTAATAATCATTATGCTTATGATCAAGGTGGATTTAATGGAACATTTTCTAAAAATATTGAACGAGGTGCAAGCTTAGAATCAGCTTTTTTAAAAACAAGAGAAGAAGATACTGAAGCCGATTTCCCCATGATTTCCTCACCAGAAGGTCAACTTATTCAAAATCAAATTTATAATTTGTTTACTCCATATCTACAATACCGCTCAAATCCAAATCCTGTAACTGGAAGTCTTGCTGAAAAACTTACAGACGAATTACTTAAGGCAGCTACTGATCCAGTCTATGCATGTAAAAAGAATCAAGCATTTGACCAATTAAATAAATTACTTGCAGAGATTGATAAAGATACAGCAATTGTAAGGAATCGATCAATCTTTAAAACAAAAGAATCCATAACAGACTTTGAAGAACTCAAGAAAACATTACAAGAATATAAAAACATTCAAGATCTCTTAATTGAACAATTAAAAGGAATGCATGTTGATAAATTACAACAAAAAGAAGAAATCAATTCTACAAATAGTTATACTTGGGAAGAATTATTAAAAACTAACTACGAACAATTGATAACAAAAGATCAACAACGTTTAAATAATTCATCCTTGTCTGACGAGGTAAGGAAAAAATATGAATATAATCTTTTTATTTACACAAAAGCAAAAGAAACTAAAGAACGTATTATTCGAGAAAACCCTGGAATAAATGCTTACAAAGAAGTTGTTGCAAATTTTGATAACGGACAAGAGAAATCAGCAAAACTTGCAAAGAGAATAGCGACACTTGAAAAGAAATTATACAACGGAGTTTATAAAAAATTCGTAAGAGATGCAACTGAAAGTAATCCATGTCGGGACTTTAAACTATAACGAGAAAAAACATGAAAATAATTTTATTAATACTTTTTTTAATTCCAATAATTTCTAAAGCACAAATAGTAGAAGCGTGCGGGATATATAATTTCAGAGGAGTAGTTCGAATGATCGATTACTCCCCTTTTCTAATTGTGAATGAACATACGCTTTCAGAGTATAAATTTTCGATACCCATTTCTGAAGAGCCGAGGATAGCTCCATACATCGATCGTGCTTTCGAGCTTACGGCAACAATAGAAAAAAGAATGGATGGAACCAAGGGTGCCGTAAAAAACATACAAGACATTGATTACAGAGTATCAGATCCCCTTGGGGAAACACCTGATACCGGAGTTAAGTTAATAAAAAAAATTAGCTGTAAATAAAACTTTAAAGGTGTAGTTAAAAGATGAAACTGAGTCTTATTTTATTTAGTCTACTCTTTTCTTTTATGACCTCTGCAGAAGTTCCTAAAACACATTTACTAGTTTTTGGAGGATCAGGCGACAGTGCTGGCGATACTACTATTTTTGATAATGGATTAAAAGATTTAAGCAATTATTATAAATCCAAACAATTAAATGGAGAATTAGGAGAGACATCCATTTCTTTTGATGGCGGTCACAAGCTAACAGATGAGATTAGAACTACAAACTTTCCAAAATCAAAAACCAATCAAACTTTCACACAAGTAAATTATTTAAAAGAAATAGAACATTTTAAGAAAATGATTAGAAACAATAGTGTTATTAAACCTGGGGAACAATTACTTATCTACATTAATAGTCATGGCTCTGAAAAAAGTAAGTCAGATCTTTCACATTCAATAGTAACAGGAGATTCAACTACTCAAAAAGTTAGCCTTGACCAGTTGGCGGAATTAAAAAATCTCGCTGCACAAAACGGAGTAAAGTTAGGAATTGTGGATCTTAGTTGTCATTCTGGAAATACACAAAACTTAGCTGACAATAATACATGTGTTATTTCAGCAACTGGAGCCAATCATTATGCCTACGCTGGACGCGGATTTAATGGTCAATTCACTGGCAATATTGAACGAGGTAAAAACTTAGAGTCCGTATTCTTGCAAACTCGAGATATTGGTACAACTGCAGATTTCCCTATGATCTCTACACCTGAAGGACAAAGTATTACAAATGAAATTTATAAATTATTAACACCCTATTTGCATTTTAGGAATCAACCTTTACAACGTGATGGTTCTATATCAGATAAAATCAGTGCAGAGGTTTTAACGACAGCAACTGACCCTCATTATCAATGTTTAAAAAATAATAGTTTTACAAGTTTAAATAATTTATTAAATGATTTAGAAAAGCAGACGATGGCAATTAGAAGAACATTTATATTTTTAAGGCCAGTATCATTACTTAATTTTCAAGAGCTAAGAAAAAGTTTAAAGCAATATAAAGAAATTCAAGATTCCCTTGCTCGCAAACTGCAATCCATGCATGTAGAAAATCTAAACAAAATCGTAAAAATTGACAATGCCAATCATTACAGTTGGCAAAACTTACTAAATACAGACTGGGAAATCAGAGTCAAGTATTCTACCTATCACCTACTAAATGACAAGATGCTTACTCCTGGAGAAAAAAAACAATATGAATTAAATATAAAGATTTTTACGGCCGCAAATACAGCAAAGAAAAAGATACAAAATGAAAATCCTGGTCTTGAAAAATATAAAGATGTAATTTCAGATTTTGAGAAAGGAAATAATATAACTCTAAAGCTAGCTGAAAAGATCGCTAGCTTTGAGAAAAAAATATATACGGCTTTATATAAAAACCGTATGCAAGAAACAAAGAAATCTAATCCATGTCGCGACTTTAAATTTTAACTAACCCAAAATTTTTGAAACAATCTCAAACACGTTCTTTGACAAACTTTTTTCATCAATAATTCTTTTTAACTCGATTCCCATTAATGTTTGTAAATTTAAAGGTATATTCTTATAAGTTTTAAAAAGAGAAGCAAATCTAGAGGCTACTTGAGGATTAAGCTTATCAAGCTCAATAATTCTATCGGCCATCAATTTATAACCTCTTCCCGATTCATGATTAATTTGTAAAAAGTTCGACCCAAAACTTCCAAGAAGGGCCCTAACCAGATTTGGAACAGTTTTATCATAAATAGAATTGAGCTCCAATTTCAAAATATTTGCATAAGTAGAATCGTCACTTGAGCTGGCCTGTACACCTAACCATTTTTGCATAACTAAAGTTTCATGACTCCATTTTTTATAAAAACCAGCTAGTGCATCGTCTTTATAAGTTGAATTTGAAAAGACTAATGAAGTAAGTAATCCTATTTCTTCAGTCATATTTGTAGCTGTTTTAAATTGATCGGCAGCAAGTTTATGATATTTTTCCCCTTTTACAAACATCATAAGATCAAAGCACTTTGTCTTTAACTCTCTTTGTCCCATGGCCTTAGCATCTATTTTATATTCACCAGTTTGTTTAATACTCGAGTATAGATTAAATATTTTATCATCAAAGTGATTTGCTAGTGTAGCTTTTACAAACTGGCACACCTTATGTGTTTCTTTAAACAAAATTACTTTTTGATCCTGATGTAAAATTCCTTCTTCTGGTAACTGCATTGTCAGTGCTTTAAAAGCTTCATCAATTTTTTGATCATCTAAAATTTTTCCATATGCTTCAATAAATCTTGTATCAAGAACTAATTCTTTCCCTGCCTGAAGATCTAGAATTAGTTTTTGTAAAATATTTTTAGCAACTACTTGAGATGCTTCATAACGATTAAAGGCATCAGAATCATTGGCCATTAAAAACAATTGATCTTCAAAAGAATGATCGGTTATTAACTTCACAGGAGCGGAAAAATTTCGATTAAGAGATGCAATTGGCTTTTCCAAAATTCCAGAGAATGTAAAATGATGAACTTCTTCTTTTAGTTCTAAAATAGTTTTCTCAAGAAAAATGTCATTACCTTTAGTATCGATTAGACCAATTTTAATAGGCATATGATAAAACTTGGCATTTTTAGGAGCGTTATGAGGTAATTCTTGTTTTAAAGTTATAGTAAATTCTTTTTTAAGTTCATTGTACGCTGTTTGGGCATGTATTATTGGTGTTCCATTTTGCGAATACCAATTTTTAAATTGTGTAAAATCAAAATTATTATTAGCTACACTCATCGCGTGTAAAAAGTCTTCAGTTCTAACGGCCTGTCCATCGAAAAGTTCAAAGTATTTATCCATTCCTTTTCGAAAGCCATCTCTTCCAAGAAAGGTCTCAATCATTCGAATAACTTCTGCCCCCTTCTCATAAATTGTCATTGTATAAAAATTATTAATTTCAATATAACTATCAGGCTTAATCGGATGTGACGTCGGACCTTGATCTTCGGGAAATTGTTTTGATCTTAAATGCTGAACAGAATTAATTCTTTCAACAAAACGCGAATTTAAATCAGCCGAAAATTCTTGATCTCTATAAACAGTGAGTCCTTCTTTAAGTGTCAGCTGAAACCAATCGCGACATGTTATTCTATTCCCAGTCCAATTATGAAAATACTCATGTCCGATTACTGATTCAATTCCACTAAAGTTTTGATCAGTAGCTGTTTCTCTATTAGCAAGTACATATGCTGAATTAAAAATATTTAGTCCTTTATTCTCCATGGCCCCCATATTAAATGCATCGACTGCCACAATCATATAAATATCTAGATCATATTCTAAACCAAAACGATCTTCATCCCACTTCATCGACTTTTTAAGTGACTCCATAGCATGATGACATTTACTTTCATTCCCTTTATCGCAATATATTTCTAACGCTACATTTTTACCTGAAATAGTTTTATATTGATCTTTAATAAATCCTAAATCACCGGCGACCAAAGCGAATAAATATGATGGCTTTTTAAAAGGATCTTGCCATTCAACAAAATGGTCTCCATTAGGTAGATCACCTTTAGCAATTGGATTTCCATTTGAAAGCAAAATAGGATAAAGTTTTTTATTAGCTATGATTTTGGTAGTAAACTTGGCCATATTATCTGGACGGTCAATATAATAAGTAATTCTTCTAAAGCCTTCTGGTTCGTTTTGGGTACAAAAAATACTCCCCGACTTATAGAGTCCATCCAATGTTTTATTACTTAGTGGATTAATTATAGTTTCAACTTCAAGTTCAAATTTTTCGGGAACGTGCATAATTTCCAAAGTATCTTTATGGATAATATATCGATCAGAAGTAAGTAAAACTCCATCGATTTTAAGGCCTATAAGCGTAAGCTCTTCACCAATTAAAATTAAGGTTTTAGCTTCTGGACTATTTCTTTTAACAACTAACTTTGAATGAACTTTTGTTTCAGTTTCATGGAGGTTGAAGGTTAAATAGATTGTGTCGATGATATAATCTGGTTTTTTATAATCGTTTAACTTGATAGCATTCATTGTATTTTCCATTAAAACTCCAATTGTATTTTATAACTACTATGACTTCTTATATTTAAAACACCAGTCTCTAAAATTAGATACTGTCCTTTAATACCTAATAATTTACCTTCTATTATGTTTGTTTTATCAAATGAACGTGAAGTTACTTTTTCAGGGTATATTAATACGGGATAATTAATATTAACTTCTTTTTCATTTTCTAAAACATTAACACCTTCTAACTGATCTATTTCTTGGCCTAATAACATAAAAAGTTCTTCTCTTTTCTCATTTAAGTTTATTGGATCAGGAGGGCCTTTAAGCATTTTACGCCAATCAGTTTTATCATTCACTTCACTTGAAAATAATTTTTCAACAAGACCTGACTGTAGTCGATTATTAACCTTAATAATTGGAAGTGCTGAGCTGGCCCCTTGATCTATCCATCTGGTCGGGGTTTGAGTATGCCTAGTGATCCCTACTTTAAGCCCTGATGAATTAGCTATATAAACAAAGTGAGGGATCAAGCAATTTTGTTCGCCCCATTCAGGCTCTTTGCAGGTGCCTTTAAAATAATGACACAATTCTGGCTTTAAAATGCAGAGGTCACAAGCAGCTAACTTTAGAGAACAAGGATAACAACAACCGCTTGAAAACACTTTTTTGATGAGTTTATTACAATTAGAACAATAAATTTCTTGATTAAAATGCATTTTTATATGTTGACCAACTAAGTCATTCATTTTGATTTGATCTTCACTTAAAGTGAGTATGTAATGTGCCATTCCATCAATTAAACTGACAGTCATCTTCTCAAGTATTCCAGTTTTCATTTAATTTCCTTTTGAAAATTTATCTTACTTAACCTGGTCTGGATTGTCAGTTCAAAATTTTTTAAAGATTGCTATTGAGATTGCCGAAAATGTACTTATGAATAAGAAAACTGATCCCAATACAAAGCATTATTTTCAGATAACAACTGCATCTGATTTATCTCAAGTTTTACATCAAAAAATTGATAATAAAAAAGAGATTCTTTTGCAACTATGGGAAAAGGGTCAAGAGGAAAAGGATTCTGAAACTTATGAAATTTATGGATTTGATTTTGTAACTAATGTTCTGAAATTAAAACCGATCGGTAAATTTCTTAGTACAATTACTGGATCAGTTAAAACGGGAAAGCAAATACTTTTAAAAATTCCAATTGATGATAAAACTAATTATTTTACAGGTGGATTACTTCAATTTCATAAAGAAAACCTCTCGTACTCAGTTCAAATCCAACAAGATATTTTTATTAGTCAACAAAGAAGTAATTTTCGATTGAATGCTAATAATGTTATCCAAATTCAATTTAAGATGAATAATATCGTATATGACGCTCTCGATTTATCAATTGGTGGTACTAGTTTTAAAATAAGTACCATAAATGATCAGCAGCTAAAAAAAAATGAAATCTTTAAAGAATGTATCTTAAGATTTGATCGAAAAAATTATCTTATTCCAGAAGCTAAAATCTCAAGTATCTCACCTATTATTGATGAGGATGGCAAAAAGACAGATTTTATTAAGATAGGTATAGCTTTCTTAAATCTAAATCAAAAAATAGCAGAAGAACTCAATGTTAAAATATCCGTAGAGGCAAGAGGCGAAGAAATGAAGCTTAAATTTGATGCCATCTTCGCAAAACCCATATCTTAGTTCTCTAAACTCTAATGTAAATATTTCATATCATCCCTAATTGATTGACTGGCCTCTTGATTGAGAGTAATTTTTGCTCCTATTCTTGTAATTAACGAAAGAGGCACATTGCATGAGTGATTTAGAAAAAACAAAGCCATTATTTAGTGATTCTAAGATTATTGAGCGAGTTAATTTACTCAGGGCCCATGATCTTTATCCATTTTTTAGGGCCATTGAAGAAACAGAAGCTTCAACGGTAACTGTAAAAGGTCACAAACAAATTATGATTGGTTCCAATAATTACTTGGGACTTACTCATCACCCAGAAGTACAAGAAGCGGCCATACAGGCGATTCATAAATTTGGTACTGGTTGTACTGGTTCAAGATTTTTAAATGGTAATTTAAATATTCATGAAGAACTAGAAGAACAGCTTGCTATCTATTTAGGACATGAAAAAGCATTAGTATTTTCAACTGGAATGCAATCTAATCTAGGTGCCTTGTCTGCTTTATGTGGACCCAAAGACCTAATGCTATTTGACTCTGAAAATCACGCTTCCATTCTCGACGCTTCAAGATTGGCAATGGGAACGACATTTAAATATAAACATAATGATATGGTATCGCTAGAAGAAGTATTATCACATAATATTTCTCGATTTAATCGAGTAATTATTGTTGCAGACGGTGTTTTTTCAATGACCGGCGATATAATGAAATTACCTGAGACAGTTGCATTAGCAAAAAAATATGGAGCTTATGTATATGTTGATGATGCTCACGGTTTAGGTGTAATGGGTAAACATGGTCGTGGGACTATGAATCACTTTAATGTTCAAGACCAAGTTGATTTTAATATGGGAACTTTTTCAAAATCATTTGCCTCTATTGGTGGTGTTATTTCTGGAAATAAAGATTCAATGGACTACGTTCAACATGCAGCTCGATCATTTATGTTCTCAGCTTCTATGCCTCCTTCTGCAGTTGCAACAGTTTCAAAATGTATTGAAATTGTCCAAAGAGACGATTCAATCCTTAAAAATTTGTGGTCTAACGTAGAATTTATGAGAAACGGATTTAAGGAATTAGGTTTCCATACATATGGTTCACAAACTCCAATCATACCTATTTTTATAGGTGACGATATGAAAGCCTTACAGATTACTAAATTTTTAGAAACACATGGGGTTTTTTCAACTCCAGTCCTTCCGCCTGCTGTTCCAAAAGGTGAAGCACTTATACGGACAAGCTATATGGCCTCACATAATATTAAAGATCTAACAACTGTTTTAGAAGTATTTGCACTTGCTAAAAAAACGTTTGAGATCCCAACTTCAATTCATTAATTGCACGATTAATATCAATAAGCTAAGCTCTTCAAAACCATTTGGAGAGCTTGACTATGTCAATCACAATTCGAGAAACTAATTTATCGTATAAAAAAGATTTAAAAGAATTTATAGAGCTTCCATGGAGTATTTATAAAAATGATCCACACTGGGTGCCTCCTTTAAAAATGGCTTTAAAAGACGTTCTTAATTTAAACAAACATCCATTTTATAAAACAGCTAAGATTAAAACCTGGGTTGCTGAAAAAAATAATATTGTTGTTGGTCGAATTATGGCCATTAATAATCAAGCATTTAATTCATTCCAAAAAACGTCAATAGGACATTTTGGTTTTTTTGAAAGTATAGACGATCAAGAAGTTGCTAACCAGCTCTTTAAAGTGGCCGAGACGTTTTTTAAATCTGAAGGTATGACATCAGTTCAAGGTCCAATGAATCCAGGCACGAACTATGAATGCGGATTTCTCGTTAATGGATTTGAGGATGACCCTCAAATTATGATGACCTATAACCCTCGATATTATTTAAAGCAAATTGAGACTCTAGGATACAGCAAAACAATGGACCTATTGGCCTATAATATAAATGCTGATTTTAAAATGGCAGATATTATTTTAAGAATTGCAGATCGAACTGAAAAAAAATCAAAAGTAACTTACAGAAATATTAATAAAAAGAATTGGACTAAAGAAATTGATATCTTATTTGATATTTATAATGATGCTTGGGAAGAAAATTGGGGATTTGTCCCAATGACAAAAGAGGAATTTTATCATACAGCTAAAGATTTGAAATCTATTGTCGACGAAAACTTAGTTCAAATTGCAGAAGTAAATGGTGAAGCTGCAGGCTTTATTTTAACTCTCCCTGATTTAAACCAAGTTTTTAAACAAATTCCAAACGGTAATTTATTACCGACAGGAATTTTTAAATTGATCGCTCCTAAAAAATATATAAACCGTGTAAGAGTAATAACCATGGGAATAAAAAAACAATATCGTAAAATTGGTTTAGAAACTCTACTTTATAAATATAACCAAATTGAAATTTTAAAAAATCCGAGAATTAAAAATATTGAAATGAGTTGGATTCTTGAAAGTAATCTTGAAATGAATAAACCCCTATTGACCATGGGAGCGAAGGCCTATAAAAGCTATCGTATTTTCGACAAAAACCTATGATCATTTTAGTTACTGGTGCAAATGGTTTTGTGGGTTCACATTTATGTGAGCGTCTTTTACAAGATGGCCATGAAGTATTTGCACTTGTAAGAACACCTGCAAAAGTTAAGCTCCAGCATCCCCACTTACACCTTATCCAAGGCGATTTAAGTGACTCTACTAAAGCGTGGCAATCCAAAATACCTGATACTATAGATTCAGTTATACATACTGCCGGTCTGGTTCATTCTTTTCGAAAAAGTAATTTTTTTGAGGTAAATACATTAGGAACTAAATATTTAGTCGATGTTCTTATTGAAAAATATAATTCCCCTCTTTCATTTATACTTATATCTTCACTTGCAGCAGCTGGCCCCTCTAAAAAAGAAATAAAAAAAGTCAGTAGTGATCTGGATTTACCTGTTAGTGATTATGGTCTATCTAAAAAAGATGCTGAAATTTATCTCTTAAAAACAAAACCTATCAACTGGACCGTAACGATTATTCGTCCCCCTATGGTTATTGGACCAAGAGATACCGCAGTACTTGATATCTTTAAGATGGTTCGTGATGGTATCATCATACTTCCCGATTTAAATTCCAGGAAAAAAGAATATAGTTTTGTATGTGTTTTCGATTTAATTGAAACGATTACGCTTGCACTCTCACACCCACAAAATGCGACATTTTACAGTGCCCATGACTCAATTATTACTTTTGAAGAACTTATTTTTACTATTCAAAAAGAAATGAATAAAAAAAATATCATGTTTTTGCCTTTACCATCTCTGATTACAAAAATTGCAGCTCAATTTTTATCTCTTGCAAATACGATACATCCTCATCAACTTAGATTAACTCCAGATAAAATTAAAGAGTTAATGCCATTTTCATGGACTTGTGACAATAGTTTAACCAAGGACTTATTAAAGCAAAGCTTTGAATATCCCCTTGCTAGGACTATCGAACTAACCTATGAAGATTATAAAAAAAATTCACTCTTATAGCTTTTTACCTTCTACCTATGGTAATAAGCACTCTATGATGAAATTTTTTCTACTTTTTCTACTTATCTTAAGTTTTCCATTCCATTGCATGGCCGCTAAAACTGATATATTAACTGAAATTTCATCAAGCGAAGAATGGAATTTATTAAAAAAAGGTGATCTAATTTTGAAACAGAAAGAAGTTTCAAAATCATCATGGCCTGAAATTACAATTTATATTTTGGTAGACTCCACTCCTCTTGAGGCCATGGGCATTTTTTCGGCGCTGGATTATCAACAGGAATATGTTCCCAATGTTATTAAATCCATACCAACTAAATATATTAGTGCAACTGAGGTTATAACTAAATATGAAATGCACGTGCCATTTCCACTTGCCAATGCAGTCTACACCCATGGTTCAGTTGTCCACAAATACGATCAAGATTATGAACTCACTTGGTACATGGTAGAATCTAGTTCTACTGAGGAAGTTATAGGCAGCGCCTACTTTACCCAGATAGATGGCAAAACTCTCTTTCGTTACCGTTCTTTTATAAGGCCCAAGTCCATTTTTGGAGCACTAGTAAAAAGTTTGATGGTTAAAGACATCAAATCCACAATAATTACAATTAGAGAACATATTTTGAAATTAAAAAACGAAAGATCTCCACTATTAACCAAGTATAGCGACTATATATCTCGGTCGCTTAATGGTGAATTTGTTTATAAGTTATCCAATTAACAAGCTGTTAGAAATAGTAATGAATTGTAAGAAAATAGATGTATAAAAATCTTTATCTAACCTTTAGTATTCTACCATAGAGATTAATAAACACACGAAGATGATCGACGTTTAAAAGATGGATTTTGCAGGCGTCGATTTTTTGTTTCCTCCCCCCCAAAAAAAAACTTATGAATAATATCAAAAATTTAATCAGAACGATTCCTAATTATCCCAAAGAGGGAATCATGTTTCGCGACATCACGACTCTTCTTAAAGACCCTGTTGGATTTCAAAAAGTAATTGAGGTTCTAAGCCTTCGCTATAAAGATTCCCCTATAGATGTCATTATTGGAATTGAAGCAAGAGGTTTTATTCTTGGAGCTGCTTTAGCGTTTGCTCTAAAAAAAGGTTTTGTACCTATTAGAAAAAAAGGAAAATTACCTGGAAAAACAATCTCTCAAAGTTATGATCTTGAATACGGCTCCGACACTATTGAAATTCATGAAGATGCAATTGTAAAAGGCGCCACAGTACTTCTAATTGATGATTTAATAGCTACTGGTGGGACTGCAATTGGAGCAATTACCTTAATTGAAACGATCGGTGGTAAAGTCTTTGAAACTGTATTTGTAATTGATTTGCCAGAATTAGGTGGAGCAAAAAAAATTCAGGATATGGGACACTCTGTTTACTCAGTTTGTGAATTTAGCGGACATTAAAATCTTTTTAAATTAATTCCATTTTTTTCAAATATTTTTTAACATGGCTTGCTGCAAGTTGCGGTTCGTGGTGTGGGAGCCTTGTAGGCCGTTCTATTGTTACGATATTGCCTTGTAGCTCTAAAAGCTCTTTAAATCGCTCAGTGCCATCATTACCTACTACTAGATCGTCAATTCCAGTGATCAAGTGAATCGTGTGTCCTAAAAGTTTAATATCTTCTTTTTCTTTTTTAATCCAAGGAAACACATTGGCCGAACAAAGTGCCTTAGAAACTAACTGCTCTCTTAAATTTAATGTTGTCTTATAAAAAGGAGTGTCAAATAGATGTACCACATTCTTAGGCGCCATTCCTATCCCAACACATATGGCCCTTTTATTGTAATTTTGAAATTGAGGGAGATTAAGTGCCTTTAATGCAAGCATTGCTCCCAAAGAATGCCCACCCAAAATGACTTCATCAATCTTGAAATCTGAAAGCAAAGTAAAAGCAGAATAAAATAACTCATGGGCGTGATCTTTAAAATAATCAAAGCTTTCTACTTCTGAATAATTGCCAAGATAATGTCCTGGTAAATCAAAAAGCACACAAGGTACTCCCATTTCAGCTAGGCGAATGGGCCAATTAATAATCGAGCCCTTATCGGCCGTATATCCATGAGTAAAAATTGCAACTGTACTTTTAGTCTCTACATCTTCGTCAGGAAGGAAGAGCATGGCATTAGTTTTTTGATCTGCGTAGGGTAAATATTCTTTTAAAACTTTCATATACAAATAAGAATAACAAAATTCTCCAGATTGCAAAATTTAATTTGACGAAAGGGATCGATTCTATTAATTTTTAGATTCCGAAAAATGTATATGCCCAGTTAGCTCAGTCGGTAGAGCAAGGGACTGAAAATCCCTGTGTCCGTGGTTCAATTCCGCGACTGGGCACCACCTCTTTTCAACTACTCAACATCATTACATTATCACCG
>JAVHRK010000038.1:0-5446 GCA_036171615.1 Bacteriovoracaceae bacterium
GAAATAATTACAGGAATGACTCGGTATTCGGGGCAGAATTAAGTATCAAATAACAGTCGGTAGGATTTTGGAAGCAAGATTGAAAGCTCTTTGATGCTTAACTTTCCATTAATTGTTTCCTGACAAAGACGGTACACTTCTTGATCTTTTAACGACATGTAAACTCCACCCATTTTGACTTAACCCCTAATAACTTTTAGGAAAAGGCTAAGTGTTTTTTATTGAATAGGACATAATCGCCGGGAAATAAGGATAGGACATAATCGCTGTGCTATTACATTTCGTTACTTTGTAGTCAAGAACATCTCGCTTTTAACCGACAAGCTATTAAATAATGGGATCAAATGTTAGCCAAAGAAACAAAAAGTATTTTAAAAAATTTTAGCATTATTTTAATTCCACTGCTTTTTGTGTGGACTGTAGATTTTCTAACAAAAAAATGGGCATTGGGAATCAATTCTAATCTCGATTATCAGTATATTCAATTTCGTTTAACTTATAATTACGGATTAATGTTAGGTAATTTTTCTGAACTTCCACATATGGTAAAATCTATTACTCTCACAACTCTTGGGGCGAGCATCTTGAGTAGTTACTTTTTAGCGGTGACTTTTATTCCGATGAAATCTTTAAGTTTACGAATTGGTCTTTCGATTTTAACTGGCGGCATTTGCGGCAACGTGACTGATCGTTTTATTAACGGAGGAGTTGTCGATTTTATTATTTTTAAAGTCAATAATCAGTTTAGCCCTGTATTCAATATTGCCGATCTTTTTCAGTGGGTAGGTTACATCTGTATTTTATATGGACTATATCATGATTCAAAGTATTATTGGCCTACCAATGAAATGAGAAATAAATTTTTAATCAATCCTCGTTTTCAATTCCGTGTTGGTTTAAGTCTTGGAGGCTTCAGCCTTGTAACTGGTTTTATGATTCTCATTTTTGGTGTTTCCTTTTTTCAAGGCAGTGCAAACCATAGCAATACTAAGTTTTTTCTTGCCTATGGGACGGCCCTAATCAGTTTTTTAAGTTCAATTTTTGGCTTCATCGGAATTATTCTATCAAACAGAATTGCAGGCCCCATATTTGCCGTGAATCGATACATAAACGACACATATAATCGAAAGTTTTTTCCACTCAAACTTCGCGAGAATGATCAATTCAAAGAACTAGAATTGCAATTAACAAAATTAAATTCGGAAATGAATCGACTCTATGAAATTGAGAAAAATTATCTTAATCAGGAAGCATCAGAAGAAGATCTCCCTCCGCCCTTACCTGCTGACGTTATTTATTTAGCCGACAGAAAAAAAGCCGCTTAAGCGCTACTTCTTTATTGGCTTTGCTGACTCAATACCAGATTCCTCGCTTAATACATTATCGTCACTGAGTGGTATATATTTTATATCCTCATTTGATTTTGCCGTTTGATTTTTTGGATAGACATTTGGTCTAGGTTGCTTTTTATCACATCCCATTACCAGAACAAGGCCAGAAGCAAGCAATGACATCACAAAATATTTCTTTTTATACATTATATTTATCCTATTTTACAGTAGGTGGTGCCAACGGATTGGAGTATCCCAACAGGTTATTACTTTTACGACTTAAAGAAATTCCGTGAACATATACTTGTTGCCCCTTCAAGCTTGATTTAATATTTTTAGGAATAGTATATCTAAAACGATAAGCAACTCCAGTAGTACCACACGCTATTGCAACAGGCATTTCGCTTGGGAGATTTGCCAAAGCAGAACCAATATATCTACCAACACCGGCTTTACCATTAACATATATATGAACATTGCTTGATCGTGTATCTCCATAATCGCATACCCATCCACCTACGGTGTCAGTCGCTCCTGAAGAATCTACTGAGCCCTTAATTCTACTTACAGAATCATCACAAACTATATCGTAATTTACAGTATGAGTTCCTACCATTCTTGATTTTGATTGTTCTTCTTTTGTCCCCATCTTGCTAATGGATTCTGGCGAGTATAATAACTCCGTAAAATTTGAACCGCGGAGTGAACTAGTTGCCCGTATTCTAAAATAAAAATTTTCATTATCTGTATAATATGAACTAACCGCTGAAGCATTTAAAGCAGCTAAAGATTTTACTTTTATCGCATCACGGGTCACGCTAATCGCACCTCTTTTAGAATTAGGATTCGATTCAAGACGACACTGAGAACCTCTACCCGATAAACGAATTACTGGCGATAACTCACTGCCAAGATCTGCCTGGTAGCCAACTGCCAATGAGTTAGGTCCCTGAATCATATCCGGAACACTTACCATATCATCTGGTCTAAATATGACGGTATATTGGCTGCCATCGTTCAGTATGTTAAATTTATTATTTACCGATCCATCTATTATGTTTTTTAATTTAACCTCTAAGTCACTAAAGCTATAACTTTTGACCATTTCTGGGCTAATTCTTTGAACAACATATGGAACGTTCAAACCTTTCCCTCTATCACGAAAATTTAATCGCCCCAACCTTAGCGATGGATGACAAATAAGTTGATCCGTCCCTGTCCAAGAAAGACATTCTGAAGAACGATTCATAGAATCATCTCGCAATACTAAAGCGCCAGCGACACCAGTCAAACTGCCATCTAAATCCCTTATCGATGTTGAAATCACAGTGTCTGCTGTCGCAATTCCTCTTGTTATTCTCTTGTACGGCTCTGGAAAAAATTGCAATCCTTTTACCTCATTAGAGAATCGTCTTGCCCCCCCCACATATGCAAAAGGCTGTGGAGTAATATCTTCACCAGTACTTTTCCCTGTTTTCTGATTCGTTCTCGTTATAATGCTTGTCGGATAGTTTAAAAAACGGACGCTATCTAATTCAAAAGGACCATCGTAGATAACTATTCCGGCCATTTTTTTTCCAGTTAACCCATGTACAGCGGCTTTGTAATGATAATTCTCATCATCCTGATTAAAGTTGTTACTTCGACCTATCACTGAAGAATTTTTCACAATTTGATTATAAGCAAAAAATAAATTCCAGCCATTATCAGCTAAAAGTGCATTATTGTAGATTGCTGTACTCCCTCGCATATAAATTCCTGTTAAGTAGTTTTTATAAGCAAGTAACGAATTAAATACGGGAGTTTTTGTAGGGTGATAATGCGATGAACTTACAACAAAATCATTTTTATTTCTTGGGTTTTTTGCACTGACATATACAGGAGCTCCATCCCACGTAATTCCTACAGCTCCACTATGTGCGGAGTTTGAGTTGAAAGCAGTTGTATCTATATTGTTTTGAACCCCAATGCCCATTTTCTTACATGGCCCTAATTCTCCACAAAATGCCATCCAGAAACCAGTCCCAAAATATCCAGACGCTGTATTATTAATGACTGTATTTTGCGGATTGGAAATCCAAAATGTTGAAGGTCCTAAAAATCTTTGTGCTTGATTATCATTGATATCAGATTGTAACAACTCTCTTCCGATCGGTGGCCGTTTTGAGAACATTCCCAAATTATGTGTGATGAAATTTCCAGTTTCATTTCCATCTTCTAGAAAAAAACCATGGCCTTGATGATTATAGCAGAGATTGCGATCAACAAGAGCATTGTGAGATCCATGAACAGTCACACATCTTTGAAATGTATCATGGATACTTGAATTTTTTATATATTGTCCTGTTACATCTCCCGCCTTGTGCCAATGAAATGGGTAACGTCCCATAATTCCCATTTGACCCATTTGAGAAAACTCAGCTCCATCGATATATGCCATAGATCCTGCCATCGCCATCATATGACCACCTATATATGGCGCATTCACAAGTGTCGTATCGTTTGGATCTAATCCTTCAGTGTCTGACGTTATAATTATATGTCGGTTGAGTACTGCAACTTCAGCTCGTTCATCTAGCCTAACCGTTTGTGCCGGTAAATTGGCTGGTGCTCCTGTCGCTGGCGCGTTGATAGTTTGAGTTATACCATTGTGAAAATATTTAAGTGAAGGCGTAAAATTAACTCGCAATTTTCCGGTCTCAGCATCTTTCATGAATCCTGTAACTTGAACCTGATCAAATTGACTATAATCAAACCCAGTAGGTGCGATGGTAATTGTATCTCCAAGCCTCCATCCTCTGCCATTGTCAACGAGAATAAAACTATCACCTTTGTTTGCACTAGCCGCAAGCTTAGTCCAAGCTACGCGATCATTGGCGCCATTAAAATCGACCGCTCCTCCATTATTTATTAATAT
This sequence comes from Bacteriovoracaceae bacterium, assembly GCA_036171615.1. Lineage (GTDB taxonomy): Bacteria > Bdellovibrionota > Bacteriovoracia > Bacteriovoracales > Bacteriovoracaceae > Bacteriovorax. Next base: position 4,249 of record JAVHRK010000038.1, read on the forward strand.
CGCCCTGTAAGTACTAGGTACTTTTAATTTTAAATCTTCTTCCGCATTTTCAGCAGAGAAATCACCAACAGTAGGAAGTGCAGATCCGTCATGTTTCAATACAAAATACATCTCTCCTTGATAGGGAGCTCCAATAGCACCACATTGCAATTTACCATTTACAATTATTGAAGTTACTCTCACTGTAACGGGATCTAAATTTATCGGACAGTGAAGTTCTCCTCCTGCTTGGATAGTCAGACTTCCTATATCAACATCGCGATCTATTAAAACGAATTCACCAGCATTTATCACAATATTTTGTAGAGATCCACGCGTTGGATTTATTTTTGATGACAATCCAATTAAGTTAATACCGTTTAAATATGCAGGCCGGACAGGAGGATTGGCAGATGAAAGTGACGTTCCTCCTCCATTTGGTCGTGCGTTTTGAAAAACGAAAATTGCAATCCCCATTAAAATAATAACTAAAAATATTGCTTTTGTTTTTTTACTTAATGAAAATAATTTTTGTGACATAGCTTTGCTCCAAATATATGAATAAATACCCTTATAATGTTAAGCTAAAATGATAAATTAATAAAAATAATACTTAAGGGAATTATTTTCTTCAGCATAAGACCTTATAAACACAAGAAACCCAAGTAATACAGTAGGGAGATCTTATTTAAATTGCCTAAATGTACAGCCTCAAAATCTTGCCACTGATTAGTTATTAATTACTAGTTAGTAATGAGTACTCAAGAAAATATAATTGGGACTTGTAATCTTTAACAATTAGTCGAATAACCCAATTCATACTAGTCGATTCGCAAAGAGGAAGTGTTACAACGGCTTTGCTATTTTTAATTTTAGGTCTTATTAACCCCATGTTTTGATCTACTCCTACAAAATCTACACTTTCAGGAACATATTTTTTTGAATTGGACTCAATATTAATCGAGAAAGATTTTTCTACTTTAATTGGCCTAGGTGTAAAAGAAACTTTGATCTTTGTCTTATCAGGTAGAGTACTTTCACAAGCCTCTTTACCTAAATCGCAATTATAATTTTTTCCAAGAGATTTAATTTCTACTTTTTTTTGTATTTGTGACCTAAAGCCAATAGGCTGCGAAGTTTTTGAATGCATGTATGCTTCAAGGTATGATCTTCCCTTGTTAAAACGGACACTATTTTAAGCACATAACCTCAACCGGAG
>JAVHRK010000039.1:0-1101 GCA_036171615.1 Bacteriovoracaceae bacterium
ACTACTCCAGCAGCTTCTTTCAGAAGCTCTTTCATTAAGTTTGCCCAAGCATATGCATTAGATTCTTCAATGAATTTTAATTCGCGTAATATATGTGCCCCACATATTGCATGTAGCACATTCTTAAATTTGAAATAACTGGCCCAGCAGTCGTGGACAATAATTCCTCCATATTTTGGAATAATCCCTATATCAACTATTGCCTCCAGCCCTCTTTTGGCATGAACAAACTTAAGAGTTATATTTCCATATGAATAAGAGTGAACCCAAAATAATAACTTGTTAATTCTTGTCGACGTTTCATCGCAATGAATAACTTTCATTTTTAATATTGCTTTTATTTGTCTTTCTTCCCACTCTTTTAATGAGTCGCTGAATTTTAAAATATATTTCAACATGTTTGCCTGTGACATTATTCTTTTAATCAGTCCTTGGAAATGTTCTTGTGTTCTTTGAAGTGACATCATTTGAACGCATAAAAAATCAATAATCATAATTTTAATACTGGTTCCATATTGAACTGGGCCTTGCATATCATTAGGAAACTCACCCTTGGTTTTTTCACCACATATCTCGCACTCTTTAACTTCGCAAATAACCGTGTGGTGAATTACTTCATAGATAATATCAATTTTCACTCGGCTTTCTGTTGAAATAACTTTTTGCGCAGATAAATCTGCACCGCAGTTATGACATTCTTGAGGCGTAAGTGTTTCAACTGTTTCAGTTGTTTTAATATTTGAAACTTCGTTTGTTAAGTTTTGACGACTAGTTGTTCCGGTGTTGCGGTTACCATTACTACCAAATCCTTGAGATGGCGGTAGGCCACTATTACTAGATGTTTTTCTAACTTTTTTTTCCATGAAAATAATAATCATTATTTCAAAAAGAGAAATGAGTGACGTGAAGAGAGCGCGCACATGAGCTGGCGTTTTTTTATCTTCAAGCGCTAGACTTGATTCTGTTTTAATTTTTTCAAATTGTTTTCTTAAAGATTCTTTTGTCATTTAAGACAAATATGCCACAACAAAAATGTAAGGCCCAGTTTTTTCTACCTAACATGGCCTTACATTTAATTTAATGGGTATGAGCAGTTACAAA
>JAVHRK010000040.1:0-22709 GCA_036171615.1 Bacteriovoracaceae bacterium
GCAGACACAAAACGTAAATATATTATTCGTGGTAAAGATGGTTATACGTTTAACCCTTTGGCCAAAATACGTTTTCATATGGAAGCTAAAACAACGATTGATCGCTCTATTGGAAATGTTGATTTAAGCTCACCTGTATAAATAATGATTTTTGACATCCAGCATATTTTATCAGCTGAAAAATTTACAGTTGATTTGCTTAATATTATTTCTTCAATTGATCGTGAATTTTTTCCTACACCTTGGGATAGCGCATCTTGGCAACACGTTTTTGAAGATTCTACCAGACTCTTGTCAATCATCAGTGTTGATAATAAATGTGTTGGCTTTGCTCTTTTAAATTTTAACGCCGTAGATTCCTTTGCGCATCTTTTAAAAATTATAGTAATTCCAAAATTTCAAAAGAATGGAGTCGCTCAAAGACTTCTCATTTCAAGCATAGAGCTATTATCAGGAACCCAAAATATTCAAAATTATTTTCTCGAAGTTGAGATTACAAATGCCAATGCAATTCAACTCTACCAAAAAAATGGATTTTGTGTAATTCACACAAAGAAAAATTTTTATGGAGCTAATCGTGATGCATTTATTATGACGTTAAGCACTTCTGTTAAAATCTAAAATCTTGCAATTCAATAAAATTCTGTATATAGTGTAGAAATAAGAGAAAACAGCTTTGTTTTTTTTTATCGCCAAAAAAGTATCAAATTAATTTAATAATAAATTTAATGATATATACAGGGTGGATTCTAAAGATTCCGCCCTTTTTTTTATGGTAAGGGAATAAATTGAATTTAGTTTTAGAACGCTCAGGTTTAGAGCAAAAATTTTATGAATTATCTAGCAAGATTGTTAGTGAACAGTCATTAGTTCTATACGATATGGAATGGGTTTCAGGCCCAGGTGATTTACGTTTATTTATTATGGATCCACTTACAAAAACCGCAACACTTGAAGATTGTATTCGTGTTGATCGTGCAACAACTTCATATTTTGAATCTGAAACCTGGATGCCTGAGAATGTTACTTTAGAAGTATCTTCTCCTGGGTTATTTAGAGAATTAAAAAACCTATCTCATTTTGAATCCGTAATTGGTGAAGATATTTCACTTGTCTTGAATAAAATTATTTCTGAAGCGCAGTCATTGGATTTTCCAAAATCACTAAGAAATAATTTAAAATTGAAAGCAAAACTCTTAGAAGTAAATAACGAAAAAATCAAAATTGAGATTAAAAATATAATATTAGAAATACCTTTTGAACAAATTAAAAGGTCAAATCTAGAAACAAATTTAACGAAATAGAATATTAAACTTTAAAGAAGGGAAGGTTCAGATGAATTTTTCAGAATTAGGCAGAATGATTGAAACGCTTGGAAAAGATCGCGGTATTGATAAACGCGTTGTTATCAAAGCAATTGAACAGGCATTTCTGGTAACTGCAAGAAAAAAATATGGTATTCAGGGTGAATACGAAACAAAATATAATGACGTGGAAGATGAAATTGAAATTTATCAATATAAGAATGTTGTAGATACAGTTAAAGATCCAATAGTTGAGATTGTAATTAATGATGCCAAAGTTTTAGATAGTGAAGTAGAACTTGGAGATCAATTAGGAATAAGAATCGAAAACCCTAATTTTACAAGAGTAGACGTTCAAACGGCCAGACAGATTATTTTTCAAAAAGTTAGAGATGCTGAAAGAGAAATTTTATTTTCAGATTTCAAGCACAGAGAAGGCGAGTTAATAACAGGGATAGCAAGAAGATACGAGCGTGGAAATGTAATTGTAGATCTTGGAAAATCAGATGCAATTCTTTCGCGTAAAGAAATAATTCCTGGTGAAAATTTTAAAACGGGTGATAGAATTCAAGCTTATTTATCTGAAGTCGTAATGACTAATCGTGGTCCAGAAATTCGACTTTCTCGAACATCGCCAATGTATTTAGTAAAATTATTCGAACTTGAAGTTCCAGAAATACTCGAAGGTGAGATTGAAATTAAATCTGCAGCGAGAGAGCCAGGGCAACGTGCTAAAATCGCTGTTTATACATCTCAAAAAGATATAGATCCTGTTGGTGCATGTGTTGGTATGAAAGGTTCCCGAGTTCAAAATGTTGTTAATGAACTTCAAGGTGAAAAAATTGATATCGTACGATGGAACAGCGAAGTCGAAGTTTTTGCACGAGCTGCCTTGGCACCTGCTGAAATAACTAATATACAAGTTGATTATCAAGGGAATGCTCTAGATGTAGTTGTTGATGATGATCAATTAGCTCTTGCTATTGGTAGAAGAGGACAAAATGTTCGTTTAGCAGCAATGTTAACCGGATTTAAAATTAATATTATTTCAAAAGTAAAACTTCAAGAAAAAATCAACAAAGCAGTAGAGTCACTTATCCAAATTCCTTTGGTTACTGATCCACGTGCTCAAATGTTGGTTCAATCCGGAATTATGTCAATCGGTGATTTAGCTGCGCTTGAGGCATCTGTACTTGCCGAGATTTTGCATACTCAATTAGAAGATGGGGAAGCAATCTTAAAAGCAACTCATGATGCAATTGAAAAAGGCGATCTTGATCTAAATTCGGATGAAGAAGAATTAGTTTCGGCTTCAGCAATTCCTGCTTATAGAGGATTGATTGAAAAACACACTGAAGATAAAACTGACGGCAAAGATAAGTTCTCTGATGCTGAAAGAAGATTACGTGAAGAATTAGCTGCTTTTAAATTGAAATAGGTATTTTATACGGAGTTGATTATGCCAAAAAAAGTTTTTGAATTGGCGAAAGAATTAGAATTGGGCCCATTAGATTTAGTAGAATTACTAAAATCGAAGGGTGTAGCAGTTCGAAATCATATGTCGGTCTTGAGTGATGCAGATGTTACAAGCTTCTTAGCATCTTATAAAAAAGAGAAAGAACTTTTGGCCGCTCATGACGAACCCAAAAAGAAAGTCGTCAGGAAAAAAGTTATATCAAGTGAGACTAAAACAATTGATAAAAAAACTGTAGACTTAAAATCTTCGGATGTTTCGAAAGCAGCTACGAAAGTTTCAGCTTCTAAATCATCAACTTTAGTTGTTAAGAAGAAGACTTCTGTTATCCGTCGAAAATCAGATGACAAAGATAGTTCTAATATAGAAGATAATTCTGAAGAATTATTTGATGAAAGCAATATCGAATTATCAGCTCAAGATCATGAAGTTGATCATGATACTGATCAAGATTTAGAGCAAACAGAAAACATTGAAACGGATGAACAGGACTCTGTGAGTACACAAGAGATCTCTGGCGGTTTGAGAGTTGTTTCAAAAGCCCCTCCTCGAGTTGAGAATGAAGTTGCAGTAGCTGTTGAAAAAACAACTTCAGGACCAGTTTTAAGTAAGCCATTTCAAGATCGTGTCCATAGATTTACTCCAGTTTATACACCATCAAAAGATCCGAATCATATTCCGCCAGTTAAGCCTCAGGCACCGGTTGCGGCACGTACAACTCCAATGACACCTAAAGAGGTTGAAGATAACAAGAAACGTCTTGAGGATGAAGAAGTATCTAATAAAAAAAGATTAGGTGGTCTTGCTTCAATGATGACTGGTAAAAAAGTTATAGCAAGTAAGTCTCAAGCTTTAAATTTTACAAGAGCAGAAGATGAGTTAAAATCTTATGTAACTTTGTCAGGAACTGGTCGTCCTATTTATTCACAGGTCTTACGGAAACGTGATTATATGGGCCCAGCATCTTCAACAGAACTTACAGAACTTAAAGACTCTAAGCGAGTTATTCATATTCATAAAGGTGTTGAGTTAAATGAGCTCGCTAAAAAATTAAGTCTTAAATTTAAAGATTTAATTGATGCTTGTTTAAGATTAAATTTATTAATTAAAGAAACAGACTATGTTGGTCCTGAGCTTGCTGCTCAGATATGTGAACTTTTTAATTATAGAGTTGAAGATAAAGCTTTTAAAGAAAATAAAATAATTGGTAAAGAAGCTTTAACAGACGAAGAAAAAAATAAATTTCCAACTAGACCTCCTGTTGTCGCAATAATGGGACATGTCGATCACGGTAAAACGACATTATTAGATACCCTAAGAAAAGCAAAAGTAGCCGCTGGAGAAGCCGGAGGTATTACTCAACATATTGGTGCTTATTCTGTTAAAACAGAAAGTGGAAAAGAAGTTACTTTTCTAGATACTCCAGGCCATGCCGCTTTTGCATCGATGAGACAACGTGGAGCCAACGCAACAGATGTTGTGGTTTTAGTTGTTGCTGCAGATGATGGGGTTATGCCACAAACAAAAGAATCTATTAAATTTTGTGAAAATGCAGGTGTCCCTATAATTGTAGCTATAAATAAAATGGATAAACCTGGAGCTAATCCAGATAAAGTTAAACAAGAATTGACTGAGTTTAATCTTTTGGCCGAAGACTGGGGCGGGCAAACGCAATTTGTTGCTGTTTCAGCATTGAAAGGTGAAGGAATAGATAATTTACTGGATGCTATTTTACTTCAAGCTGAGATGCTTGATCTTCGCGCAAATCCCAAAGGAAATGTTGAAGGTTTAGTTATCGAATCTAAAATTGAAGCAGGTCGTGGACCAATGGCTACAATTCTTATTCAAACTGGAACTCTAAATAAAGGTGACTCGATTGTTGTTGGAGAAACTTGTGGTAGAGCAAGATCTTTAACTGACCACCTTGGAAATCAAATTGAATTTGCTGGTCCATCAACTCCAGTTCAGATACTGGGACTTGACCAAGCTCCGTCACCAGGTGATCAAGTCAACGTTGTTAAAAATGATCGTGAAGCTAAAAAAATTATTGAAAATAGAATTTCAGAAAGAAAACTTTTAGCAGCTGCTCCAGAGAAGAAAAAAGTTTCACTTGAAGACTTTTTCTCAAGCGCTTCAAAAGAAGGCGAAGAGCAAAAAATGCTCAACCTTATTATTCGATCAGATGTTCAAGGTTCTTATGAAGCTATTAAGCAGGCCCTTGAAACTTTAGGTAACCAAGAAGTTGCAGTGAAAGTTATTGCAGGTGGAGTTGGACCTATTACAGATTCTGATGTTCAGATGGCCAATACTGCTGGTGGATTCATCATTGGATTTAACATGCGACCTGTAACTTCTGCTAGAAAAATGGCCGAAGAAAAAGGTGTTGATATTAAAAATTATTCAATTATTTATGAATTGATCAATGATGTAAAAATGGCACTTGAAGGACTTCTTGATCCTGAATTTGTTGATGAGTTTATTGGTCGTGCTGAAGTTCGAACTGTCTTTAATATTCCTAAGGCCGGAGTGATTGCAGGTTCTTATGTTATTGACGGCAAAATCGCACAAGGCTGTAGTATCAGACTTCTTCGTAACGGAAAAATTATTCATGACGGTAAAATGTCTTCACTTAAGCGATTCAAAGATGACGCTAAAGAAGTTAAAAATGGATATGAATGTGGTATCGCACTCCAAGAGTTTGATGATATTAAAGAAGCAGATATTTTTGAAGCCTATATGATGATCCAGAAAAAAAGAACGCTTGATGATGCTAAAGGAATGGCCGCTGGTGCAAAAGAATCTAGACCAGCACTATAGAAATTAATTATGGCCGTTAAAAAAAATAATTTTAAGAAAGATAAATTTGAAGAAAGACTGTTGAATGAAATTAACGGTCTTCTTCGAACTACTTTGGCCGATACAAGGCTTCGTTTTGTCAGTGTGACAAAAGTTGAAATGTCGCCAGATTATGGTTATGCAGTTATTTTTTGGGATACATTTGATGCTCACAGAAGAGGTGATGCAAAGAAAGCAATTGAAGCTGCAAAAGGAAAAATCAGATCTGAGCTTGCTAAAGTTTTAGATGTTCGCCATGTTCCTTCGTTGTCATTTATCTATGATAATCAATTTGATGAAGAAAATAAAATAGTTGAGCTCATCAAAAATGCAAAATCACATGACGATTCAGAAGAATGAAGATTATTCAAAAATTCCTTTAGTATTTAATACCTATAAACCTGTTGGGATGTCATCTTTTCAAGTTGTTCATCATTTTAAAAAAAATTTAAATTTTGATTTTGGTAAAATTGGTCATTTTGGAACATTAGATCCTTTTGCCGAAGGAGTGCTCTTGATTGGAATTCAAGGTGCCCAGAAAATGAATGATTATGTCCATGAATATCTTCCTAAGACTTACCAGGCCTTGGGTATTTTTGGTCAAAAAACTTCCTCAGGTGATTTCACAACACCTTTTACAGAAGAGAAAGAGATAGATAGCTGTTTTCAAAAAATGGATCTAGATACGATTAATAAATTATTATCAGATAAGTTTTTAGGAGAATATTGGCAAGCACCTCATGCTATTTCTGCTACTAAGTTTGAAGGTAAGCGGCTTTATCAACACGCCCTTGAAGGCCGTATAATTCAAAAAGAAAAAGTGAAAAGAAGCATCTTGTCTTTTAAAATATTGTCCTATGATTATCCAGCAATTCGTTTTGAAGCGACTGTTTCATCTGGAACATATATCAGAAGTTTGTTTGAAGAGATTTCAGAATTTCTAAATGGAGTAGGTGCACTAAAAGAATTAAAGCGGACGGCCATTGGATCTTTTTTATCTGAATTTTCAATTCCATTGAATAAATGGCCAGTCAAAAATGAAGAATTTAATTTAGACCAGAATGGGAAGATGCTTGATGAGATGTTCCCATTACAGAGTGTTATAGTCGGGAATAGTGAAGTAAGTCGCTACTTAAAGGGACAACAGATACCCATCCATTTGCTTAAGCTCGAAAAGGTTGAGAAGACAATTTATTCGCAGAATTTAGTTTGGGCCTATACTGAAAGCTTATACCTGATAGGACTTGCAAAAATTGAAAATGAGAAGCTCTTTACAATTTTTAATCTAAAAGAAGCAATCGCACTTTTTTCCTCAACATCTTAAATTCTTATGATAGAATATTTCAAATTCAATTACTTCAAAGAGGTTTTTTTTGAACACGACATTTATTGCCATGGGTGTTGCAACTTTTATAGCAGTTAATTTATTGCTTGGATTAGGAGCACTCAGTTTACTTACTGGTGCATTTCACTTTCTATTTGTTAAGCCAAAATTCCAATTTTTAAAAAGTGAGCATGGAAAAGATGGTTTTGCTTTTGGATTTTCATGGGATCAGACTATAAATGAAGTTAGATTTAACCAAATTAAGCTTCATCTTTTTAATCCATTTGGAGAACCCACTCAATTAGAAATAACTAGAGATTTTGATGCTAGCGGTGAAGATTTTGCAATTGACTTAAATCTTGGAAGCCCATTGCATAATTTTATAAATGCAAAAGGTTTTGAGTCTGCCACAATTGAAATTGAAATGACTTCTTCAAAGGGTGGAATTACTCATTTACTTTCTATGAAAGGAAAACAATTTTTGCTGAAATATAATTCAACAACAGAATCGGTTGAAGTTTTTAATCAAAAACACAAATCAGAGAAAGTTAAACCAGTTTATAAAACAGCGGCCGATAGGTCATTTATCTCAGGTCCTTTGCCAAAAACAGGAAAAGCTTTAAAACTGGCCACTAATCCAGAATTTGCCAATCAGTTTGCTGGAGGCGCTGTAGATGCTGGAGCTTCCTCTGCTGTTCCAACTTTTGCACTTTCTAAGGTCTGGATTGAGCCAGGATGTATTGTATGTGATGCGTGTGCTGCAATTTTTCCAGAAGTTTTTGAAGTTACAGATACAACTTGTATTATTAAACCAAATGCTCCGCTAAATGATGGACTAAAAGTTCAAGAAGCTGCGGAAGCTTGTCCGGTTGAAGTAATTAAGTATACTAAGCTTTAAAATTTTCTATTACTTGCGTAGTAAATAGCTTAGTTAATCCCTCTTGATTATCATTCCAAATTTTTTCTAAACTTACAGTCTCTGAAAGCAATGGACATTCAAAAGTCAGTACTGGGCAGTTGTAAGCTTGAGGTCCAAATTCACCCAGAGAGCCAGGAGTCGGATGATCCTCAAAATCAGCTGCGATTTCATAATTATTATATTTAGCTAAAAAATCGGCAATTTCTTTACAGGCTCCGTTGTAATTTAGAACAGGGTACCAAGAGTGAAAACTTAATATAAATCGCGGTGGGTATTTTTCAAAAAGCTCAACTAGAAATTTATTTTCTGGTTCACTTAATGGTTCTTTCCCTGGAAAATATTTTGCCTCAGTAGCTTCAGGTTTCCAGAACTTAGATGGAAGATTGCGGTTTAAATCAACTCCATTTCCATTCACTCTAGAGTTTGCAAGAAACCCATCAATATTAACAATGGGAATAACAATCGTAGGTAAATCTATTTCTTCTTGAACTTGTAACCATTCAAAAAGTTTTTTTGCTAAATGTGCACCCTCTACTTCATCACCATGTACAGCACCTAGAATATATGTGTATTTTTCACTTTTTTGCTCAGTTTTATAGGCAATAATTTCATTACCCTTTACTGACTCGTGAGATGGTAATTTGATAAATTTCATTTTTATTTTTCCTTTTTCAGAATATAGATTGCAGATTGACCTGGTGTTTCTTCAACTTCAACTTCAAGTTCATCAAATTGAAACTTAAAAGTTTGGGATATATTTAATTGAATTTGTTCAGCAATGTAAATTGCAAATCGCTCTGCTGATGTATTTTCAATTGGAAGTAATAGTACATCTGTTTTTGGTATACTGAAGAAACTTTTATCAGGTGTTTCTATTTGGTAATTATTTTCAACTTCTTTAATTTTTAAATGAGTATTTAAGGCCGGAAGCAGCAACTTATGATCAAGTAAATCACAAATTTTTCTTACAATAGGTTTAATATCTAAGAAATCAAATACCATATCATCAGTAAGGGAGTGTGAATTTCCTTTGACTTGGATCCGGTAATTATGTCCATGGAGCGGTTCACGAGTCCCATCTTTAAATATCATAAAATGCGAAGAGGCAAAGTTAAAATATTGTTTAAATACTCGAATTGAAAACTTATTATTCATTTTAAATAATTAACATATACGCTTTAAAAAGCATATCAATAAAGCTAAAATTCAGACTATGAAAAAAAATGAAATTAAAAAATATCTGAACAAATTACTTGGGATTTTTAGTGAAGACCCTGAGGCCTTAAAATTAATTAATCAATTACAATTAAAAGTTGATCATCTTCCCTTGGAAGATTTTAAGCTAGCTACGATGCAAGAAGTAAGCTATCCAATGCCGATTGAAATGTTAAATATGGAAAATGGATATGCTGTTTTTAGTGATGGAGCTTGTCGTGGTAATCCAGGACCTGGCTCATGGGCCGTTGTTATCCAAAACAATTTGGGTGAATTTGTTTTGAAATCATCTGGTGTCGATATTTCCACCACTAATAATAAGATGGAGCTTGAAGGTGTTATTCGTGGTTTACGTGGACTAATTGAAAAGTTTGTAGAAGATGGATTTTCACAAAGTCATGAGCCTGTTTTCGTCTATAGTGATTCAAAATATGTCATTGATGGAATTGATAAATGGGTGCCTGGTTGGAAAAGTAGAGGTTGGAAAAAAGCAGATAATAAAAGCCCTGAGAATTTAGAATTGTGGAAAGAACTAGATGCACTTAAACATAATTTTGAAAAAATAAAGTTTTTATGGGTAAGAGGACATGATGGTCATCCACAAAATGAATTATGTGATCAAATGGCAAACTTGGCATTAGACGAGGCAGGATTTTAAATTATGTGGAAATTATTAATTCAAGTTATAATTCTTTCTCTCACTTTTTCATGTTCTCATGTTGAGCTATCTCCTCGAGAGTATCAAGTTGGAGCCTATCTTTGGCAACAAAGAAGCGGTGAATATCAGGCACTCTGTTACCAAGCTTATAATCTTGCAAGATTAAAACTAGATCGTGATTTAGAAAATAAACATAATAAAAAACGTGCGATTGTTTTTGATATTGATGAAACTATTTTCGATAATTCTTTTTCAGGTGCTTATGATATTAAAAATAATATTCCCTGGAATCAAAAAAGTTTTGATCAGTGGGTAACTTTATCACAGGCCCACGCTATGGCCGGTGCAAAAGAATTTATAGAGTATGCTATCTCCAATAGAGTCGAAGTCTTTTTTATTTCAAATAGAACTATTGACCAAATTGATAATACACTTCTTAATTTTAAAAGATTAAATATTCCAGTTAAAAAAGATAATTTATTTTTTATGACGAGTGACTGGAGTAAAGAGGCAAGAAGACAAGAAATTCAAAAAAAATATGAAATTGTATTATTATTTGGTGATAATCTTCATGATTTTGATATGGCATGGGATCACAAATCAAGTGACGAAAGAAAAAAAATAGTGGATAAGAAAAGTCGGGAATTTGGCGAGAGATTTATTGTTTTTCCAAATCCATTATATGGTGATTGGGAAAATTCTTTGCCAAAAAATATTGATCGCAAAGATAATTTAATTATAAATCCTTAACTTAGTCTTTACGAAAGTCCAAGTTGTCATTAATATAGATAAGAAATAGCAATTCATCACATTTTACAAAGGATTGAATCGATGAAAAGAAAACTTTTAACTGCCGTTATGTTAAGCGGTTTAATGGTTGTTGGGTGTTCAAAAACCAAAGAACCAAAAACTGAAGAAGAAAAAACATTTTATTCAATTGGAACTATGTTTGGCACACGTCTAACACAATTGAGCATGTCAGATGCAGAACTTGATGCATTAGCAGCAGGTCTTCGTGATGCTGCAAAAAATGAAAAACAAAAAGTAGATCCTATGGCCTACCAACAAAAAATCCAAGAGATGTTTAAGTCTCGTATGGAAAAACAATCTGTTGGTGTTAAAGCAAAAGGTGCAGAATTTTTAGCAAATTTTGTAGCAAAAGAAGGTGGAACTAAAACGGCTTCTGGTTTAGCGTACAAACATATCAAAGAAGGAACAGGACCAAGTCCAAAAGAAACGGATGTAGTTAAAGTTAACTATCATGGTACTTTAATGGACGGAACAGTTTTTGACTCTTCTAAAGAAAGAGGTAAACCAGTTTCTTTTCCTTTGAATAGAGTTATTAAAGGTTGGACTGAAGGTGTTCAATTAATGAAAGTCGGTGGAACTACTAAATTCGTAATTCCTTCTGAACTTGCTTATGGTGATGCTGGTGCTCCTCCAAAAATTGCTGGTGGTGCAACTCTTATTTTTGAAGTTGAATTAATAGCAATTGAGCCGGCCGCCCCAGCTCCAGTAGCTGCTCCTGCTCCAAAGAAAAAATAATATTTAAAAATAAATATTTAGTTAGATAAAAAAAAAGCCTCTCTGATATCAGAGAGGCTTTTTTTTATTTAGAATTAGAAATTAATTAATTAGGAACTGCATACCAACATGCTGGTCGTAAACCTACAGTATCTCCATTTCTAGCAGTACAAGAGCCAATGTTCACATCTGTTGCTGAAGTATCTTCTTGTAAGCTCTTGTCACACAGTGAGCCTTGAAAATAAGTATCTAGTCTACATTGAGGTTGTGGATGAGCATCAAAAGTTACAGATACTTTTCTTGAATCAGGAGTACTAAAGTCTAAATTATCTGCAGTATTCATAAGTGCTTTGAAAAAATTTCCTAATGTTAATCCGGCCATTGCGCTTCTTTCACAAGTCGCAATTTCGTTGGCATTCGAGAATGAACTTTCACAAGAATTTGAAACAGCTGTTGGAACATTGATTGTTTTTAAATATTTTTGATTATTTTGATTTGCAAAATAATTTCTTAAACATTTTAATGTTGCATAATAGTCTGCTTGACCTTCATTAGCTGCCCATCTTAAAAGTCCTGTTGCAGGATCTGTTTTTCTTGGTGCACCACCGAGGTGATGTCCCAATTCATGGCAAACGACAACAGCAAAACCATCTTCATTCATTTGAGGATGACGTGCTAGTCCACCAAACATTGAAACAAACCAAACATTTCCAGTATCGTTTTCTCTATTTGCATAAGCGTTTACTGTTCCGTCAGTCCAGTTACGATTAAAAGTTAATGTTCCACCTAATTTTCTAACCACGGGTGAGTATAGTTTTGCTACTCTATTAATTACTTTATTGAATTGAGCTTCAGTAATACCACCTTCGAGGGATTTTAAACCGACTGGGATATTAAGATTATTTTCTGGAAGAATTCCTGTTTTTCCATGAATGTCACACGCAAAACTCACTTGAGTAAGTGCAGTAGTTAGAGTCATAATTAAGCCAAGAACCAAGTTTATTTTTCTCACAACATCTCCTTGTTTTGTGGGAATGAGAAAGCTTTAATGTTAAACCAAATTAATCAGGTAATGTAAGCTTACAAGAAATGACAGTAAGATTTTGTGAGGTTTTTAAAGTGTATCAGATTGTTTTTTACGCGCCAGATCAAGAAGTTGAACGAGTTAAGTCCTCAATGTTTCATGCAGGTGCAGGAAAAATAGGGAATTACGAACATTGCTCTTTTGAAAGTTCTGGGGTTGGCCAGTTTCGTCCATTGGTTGGGGCCAATCCATTTATAGGAATTTTGGGAGAATTAGAGCAAGTTTCAGAAGTTAAAGTAGAGATGGTTTGTGAAAAATCAATTATAAAAGAAGTAATTTTAGCCTTGAAGTCATCGCATCCATACGAGATACCTGCCTATCATGTAATGGAACTTTTAAATTACTAAAGGAGGAATTTTGAAATTTATCTTATTCATAATTTTTTGCCTCAGTCCAGTCGTTATGCTCGCAAGTGATCAAGAGGAGCAAATGCTAAAACAAATCGAAGAAGTCATGAAGGCCAGAGAGGAAATGTTCAAGAGTTTAATGGATGATTCTAATTTTCAAGATATGAGTAGTCGCATGGAAAAACTGATGCAAAACTTTGGAGATAATAATTTTTTTGATGGACAGGAGGATGTCGTCGGAGAATATGATTGGCAAGAAACTAAAACTCATCAGATCCTAAGCTTAAAAGTAAAACAAATCAAAGATCGTCCACTTGATATTAAAATTAAAAAAGGAAAAATTACTATTAAAGGTGATGTTGAATCTCAATCAGAAATGCAAAATAAAAAAAAGATTGTACGGATACATTTTGAAAGAGAATTTTCTATACCTCAAGGATTAGATGAAACTCATCCTGAATTTGAAAATAAAAAAGGTGAACTACTTATAAAATTTAAAAAGAAAGTAGTTCAAGTGCCAAAAAAAGATTTGATTCCAATTGTTCCAAGTTCTGAAGATCAAACTATTTAGTATTTACTCAATTCTAAGCTATTAGATTCACAAATATCCCAATTCTCGGCCAAGCCTGATTGACCCAGGATTAAAGTTTTGGCGATAAGTAACCGACATAGCTACTAGGATAAATAGCGAGGACTTTATTAAAATATTTTTGATTCTATTATTAATTTCTTTCAAAGTGTCGGCGATTGAGGATACCTATCATCACGCCACTACTTTCGATGTTCCCTATAGAGAGCAAGCTGTCATAATGAGTAAAGAGGGATTTTATCCAAATCGATTAACCGTTTTTAAAGGTGAGAAAGTAAGATTTTTTATTACTGCGGTAGGTGATGAGTCTGCATGTTTTAATATACCAGATAAAAATTTATATACTTTTGCAAAAACTGGAAAAATTATTGAGGCCGAAACATTTTTTGATAAGGCCGGTGTCTATCAATTTAATTGTCCAAATAATAAATTTGCTGGAAGAGTAATGGTTATTGAAAAATCGTCTGATAGAGACGAGACCTTGAGAAGGGGCCTGGCCTCTGATCTAGTTCATGTTTGGAGGCCTAAAGATGCGCCAAGTGAATGGGTACAAATAAAAAAAGATGAACTTAAAGAATTAAAAGGCATGAGTGATGTAATGGATTTAGATAATTAAGTTTTTTTCATTAGGAAAAAGAGATGAATGTTTTTGACGATGCCATTGCCCAGTTTTTATTTCCGATTAAAGAACTTTTGGATGATCCAGGAGTTTCTGAAATCATGATAAATGGTCCCTTTGAAATTTTTGTAGAAAAAAAAGGTTTGGTATATAAAACTCCTTGTAAGTTTCATAATGAAGAAGCGCTTATTGCCGCGATGAGAGCTATTGCTCAAAAAGTGCATAGAAGAATTGATGATGATAATCCTCAGTTAGATGCTCGTTTACCAGATGGTTCTCGAATTCACGTTGTCTTGCCACCTATGGCAAAAAATGGAACGACAGTAGCGATCAGAAAATTTTCTAAAGAAAAGTTAACGTTAAAAGATATGATAAGTTTTGGGTCAATGTCTAAAGATGCAGCGGTATTCCTAGATATTTGTATGTATTTGGGAAAAAATATTATTGTGTCCGGAGGTACAGGGTCTGGAAAAACAACCATGTTAAACGTGCTAGGTGGAAGAATTCCCAAAACACAACGATTAATCATTATTGAAGATGCTGCCGAACTACAAGTAAAAGCTGAGCATGTTGTTAATTTTGAAACAAGAAAAGCTGATGAAGAAAGGGGAGTAAAAGAAGTTACAATTAGAGATCTTGTAGTTTCAGCCATGAGACTTCGTCCTGATAGAATTATTGTAGGTGAGGTAAGAGGGCCCGAGGCACTTGACCTCATTCAAGTCATGAATACTGGTCATGATGGCAGTATGGGAACGGTTCATGCCAATAACCCAATAGATGCTTGTACTAGATTAGAAACTTTATGTTTGATGGGTGAAACACAAATACCTCCTTCAGCGATCAGGAAAATGGTTGCGTCTGCTATGCAAATCATTGTTCAATGCTCTCGTTACCATGATGGTGGTCGAAGGACTTCACATATTTCTGAAATTTTAGGTATAGATAAAGAAGGAAATTATATTTCACGTGATATTTACCGATGGGTGCAGACAGGTAAAGATCCAGATACTGGAAAATATCTAGGAGAGATGGTGCCATGTAATTATGTACCTACTTTTTTTGAAGATATTATTGTAAATAAATTACCCTTCCCGAAGAGTAATTTTCTGGCACCAGATTGGTATAATCAAAAAATTAAAGATGCGGCTTAGTATTCTATATCAATACCTTCTTTACCAATTTCACATGTGATTTCGTCGGCTTCCTCTGCCTTTCCATCGGAGACAATTTTTTTTAAATCGTCAATTGAGATTTCAGGATCAAGATGAAAATCAAGGGAAATTGCATTTATTAGATTGTGAAGTACTTCATAATCTCTAAGAGTTTTAAATTGATCAACCTTAATCGCTAGAAAATAAGTTTGATCTTTTGCATTTTGAGTGATGTCGATTTTCAAGTGCCCTCCATTTTAGGCGTAAGATTATTCTAAGGAAATTTCTTTTATTTCCATGTCATGTATATCTACTGTAATTTTGACCGCTTTTTGCGATTTTTGCAATTCTTCTAATTGATTTTTTAGTATTAAAAATTTTGGGTGTATAGTTTTCAATTGATAAAAAGCAGCATGGAGTTCAAATCCGATTTTTATTCCATCTTTTGTGGGCTTGATAACTTTTACATGATCTGAAAAGGTATTATTCACATTTTTTGCCCAAAGATTTGTACTTAGAATTAATAATATAATGAACTTTTTCATTGGAACTCTTCTGTTTTGTATTCTATAAATAATTTATTAATCGCGTCCGAGAGTTTGAGATCTTTTTTATTAAAGGACTTAAGATTTTTATTTCGATCTGTAATACGGAAGACAAAACGATTTGTATAATATTCATCAGAAATAACAGAGTCAGGCTCGACAAGCATTTTATTTTTCCATTCTATATAAGGAATTGCTTTATCGGCCATGCTAGGGTCGATGACGTAAGGTTTTGGGCCATCTTTTTTTTGAACAAGAACTACCGGTGCAACGTGGTACTCCCAGTTTGCAAAAGCTTCAGATGCAGTAGTGGCGTAAATATCGCCAACTACCCATGCCTTACCACTTATAATGCCCTTTTCTTCCAAAAGTCTCACCATTTTATGAGCACGAGCAAAGCATCCGTCTTTGCTGTATTGAAATGGGATAGTTGGGGTAGCGGCCAATTCTTGAAATAGTAAATTTGCTTTTTCTTCAGTGAGAACAGTTAAAATAAGTTTTACGTGGTTGTTCGGGGAGAGTAGTGTTGCTGAAGTTGAACTGGGCAGAGCTGTGGGGCAGTTTGAACAATTTGAAGTATAATTTACCCCAGTTTGAATTTTATTTAAATGCTCAATGGCGTTTTTAAGAGATTCTCCGTTTGATACGGATATTTGATAAAAGAATAGTGATAAAATGAGAATGAAAAATTTATACATAATCTAATTTAAGCTTAAACCGAGAGATTTAATTTTAAAATAGTGTATTTTCTTCCTCTTGATACTTAAGTAGAATATTTCAGAATGAAAACAAAAAAAGAACGTGCTAGTTTTATTCTTCAACGCCTGGAGGAGCTCTATCCTGAAACTCCTATACCTCTTGATCACACCGATCCATATACATTATTGATTGCAGTACTGCTTTCTGCTCAATGTACTGATATCCGAGTAAACAAGATCACTCCAGTTTTATTTAAAAAGGCCAATACTCCTCAGAAAATGGTTAAACTTAGTCCTCAATTAATAGAAGATATAATTCGACCTTGTGGACTTGGTCCTGCTAAATCTAAGGCCATTTACGAATTATCTCATTTACTACTATTAAATCATGATGGTGAGGTACCTCAAAGCTTTGAAGAGCTAGAGGCATTGCCTGGAGTGGGTCACAAGACAGCATCTGTAGTAATGGCCCAGTCTTTCAATGTACCGGCGATGCCTGTAGATACTCATATTCACCGCTTGGCACAACGATGGGGATTAACTAATGGAAAAAATGTCAAACAAACAGAATTAGATTTAAAAAAATATTTTCCTATCGATAAATGGAATAAACTACATTTGCAAATAATTTTTTACGGAAGAGAGTATTGTACAGCAAGAGGTTGTGATGGTGTTACTTGTGAAATTTGTATAAAGGTGAATTCTTAATGATTAAAGTCGGATTATTTGATTCTGGTATTGGCGGGTTTAGTATTTTGAATGAATTATTTTCTGTTCTCCCAGCAGCAGAATATTTTTATTATAGTGACGAGGCACATGCTCCTTATGGCCCAAAATCAGATCAAGAAATTACAAACAGAGCAATAATTATCACTGAGGAATTGTTAAAAAAAAATGTAGAATTAATAGTTGTCGCTTGCAATACTGCGACTGCGTCTAGTATTGATGAATTGAGAAGCAAATTCCCTCACGTTCCATTTGTGGGAGTTGAGCCTTATCTCAATGCCTATTATAAAATGCCAGATGGAAATAAAAAAATGATGGTTTTAACTACTGAATCCACTGGTAAATCAGAACGATTTAAACGTCTCAAGGAACGATTGGATCCAAATTCAAATATTGACCATTATCCATTAAAAAATTTAGCCAGGTTAATTGAATCTTACTACCACCATCCTGATGATAAGAACCTATTTGAATCTGAGGTGAAAGATGAATTACTTTTTTTAAAAAGTAAAAATTATACCCACGCTATTTTAGGCTGTACACATTACCCCTTAATAACTAAGTATTTAGAAAAAATTTTACAATTAAAAACAATTTCACCATGTCCGTATATAGCCTCACGAGTAGTGGCATTAGTAAAAAATAATGATACAGATGCACATTCGAATACTGGTTTTTATTTTTTTTCTAGTTTAATAAATCAATGGGAGTTGAAAAATCGTAGTGATCTTTTGCTGCCATTCAATCAATAAAGGAAGTTTTATATGTCAAAAATTAAATCAATTAAAGCAAGACAAATTCTCGACTCTCGTGGAAATCCGACAGTTGAAGTAGACGTTATAACAGAATTAAATAATTTGGGCCGAGCTGCAGTTCCATCTGGAGCATCAACTGGATCTCGTGAAGCTCTGGAACTTCGTGATGGTGACAAAAATTATTATGGTGGTAAATCAGTTTTAAAGGCCATTAAAAATATTCAAGATATTATTGCTCCAAAAATAATTGGGATGGAAGTAACAGAACAAAAAAATATTGATTATTTAATGTTAGAACTTGATGGGACTGATTTTAAAAAAAATCTTGGAGCAAATGCTATGCTGGCCGTTTCAATGGCAGCATGCCGTGCAGGTGCACTTGATTCAAAAATGAGTTTAGTAAATTATTTAAGTGACAAATTAAAGGCACCAAACAAAATTGGAAAATTAATTATGCCAACACCTTTAATGAATATTATTAATGGCGGAGAGCACGCTTCAAATAACCTAGATATTCAAGAATTTATGATTGTTCCACATTTAAAAAAATCATTTTCTGAAAATCTAAGAGCTGGAGTAGAAATTTTTCATGCTTTAAAAAAAGTTCTTCATGATCAAGATTATTCTACTAATGTAGGTGATGAAGGTGGATTTGCTCCTAATTTAAAATCTCATGAAGAAGCGATTGATTGTATTTTAACTGCAATAAAATCTGCTGGATATAAACCAGGAATTGATATTTCTATTTCTCTGGATGCAGCAGCGTCAGAATTTTATAATGACGGGAAATATACAATGCAGGGTAAACAGTTTTCTTCAAAAGAGATGGTAAAATACTATTCTGATTTATGCGAAAAATACCCAATCTATTCAATAGAAGATGGACTTGATGAATCAGATCATGATGGTTGGGTACTTTTAACTCAGGCCCTAGGTAAAAAAATCGTATTGGTCGGAGATGATGTATTTGTAACTAACAAAAAAATACTAGCAGAAGGAATAAAAAACCATGAAGCTAATGCAATTTTAGTAAAAGTTAATCAAATTGGAACTTTAACCGAAACGTTTGAGACGATAGCACTTGCCTATGAAAATAATTATATATCAATTATTTCACATAGATCAGGTGAAACAGGGGATACGTTTATCGCAGATCTTGCTGTTGCGACTGGTTCAGGACATATTAAAACTGGTTCTGCAAGCCGATCAGATCGTGTAGAAAAATATAATCAACTCCTTCGTTTAGAAGAAGAGTTAGGAACTGAAACTGGATATAATCCAGTTAAGTAAACATACTGGAGGCATGTGAGTGAAGTAAAAAAAACAACCAAAGATAGTTTGTTTTTCCATGATTTAATTAATCAAACCCATGGAATTTTGCTTTATTTAGATCAAAAAGATTCTTTAAACGAATCAGAAATTGTCTCTTTAAAAAAAGAAATAAAAATAATTCAAGCGGTAATTCAAAATCATTATCGCTTGGATCATAAAAATTTAAATTCCATTAAAAATCAAGTTACAGGTTCACAAAAAATTAAATCTTCTCTTTTGAAATTGATAGCGAATTATTTTCCAGAAGATAATTCCAAGATCATTATTAAAGTAAAAGGACAAGAAGGTGGAATAATCGATTTTGTGCCATTCTATCGGATTCTAAATAATATAGTTAAAAATATGGCCGAAGCACATGCAACAGATGTTAATTTTTTATTAGAATTTAATTTTGATGGATTAACCATAACAACAAAAAACAGAGTATCCGACAAAAATGCTCCAGTTGAGAGAGAGGGGCAAGGATTACTTTCAATATCTTCTCTTGCCAATGAAGTAAATGGATTTTTTCAATATGAAATTCACGATCAACTATGGATAAACCAGGTTTTTCTTCCTTATAATAAATCTACATCTGTGAAAAAGATTGCAGCATAAAATCTTGCTTGTTAGTCTTATATTAAGAGAAATCTTTTCATGGAGGAAATGGTGGAATATTTTATTGGACTTACTTTTCATCAGAGCTCCATTCACTATAAAAAAATAGAAAGTTTTAGACAGCGATTTGACTCTAAATACCAACACTCACAGCTTTTACAATTAACACTTTTACCACCCTTTCGTATTGATTTTAAAAATAGTACAGATCTTGAAAATTTTGAAGATGAAATGAAGGAGTTAATAGAGGGACATCTATATGGTCTTGAAGAAGTCGCCCAAATAGAGTTTTCAGGTATTTCTTTTAGCACTGGAGCAAAAGGAGTCCTCTCGTTAACACCACGAATTTCGCAAGATTTTATTTATTGTCAAGAATCACTTTTTCATTTGTTGAAAGAGAATGGATCTCATTTTCTAAAATCAAAAACAACATCTAATACATTTCTACCAATAGGCAGATTAGATTCTGCTGAGCAACTAGAAAATGCTATTGAAATTGCCAAAGTAGAATTTTCAACTCCTTTTGTGTTAGAAGGAGAGAGCTTTGTCCTATTTGAAAAAAAACCTAAACTATGGGTACCAAGAATGAGTCTATTTAATCTTAAGTCACAGCAACCATTTTATTTTGAGAAAGAATTATGATGAAATCGATTTTATTTTTTTTTTTACTTTTATCCACTTCGGCTTATGCCTCAAATTATTTCCCAACTGAAGCTGAATTTTTAAATGAAAGTGCACACCTTATTCAGGTATCGTCTTCATATTTTTCTTCTAAAGTATATTATGATGATCAGGGAGTTCTTACTGCAATGACCTCTGGGGATAACTTTACTTTAATAGATATAAATTTGAAAATTAGCTATGGAATTAGTAATCAACTTCAAGCAGCTCTGAGTGCTAGGGTTCGAAGAGTATCATCAGTCTCTGGTACATATAGTCTCTATAAAACCGGCCCAGAATCTGGAGCCGCTTTTTTAAAGTACAGCTTTCCTGTTACCGGTAATTTAAAAACAGCGATGGGAGTTCGTTATCGTCAAACTTTATATACTGCTACTAAATATGATGTTCCTCAAGTCGCGGCCCCTGATGAAATTGTATTAGGGGACGATGGAAGTGAATACGCTCTAGATTTATTTTCAACATATAACATGGGGGCATTAAAATTTATTGGTAATCTTAGTTATCAATCACCTGCCAATAATTTAAGTCCAGAAATTATTTATAAGCTAGAAGGTCAGTATGAGTTCACTCATTTAGTTTTGCTTGTAGGTGTCGATGGAATTTTTTCTTTAAAAAAAGATCCTTATACGATGGATACCAAACCAAGAATTAGTAGAGGTTCTACTCATTTATTTAATTCTATAAATCGTGAAATAATTTCAGCTTATGCAGGTATGAACTACTCATTTAATAAGTTTGCGATGGGGATCTCTGGTCAGGGAGTAATTAAAGGAGTTTCAACTGATGTTGGTAATACTATTGCTCTCAATTTTAGTACTGGTACAGAAGGGGTAACTCCAGAATCAATTAAGCTTAAAACTTTTAAAGAATATCAAATTGATAGTTCAGTTTTAAAGATTTCATCAAAGGGTAATCTTGTCAGAATTGATCAGGGAATCTCAAATGACGTTGAAAAAGGAATGAAGTTTGATATTTATCAGACAGATTATTTTGGCGGCAATGTTTTAGTGGCCAGTGGAATTGTTATTGACGTCGGATCAGATTGGTCAACCATCAAGCTATTAAAAAAATTTAAGCAAATAGAAATAAAGCCAGGGTTTGCGGCGCGCGGGTATTGATAGTATAATTTGTATAATATTTAAATTCTTTTATAAAGAGAGTCATATGAAATTTGTATCTATTGTATTTTTTCTATTATTATCACAAGTTGTTTCTGCAAAAACGTTTACGAGTCAATATACAGAATTTGAACTTCCTACAGGGTGGGATTGCGGAACAGAGGGAAATGAATGGGTATGTCAAAGCGACAATAAAGATAGAAAAAAAGAAGCAATTATTATTTTGGCGGCAAAGCAAAGAGGTGAGCAAGATTCTCTAGATCAGTATCAGGCATATTTAAAACAACCTAAATCATTTACTTTGCCTGGTGGTAAAAATCAAGTTTCAGAGGCAAAGTCTGTTTCTATAAGAGAGATTAATAATCAACGTTGGGTTGATGCACTTCATTTGGCTAGTGAAGTTCCAGGATTTTATACAAGATATCTAGCAACTGTAAAAGATAATCTTGGAATCGCAATTACATTTTCTGTTGGAAAAGATCACTATGATGGATATCAAGAAATTTTTGATAAAATTATTGCAACAATAAGAGTTTTTGATCAGACTCAGGCAGGACAAACAAATTGGACTAAGAAAAAAGAAGAAGGGGATTTAGTTAGCGATACAACAGCGATACCGGAAATACATAATTCTGACTTGAACACACAGAAAAAAGCCAAGTCAGGAGATGGTGGGTTGGGGCAAACCGAAACTATGCTTTTAATCGGTGCTGCTGTCATTGCATTATTGTTTTTTTTAAAAAAGAAAAAGAAATAATAGTTCTTGAAATTTATAAAATATTTAATTTTTTTATATTGTATGAAACAAGTTTTGCATGAGTTTCCTCGTAGCTAGGCAAATCTTTTTTCCAGTTCGTCTCTGTTGGTGAATCAAGAACAACTTCTTTTTTGTAAAATTTTTGATCTGGTAAGTAGGGAGAATTTACTGCATTTGTTGTAGGTTCATCAGAATTGGCCTTCAATTCATTCGCAATTTGAAGTTCGGTTTTAATTTCTTGTAGTTCTTTCACTGTTTCTGAAGAATAACTATTGCGAGAAATAGAGTTATAACTCATTCGCATGTTATTAATATTTTTAATAGAATCATTGCTCATTATTATTTATCGGTATGAAATGAATAATGCTTGAGTAAAATTATCAAAATTAAAAAGATTACAATAACTTAAGTAATTGTTTTTCAAGTTCTTCAGGGTGAGTTTTGTGTGGATTGTGTC
>JAVHRK010000040.1:22719-60772 GCA_036171615.1 Bacteriovoracaceae bacterium
ATGATCTTTTATAGTAGTCTTCGAGTATTTGGAATCAAGAGAACCAGACAGATAAAAAATTGGTAAATGTTGGTGATCAAGATCTCTAAGTGGGAAGCGTCCTTGGGAAAAATAATTTAGGGAAGCTTTCCACTGTCCTATTAAGCTTTTTATATCTTTTATTGAAACTTTTTTTTCAATCTCGTTATCAAAATTTAATGTATTTAGATATGAACCAAAGATAGAGTTTGAATACCATTTATTAAAAAATATTTTAAGTTCATCTTTGCTTGAAATATTATCAAAGAGAGAAGTGTCTTGTTTAAATCTTTCATCTTGTTCTTTTTTAGTTGTAAGGCCTAAGGAACTAGAAATTAAAATTAATTTTTCCGGCCTTATGAAATTCTTTGTAAGTTGAAGTGCAATACGTCCACCCATGGAATAACCTAAAAGTATAGGATTAGGTGAAAATAATAAAATGAAATCACTGAGGCGAGATAATATTTCATCTAGAGATGAAAAATGTGTAATACAGGTTTTGCCATGTCCCGGTAAGTTTATAGTTAAAATATTATAATTTTCAAAAACTTGCTTACTCCAAAATTCCCAATCATCTTTAGTCTCCATAAAGCCATGTAAGATTACGAGGGTAGGCTTTGTCGCCGAACTAAAAAAATACGAGTGGGTGAAAATAGTTTTTAAAAATAATTCATATGCTCGCACTTTAATTTCTTTTTGAGAGATTTTTAACGTTGATTCATTATTAAAAGATGTATTAAAAATAAATTTAGGTAAAGAGTATGGATGCAGGCGTTCTTTCAAGAGAGGCGCAAGTTCAATTATTTCACCGTTTTTAGATTCATAAAGGAGTGTGATAAGGTCTCCCCATTTTTGGTCGGGTATGCCACAAACAAAGGCCTTATTAATTTCTGGGTTTGCAAGTACGATATTTTCAATTTCTTGTGGAGAAATATTTTCCCCCCCAGAGACTAGTTGATGATTCTTTCTTCCTTTTATGCTTATTAAGTTATGTGAATCGAGTGAAGCAATATCATTCGTTTCAAACCAATCTGAAATTTTTTGAAATTCTTTTTTTACATAATAACCTAATGCAAGCATTGGACCTTTTAGTAAAATGACTTTTTCATCATTTAATTTAAGTTCAATCTGAGACAGAAGTTGGCCGTTGATAGCAACAAACGAAGCTGTTTCTGTCATCCCATATGTTTCATAAATTGGAAGCATTTGTTTAAGTGCCAATTTTTTAATGGATGCATGAAGAAAAGTTCCACCTATAAGCGTGGCCTTGGTTTTTTTTAAGATATTTAATTTAAATGGAGAGTCCATCCATATTTGTAATTGATGGGGAACAAGAGAAATATAGGATATGGGGTCATTCTCAATGGTAGTTATTGTACCTCCATTGAAAAAAGCACGCATACATAGCATTAATCCACCTACATGATTTAAAGGCAAATTTAAAAAATAAATTTCTTGAGGGATGGTTTTAAAAAAACTTGAAAATGCATTTACTTGAAAAATTATGTTTGAGAAACTAAGTGAAACTCCTTTCGGTAGATCTGTAGATCCAGAGGTAAAGAGTATTAAGAATTCATCTAAAATTTCTGCATTAACATTATCTGTAATTTGATCGAGTAGTGTTTTTTCATAATAGGGAGTTGCTTTGGGAGAGATCAGTATAGGTCTTTTTTGAACTGACCAAAGTGCAAATATTTCTACTAAAAACAAATATTGATCAGAATTTTTGACGACTACTTTTTGCTGAAGTGAAAAATCTCGAAGATATTCTTGGGACTTTTGTTGAATATCATTTTGAAAATTCAAATAAGATTTTTTCTTATTTTCTGCAGTAAAAAAACTAACTGAGGAATAGAGATCAAAAATAGCATTTACATGACTTTTCATTTTCTATTGATAGGATCGCAGCAGACCAACCAAGAGTCCGACTATTTTAAAGTCAACGCCTTCTGAGTTCTCATCGTCTTGAATAATTATTGGAGTATAGTTTTTATTTGCAGGTAGTAGTTCAATTCGTTTTTTTTGGTAGGAAAGTGTTTTAACGGTTGCATCACCATTAATCACAGCAACGACAATCTGACCATTCCTGGCATCATTTGTAGATCTACAGACTATGACATCGCTATCTAAGATTCCTGCTTCAATCATTGAGTCGCCTTTTACAGTGAGTGCAAAATAGCGATGATTTCCTTTTAGAAAATGCCTGGGAACTGTAATTGTATTTGTAGGGTTTTCAAGTGCCAAGATTGGATTACCTGCGGCCACGAGTCCTAAAAGTGGTATTTGATCTGAATCATCTTTTGTTTCTACTGTTTTAACTTCAATGGCCCGACGCTGATTCCATTGATTATTAAGTAATCCTTCCTTTTCTAGATATTGGAGGTATTTTTGAACAGAGCCAAATGACTTCAATTGAAAATGGTCTTTCATTTCTTTTTGAGTGGGTGAATGACCATGCTTAGAAATATAGTCGTTTATAAAATCGTAAAATTCTTTTTGTTTTTTTGTTAATCCCATAATTTAAGCATAGGCGTAAGTTAGACGTAAGTCAAATTGGATATGTAAAATTTTCTCATTGCATTGACCCATTTGCAATTGATTGGTAACCAGTGACAGTGATATTAAAAAGGGGATAAATCAGATGAAAAAAACTAGCTTAACAATTTTATTAGTTGCTTCTTTTTTCCAGATGGAAACATGGAATGCCCAAGCAGCGATCGCTACTACATTCAAAGATAAATTAGTTGCCTTTAATCAATCATCGGCAATGGATCCTCAATTTCAATTGCGAAAAATGAAAATTCAAGAACTAACTAATGAAGAGTCACTTGCTTATAGCACTGAAGAATATATTAATAATGATTTTACTGGAATTGTACCAGGTGGCATTCCTTCAATTCCTAATATTCCACCAATTCCTCCGCAAGCTGGTAATCTCTTAGATGGTGGTTTAACTACAGGAACAGGTCCTGGTGGGAATACAACTCCTCCAACCCCTCAACCAACTGGAGTCATGAGTGGAATTATCATGCTGGTTGATCAATTGGTTGCTATTGGTGCTAAAATAATGCCTACGATTGAAAAAGGCCGCGCTGTAGTTACGCAAAATTATATGCATGCAGTTTCTGTATTACCTAGGATCGATGCTCTTGATCCTGTTGTACATGATATGGGAAATTGGTCTATACCTGTAAGTAAGCATTATAAAATCTCTTATGAAAATGGTTTTGGTTCGGAAGTAGTTTCATTTATCTACAGTATTACTTTTCAGCATAGTGGGACCTACAATGATAAGGGCCACTACCTAGCAGGGATAAGAATGTCTGCTCGAGACATTCGTGTTTCTTGGGGATTTGATTTAGATGCTACTTCGCAATTAATACAAATTTCGAATGTTGGTACAGCTAATAATGTCATAGCAGGTGCCACTGTGGAAATTACATATACAGTAAAAAACTGGACAAGAACTTTATCTACTTCTAAGGCCTTTCATGTCACTGGTGATGGTAGAGTTTTTCAGTTAGATTAAGCAGATATTGGAATAGGAAGAAGTTCAATTTTTATATCAATTGTCCCAAGCTCTGTATCAATTGGGACAATTGTAACTATGTTAGCTGTATGTTGTTTTGGTGGAGTAAGGGTAAAATGAGGAATTACTTTTTTAAAATTATGACCTGATTGATTAAGTGCAATTTTAGACTGTCCGTAAATCATATTTACTATTTCTGCAACAAAATCTATATTAGACTCATTTATTTCAGCAGATTTCTCCATCAGTACATGCTCAATTACTTTTAAATAAGTTTCCTTATTAAAACAAACATAAAAAATACCATTGAATGTATCAGATTGAAGATGAATATATCCTTCCAAAGCATACTGTTTAATATTCTTTTGATTAAGAAGTATGGGTTTTTGATGATTAATTTCTTTTAATAAACAAAATTCTTTAAAAATAAATTTAGATGATTCCACAAAAGTTTTTAAAAATTCTAAATTAATGTTAAACATTTTGTCTAAATTATTATTTTGTACGACAGGGAAGATCGTCATTTTTATTTGACGACTTAATTCACTAAATTCTATGGGGGAGGAAAATAAATGAATCTTTGGGAATTGAGTTATTTTAAGAATTTCTCCAAATTCTTCGAAATCTTTTGATATAAAGAATATATTCACATGAAAGTTTTCGTTAGTACTAATATAACGAAAGATCATTTCAACTTCTTTTTTTAAAATTGATTCTGAAATAATAAATAGATCAAACTGATTTTGAGTAATTTCTGAAATTGCTTCGGATCGAGATGAAACATAATGAGCTTGAAGCTCTAAGCTTTTAAAGTTTTCTTTGAGAGATTTGGCAAAACTCAATCTCCACGTTTTTTCTTTAGAGAGTACTAATATATTTTTCACTTTTTATTTCTTACTCTTACTTTTGATTTTTTAAGCTCGGTCCTTGTTACAAAATATATTATAACTACTGATGCAGTACTTGCCATTGCTAATAAATTTAAAAAATGCATAATTAAGTATCCTTGAAAAAATATTTTCCTAATACTTTTCGTCTGTTCTAATGTAATCTTGAATGTTTTTTTATATTAACGGAGTTTTATATGACTGTCTTGGGACATCAACCAAAAGCACTTGAAATTAACTTAAATACTCAGATATATGGCACATTTGCTGAAATTGGAGCAGGCCAAGAAGTAGCAAGACACTTTTTTAGGGCCGGAGGCGCAGCTGGCACCGTTGCAAAAAGTATTTCAGCCTATGACATGACAATGAGTGACGCTATCTATGGAAAGGAAATATCTGGTAGATATGTATGTCAGCAAAGATTGCAAACAATGCTCGATTATGAGTATCCACTTTTAATTGAACGCCTTGTAGAGGTAAAACCAAAATCAACAATGTTTTTTAGTTTTTGTAATACTGTAGCGGCTAAGTCGTATAAAGGTCATGGTGAAAATCATGGCTGGATTGGAATTAAATTCCAAGATTTCCCTGGATCATCACCATCTCAAGTGATTATGCATGTGAGTATGCTAGATGTTGAAAATCTTCAACAACAAGAAGCATTGGGGCTAATTGGTTTGAACTTAATTCATGCCGTTTATTATAAATTAAAAACAAGAGAAGAATTTATAACTGCTTTAATGGATGAATTAAATAATGGTCGAATAAATATTGATATGATTAAAGTTTCTGGTAAAGCGTTTAAACATATGGATAGTCGATTATTATGTTTAGAATTAGTAAAAAATAATTTGTGTGAGGCCGTTATTTTTGATGCAGATGGGGAAGTGCTTCAAGCATCAGATGTTCTTTATAAAAAAAATGTTTTAGTACTTCGTGGAGCGTATCGCCCACCAACGAACTTAAGTCTGGATATGCTCAATTCTGGTTTGAAAAAATTTAAATTATCTTTAACTGATGTAGAAAAAGAAAATATTATCGTTATTCCAGAAATCAGCATGTCCAATTTACTAGATCGTGGCCAAGTTGATAGTGAAGATTTTTTAGCAAGAGTGGATTTACTCTCAGCACTTGGGCAAAAAGTACTACTCTCAAATTCTGAAAGTTATGGTGAGCTAAATCAGTTTTTTACAAAATATGCGAAGAAGAGTATTGCATTTGTTTTATCTACTTACAATTTAGAAGAAATTTTAAATAATTCAAAGAATAACAAAAGTATTACAGGTCTCATAACGACCCTAGGCACTTTAATTGAGCCCCAAACAAAACTTTATATTTACCCTACACTTGATGAACACACTCAAAAAGTTAAAAATATTGAATCTATAACATTATCTGATAATTTGATGTTTTTATTATTATTTTTGATTGAAAATAATTACATTGAAAATATTTTGGACTATAATCCAGATGTAATCCATATTTGGTCAAGAAAAGTTTTAAAGATGATTCAGGACGGAGTAGAGGGATGGGAATGTTTAGTTCCTGATTCTGTTGCTATGACTGTTAAGAAAAAATCTTTATTTGGAGCTAAGTGAAATTTATGAAATTTTTTTTATTTCTAACCTCTATTACGTTGTTTATTTCAACTGTTTATTCACCGTCCGTACTCGCATGGGGAAAGGCCGGGCATCGTATTGTCGCTGAAATTGCGACAAAAAATTTAAACGAAAAAGCGCTCAAAGAAGTTAAATTATTATTGGGAGATGAGGACTTATCTCGCGCCTCTACATGGCCTGATGAAATACGTTCTAACCCAATCTATAATTATAGTTGGCCTTGGCATTATGTAAGTATTCCAAATGGAAAAGGATATTTTGACCAAAAAAGAAATAAAGAAGGTGACATCATTGAATCCTTATTTCGCTATGAAGATGTTCTGCGAGATACAAAATCGACAAAAGAGCAAAAAATAGAGGCCTTGCGTTTTCTTGTTCATTTTTTAGCTGATTTACATCAGCCTCTTCACGTTGGTTTAGCTGAAGATCGCGGTGGCAATATGATAAAAGTAAAATGGTTTAAAACAGAGACGAACCTTCATTCTGTTTGGGATGAGGAGATCATCGATTTTGAAAAGCTTTCGTTTACTGAATATACAAAATATTTAAACCATTTTTCTCCAGCTGAAAATAAAGACTGGCAAAAAGGACAATATGTTAATTGGGCCGCTGAATCTCAAGAGTTACGTCCACAAGTTTATGATATGCCAGAATCTAAAAACTTGAGTTACGAATACGGCTATAAGGCAAAGCCAATTGTTGAGCAAAGACTTAGACAGGCAGGCATAAGACTTGCCCATGTTTTAAATGTAATATTTGCTCAAGAAAAATTACAAACTGCCGATTTTGAGATTAGAAAAAAAATAAAGGATAATATTTAGTTATGGCAACTCTTGGAACTATAGATGTATTAATTATTGATGATGATAAAAATATTTGCTCTATAATAAAGGAATATTTAACAGAAATGAATTGCTTTAGATTAATTGTCGAAGCTCATGATGGTTCAGTTGCAACTCAAAAATTACAAAATCAAAAATTTGGCTTAATTATTTTAGATATGAATATGCCCAAAAAAAGCGGTCTAGATTTAGTTAAAGATCTTGAAAGTACATCTGCTAATAAGAAAGATAATGTCCTTGTCATTTCCGGTACTCTTGATAGAGATCTTATTGCAAAAACTATTCAACGTGGTGTTAAGAATTTTCTTGTCAAGCCATTTGATGAAGAAGGCTTTAAAGACAGAGTCAAAAAAATGATTTCCTAATTCACTTCCCTTGACATTTTTTAAAGACGCACCAACTTACTTATAGGTAATTTTGTTTCTTATTGTCATAGGAGTGTTTATGAATAAATTTGATTCAATTGTTGAAGGTTCTATCAGCATAGCTCAGAGTGAAGCTCTCAAAGCAAAACACACCGAGATTTTTCCAGAACATTTAGTTTTGGGTCTAATTAATAACCCACAAACATTTTGTTCTCGGGCCTTAAAAAAATATAAAAAAGATTTAGATAAATTATTAGAAGTTCTTCCCACGACAAAAAATAAAATGGAGATGGACCAATTACGAGCTTCATCAAAACTTTCAGAATGGTTAACATATGCATCTTCTCATGCAATTCAGAACGGAAAAAATGAAATTCGAGAATTAGATTTAGTTAAATACTTACCCCAAATTTTACCCAATTTTAAAATTGATTATAATGATTTAAAAACTGAAAATGCAGATGGTGTAGGTGAAAATGAGATGCCTACATTTTTGACGAATTTAAATGAACTGGCCGAGAATGGAAAATTAGATCCTGTGATAGGACGTTCAAAAGAAATTCGTGCTGTTATGGAAATTTTAGGTCGAAGAAATAAAAATAATCCTGTTTTAGTAGGCCCTGCCGGTGTTGGGAAAACAGCAATTGTCGAGGGGCTTGCTGACGCGATTATAAAGGGAAAAGTTCCCGATGTTCTCGAAGGAAAAACTGTTTACTCGCTTGATTTAGGTTCTTTGATGGCCGGTACAAAATACCGAGGTGAATTTGAAGAACGACTTCAGGCCCTTTTGAAATTTATTAAAGGTCAAAATGGTGATGCCATCTTATTTATAGATGAAATTCATCAATTGGTTGGCGCAGGTAAAACTGACGGAGCTATGGATGCAGCAAATTTATTAAAACCTGCTTTGGCCCGAGGAGATCTTCATTGTATTGGTGCTACTACTCCTGAAGAATATCAAAAATATATTTTAAATGATTCTGCTCTTGATCGAAGATTTAGATCAGTGCCTGTTAATGAGCCTTCAAAAGAAGATGCAATTGAAATTCTTATGGGAATCCGTGAAAAAATGGAAATTCATCATGGAATTAAAATTTCTGATGAAGCTATTTATAATTCCGTATTTTTATCTAGTCAGTATATTACTGATAAAAATTTACCAGATAAGGCCATCGATTTAATAGATGAAGCTTCATCTGCATTAAAATTATCAGCTGAGGCAATGCCCGCAAATTTAGTGGAGTTAGAGGCCGAAATTAGAACAAAAAAAATATTTTCTAAAACAAAACCACAAAATAATGATCAAGATGCTGAAATAAAAAAGTTAGAGACAGAGTTTAATCTGGGAAAAACTAAATGGGAAAAAGAAGTATTATCAATTAAGCAAGTTTCGGAAATTAAACATCAAGTCGATAGATATAAATTTGAATTAGAACAGGCTCAAAGAAATCAAGATTATGAAACTGCCTCTAAATTAAAATATTCGATTATTCCAGAATTAGAAAAAAAATTAGGTGAGCTGTCTCATGATTGGATTTTATCTACGGTTCATATTGCTCAAATTATTTCTCGTCAAAAAGGTATACCAGTAGAAAAAATTTTGAAGTCCAAACAAGATCATATTTTACATTTAGAAGATTATTTAAATAAAAGAGTTTTTGGACAATCTGAACCTTTACATGAGATTGCCGAAGTTTTAGTAACGGCCCATGCAGGTCTTTCAGATCCAAGTAGGCCATTAGGCTCCTTTTTGTTAAAAGGGCCATCTGGAGTTGGGAAAACTGAAACAGCAAAATCGTTGGCAGAGTTTTTATTTGATAATGAGGAAAGTTTAGTTCGTTTTGATTTGTCTGAGTATTCAGAAAAACATTCTGTAGCAAAATTAATAGGAGCACCTGCAGGTTACGTGGGGTATGAAGAAGGTGGAGTATTGACTGAAGCAATTAGAAAAAAACCTTATGCAGTTATTCTTTTTGATGAAGTAGAAAAAGCACATAGAGACTTTTCAGACCTTTTGTTACAAATATTGGATGATGGGCGATTAACAGACAATAGAGGTCGGACAATTGATTTTAAAAATACAATTATTATTCTAACAACTAATTCAAAGAATATTGAGGAGGATTTTAAGCCAGAAGTTTTAGGTCGGTTAGACGCTGTTTTAACTTATAAATCTCTTGATGAATCAATTATGAAAAATCTAATTGAAAAACAAGTTTCACTTCTAAATGAAAGATTGGCTTCTAAGGAATTAAGTATTGAATTAGATAAAAAAACGTATGAAGAATTAGCTAAAAGAGGATATGACCCTCGTTTTGGTGCTCGACCTTTACAATCTGTTTTCAACCAATTTGTTGTAAGACCACTATCTAAAAGACTATTGGAGGGTAATTTACCTCAAGGAACTCTAAAGGCAAAATGGAAAGGAGATATCGGTAGTCAGCTTAATATTGTCTTTGAATAAAATTAATTGTGTTAGTATTATAGATATTAATATAGGTGGTTTTTATGAGCGAAATTAGAAATTTGAATCCCAATGATTATCTCATGCATGAAGGTGAGGAAAGTAAAGAAATGTACTACGTACAATCTGGAAACTTGGCGGTTTATAAAAGAAAGGGAGATCACGAACATCAAATTGGAACAATTATGGCCGGTGAGTTAGTTGGAGAAATGTCTTTTCTCGATGGACATCCTCGTTCTGCAACAGTAAAAGCGATTTCTGAATCAGTATTAGTGATAGTCCCACATGAGAAATTTACACAGATGATTGATTCTCATCCTAAATGGTTTAGGGCCTTGTTAAATACACTACTTGATCGTTTAAGAAAGGCAAATGCACGAGTTAAGATATAAACTTAATTAAGCAAGATCTTGAACATATTTATTTTGGCCATCTACTAAAATGCACTTCGGCGTAATAATTCTGTCCGATAAAATATAACTAAAAATAATTATCTCTTCACCTTTTTTTATTAAGAGTGAAGCTGCTCCATTCATACAAATCATTCCAGAATTTCTTTTTCCTGCAATAACATAAGTTTCTAATCTGTTTCCACTTGTATTACTTACTACCGTAACTTTTTGTCCAGGCCATAAATCTATTCTATCTAGTAAATCCTGATCAATTGTAATACTGCCAATATAATTAATATCGGCTTCAGTCACAGTCGCTTTATGAATTTTACATTGAAGGAGTTCTCTTAACATTATTTAAGTCCTGATGTAGGGCCTGGTATGCCTAAGAAGTAAAGAATTGAAGTCATCGGTCCGTGGCTCAAATGTTGTTGCGCCTCTCGACGAACGACATCCTTAGCATGAAAAGCAATTCCCAAACCAGCAGTTGCTAACATTGGAAGATCATTTGCACCATCACCAATCGCTACTACTTGTTCCAATGAAATATTTTCTTGTTGGGCAATTAGTTTTACTAATAATGCTTTTTGATTAGCATTTACAATAGTACCTTTTACGTGTCCAGTGAGCTTGCCATCTATAATATCGAGTTCATTTGCAAAAGAATAATCTAATCCCAGTTTTATTTTTAGAGCATCAGCAAAAAAAGTAAATCCCCCAGAAATAAGTGCGACTTTATAGCCCAGAGATTTAATTGTCTTGATAAATTCTTCTACCCCTGGAGTGAAGGGCAAATTCTCTAAAACATTCTGCATTTTATGAACATCTAAACCTTTTAATTTAGAAACACGCAATCGAAGTGATTCGTCAAAGTCAATTTCACCATTCATTGCTCGATGAGTGACTTTTCTCACCTCCTCACCAACTCCGCAAAGATCTGCAAGTTCATCAATTACTTCTGTTTGAATTAGTGTCGAGTCCATATCAAAGACAATTAATCTTTTATTTCTTCTAAAGACATTGTCCTTTAAAAAGGCGACATCAACTCGATGAAGGGTTGACACTTTCATCAGTTCTTCTTTAAGGGATTTTGTATCCAAATCTTTTGAAATGGAAGTTGCAATTTCCATTGAAGAAAATTCTCGAGGGGAAACTTTGTCAATTCGTTCAATATTAATTTTATGTTTTGCTAAAGTATTCGCGATATCAGAAACAAAGTGGGCCGTAATAATATCTGGTGAAACACAAGTCACAATAAATTTATCACCATCCATTTCGGGAGTATTAATTTGTTTTTCAACTACTTTATACCCAAGAGTAAGACCGATAAGATTTGCTTCAAAGAGCAGATCTTTTAACACATTACCACTATTATTATTTTCACTTGAATCTAGAACTAAAACAAAACTTAGGGAGAGAAGTCCATGAGTAACTGCCTGTCCCATGTCTAGCACTTCTACTTTATATTCGCTTATTATTTTCATTAAGCGTGCTGTTATTCCGGGCCCATCGGGACCAGAAACTGTGACAAGAATTGTTTTACCTTCAAACGTATGAATCACTTTTTTTTCCTTTTTTTTATTTTTTTGATAAATCCTAGCGAGTATTCTAGTGCAGAGTATAGTGAAAAAATAGTCGCTAAATAAAGTAAAATATTACCAATTAAGGGCATATTTATTCCTAATGGATAATCATTGGCCATAAGAAAGGGAATACCTACCATTTGAGTTGCAGTTTTCCATTTCCCCAATGTACCAACGGGAACACTTAATCCCTTTTCCATCGCCAATAACCGCAAGGCAGTAATATACATTTCTCGCATAACAAGAATGAGCACAACTAAAACATGAATTCGATGCAGGGCCAAAAGCATAATAAGTGAAGAGATTACTAAGAATTTATCTGCAATGGGATCAAGAAAAGAACCAAAAACGGTAATTAATTTATGTTTTCTCGCATAATAACCATCAAAAAAATCAGAAATTGATGCCAATACAAAAGTCCACGCAGCAATATAATTGAGAGAACTAATTGGTGTATTAGTGTTCAAGTATAAAGATAGCAAAATGATCGGAATCAGGACGACGCGAAATATGGTAATTCTATTAGGAAGATTATCAATTTCCCACTCATTGGTTTTTGAATATTGATTCATTTTTCCCCTAATAAAAGTTTTGGTAAAAAGTCTGACTTTATCTTAACCTAATAAGAGAAACATTGAAACTATAGCAGGGGAAAAAAATGGAACGTCATTTGAGTTTAATTAAGACAGACTATAAAGAAACAGAAAAAAGAATATTTCCACGTTTTCCATTTGGACTTTTGATGTTTAGAGAGTCATTAGAGGGAAAAAAAGTTTTTGAAGTCAAAGATATTTCACTCACAGGTATGCAGATATCTCTAAAAGATGGCACCATAACTTACACTGTTGGCCAAAAAATTACAGGAAATTTACAGTGGCGAGAGAGTGGAATTGCTGTTAATGGCTTGATTCAATGGGTAAGAGG
The DNA here is from genome assembly GCA_036171615.1 of Bacteriovoracaceae bacterium. Taxonomy (GTDB): domain Bacteria; phylum Bdellovibrionota; class Bacteriovoracia; order Bacteriovoracales; family Bacteriovoracaceae; genus Bacteriovorax. The sequence goes on from JAVHRK010000040.1 coordinate 35,343, forward strand.
TCAGTCAACTGGTGTATCTTTTGAGTCGGGTATTTCGTTTGAAAGTAAAATGGAGCAATTTTTATCTTTTGAAAATATTGTTGCGCATATCAAACCGCTGCATCTATCAAAATTGCCGATTGATCTTCCAAATAATTTAAAATATTGGCTCAAATCAGATGGAGTTTTAGAAATATTTGTTTGGGAGCATACACAAAGCGGAATTTCTCGTTTTCAAATAATTTTAATGGAACATTTTATTGAGTGGGAAGAAGGTACTGGAGTTAAAACCGGGAGAGTAATGACCCAAAGAGACTTGGATACGCCTTTAAGCTTGGAAGATGAATTTGTCTTCCAAATTGATGAAGGGGTTATGCAAGATAAAGTAGATATGGCCTTAGGTATTGTAAGAAAAATAAGTGAATCTCATCTTCCGGCCTCTGCCCATGATTTTTTATTCTACAAATTAGGTGGATGATTTTATACTAAATCAACTTTAATAAAGAAAATCTAATGAGGAGAATAAGATGAATAGGAACCTGGCCCTAGAATTTGTACGCGTAACAGAGATGGCCGCTATTGCATCTGCAAGATTAATGGGGCGAGGGGACGAAAAAGCAGCTGATCAAGCAGCGGTAGATGCTATGCGAGCAATGCTAGATTCAGTCGAATGTAATGCCACTGTAGTTATCGGAGAAGGCGAACGTGATGAAGCTCCTATGCTTTATATTGGAGAAGTTGTTGGAACCGGAAGAGGGCCAGAACTTGAAATTGCTCTCGATCCTCTAGAAGGAACTACGGTATGTGCAATTGGGGGATATAATTCTATTTCCGTAATGGCCATAGCTGAAAAGGGAAATTTATTACACGCACCAGATACATATATGTTGAAAATTGCCTGCGGCCCTGAAGGAAAAGGCTTAATTGATATAAATCAATCGGTAAAAGAAAATTTATTAAGGTTAGCTGATGCTAAAAAATGTAGAGTAGCTGATCTTACTGCAGTTATTTTAGATCGAGCTCGTCATAAAGATTTAATTCAAGAAGTAAGAGAGGCCGGAGCTAGGATACAATTAATTGGTGATGGTGATGTTTCAGCAGCTATTGCGTGCTGTGATCCTGATTCTGGTGTTGATATTTTATTTGGAATTGGTGGTGCTCCCGAAGGTGTTATTTCAGCTGCAGCACTACGATGTATGGGAGGAGATTTTCAGGGAATTTTAAAACCTAGAAATAATGAAGAAATTCTACGCGCTAAGAAAATGGGTGTAGATGATATTAATAAAGTATTTAAAATAGATGAACTTGCTCGTGGAAATGTTATGTTTTGCGCAACAGGGGTCACCAGCGGGAATTTTCTTCGTGGAGTACAATTTAAATCTTGGGGAGCAATTACTCACTCAATAGTAATGCGTTCATCTTCAGGAACAGTGAGAAGAATTGAAGCAGAACATCGGTTCGATACTAAACCTCGTTACTAGCATTGCAATTAGTTTTAACTTTTTAATTGGAGATATTTGTATGGCCCAAGCTACTCGTACAGAAACTGTTGATATTGAAATTAAGAAATTATATGAAACCATTATTGATTATGCAAAGTATCCTGAATACGTAGATGGTGTTAATGCAATAAAAATTTTATCTCAAAATGAAACTAGTGCTAAAGTAGAATACTCGTTAAATATTATAAAAACGTTTAAATATATTGTGAATACAAAACAAGAAAAACCAAATCGAGTTTCTTGGTCATTAGATTCAGGAGATTTATTCAAAAAAAATAATGGTGAGTGGAAATTAAAAGATCTTGGTAATGGAAAAACTGAAGTGACTTATTCACTAGATTTAGATTTCAAATTATTTGCACCTAGTTCCATATTAACTTCATTGACTGAGAAAAATCTTCCTTCAATGATGAAAGCATTTTTTAATCGAGCGAAAGCACGATAGAGGTAAAATTATGGCATCGGAAAAAAAAGAATCACCTATTGGGGATATTATAAAAAAAGTTGTATCGGTTGGTGTTGGGGCAGCTTTTATGACTGAAGAATCGGTTAAAAAGATTCTTGATGATCTACCTTTGCCTAAAGATATTATTTCCGGATTGGTTCAAAATGCCAAAGGAGCTAAGGAAGATTTTACAAACTCTATTAAAGATGAATTCAAGAGTTATCTTTCTAAAGTAGATGCAACAAAAATTGCATCAGATCTTTTAGAAAAATATGATGTTGAAGTTGAAGCAAAATTTAGGTTTAAGAAAAAAGAACACTAATGATGGATCAAGCACAACTTGCAGAAAGACTAAAAAATATTAAGCAAGAATTATGTAGTGTTACTCTGATCGCAGTTACAAAATATTCTGCTCTAGAAGATCTCGAAATGGCCTATGCCGAAAATCAATTTGATTTTGGTGAAAGTAAAGTAAACGATTTAAAATACAAGGCCAATTATTTTCAAGAAAAAAACTTTAATAATGTAAGATGGCACTTTATTGGTCATTTACAAACAAATAAAGTTAAAGAATTATTAAGAATTCCAAATTTGTCAGCAATTCATTCTGTCGATTCTTTACGCTTATTAAAAGAGATAATAAAAAATAAGTCTGAATTCACAGAAGTCGAACTTAAAATATTTTTACAATTAAATACATCTCATGAAGATGAAAAAACTGGTTTTACATCTATGTTAGAATTTGAAGAGGCTGTAGAACTTTTGCAAAATACAAATGGCCCCCTTAAGCTTGCAGGCTTGATGACAATGGGTTCAATTCGGACTGAAGATTTTGAGCTCTCTGCAAAAAAATGTTTTAGTGAATTAGAAAAAGTAAGAGAACAACTTATAAAAAAATATAAAATTTTAGATTTGAAATTATCAATGGGGATGAGTCAGGATTATAAAATAGCACTCACGTATGGTACAGATTTTGTCAGAATTGGGTCGGCACTCTTTAAATAGAATAATTAATAAAATTTTATACAGGAAATTTGTATGACATCAGATAAAAACAATATTGCCCCAGAGCATACTGCTGTACGAGTGGCCTTATGGCGGGCCTTACATGTTCTTATTGATTCATCTCCTCACGTTTTTTCTGACACCGTTGGATCGAAGCTTGTAGAAGAAACCGAGTGGAGAAGTCGTCCAGATATGCATCCTGATTTTTCAAAAGGAATGCGAGCTTCAATTGTAGGCCGTGCGCGATTTATTGAAGATCTTGTTAGCGAACAAGAAAAGTTAGGAGTGAATCAATATATTATTCTAGGTGCTGGTTTAGATACATTTGCACAACGTCGTACATATAGCTCCAATCAACTTCAGGTTTTTGAAGTTGATCAGTCTGGTCCTCAAGCGTGGAAACAGAAACGGCTTATTGAAGTTGGGTATAAAATTCCTGAATGGCTACACTTTGTACCATTTGATTTTGAGGTAGGACAAAGTTGGTTGAAACCATTAATAGCATCAGGATTTGATTTAAATAAGCCCGCGGTTGTCGTCTCCACAGGGGTCTCTATGTATCTTTCCAAACAAGCTAACTTAGAAACTTTCAAACAATTAGTAAAATTAGCTAAAGGATCAACTTTTGCGATGACTTTTATACTAGCACTCGATTTACTTGATTTAGAGGAAAGAAATATCATGGAATTTGTAATGAAAAAAACAAGTGAAGCCGGAACTCCTTTTCTAAGTCTATTTGAACCCTCTGAGATAGTATTGATGGCGAAGGAAGTTGGATTTGAAAATTCTAGATATGTCTCAGGGAATGATCTCTATCAACGTTATTTTGCAAAACGAGTGGATGGGCTTAATGCCGGCAATGCAGAAGGATTCTTAGTAGCTACAACTTAATTCATATTTTCCGAAGAGCGGAGTCGTTATACATCATTGCTCGAAAAAATAAAACTTCAGTAAGAAAACTTATAGTATGTGTTTTAATCCAAAGTATGATGAAATCGTTTATAACTTATAGTTGCAGTTAAAACTGCCATGATGATAAGAACACTCACATATATAGATACTAATTCAGTCGATCCACCTTTTAACATTATATTACGAAGTAATTTTACAAAATAAGTCATCGGGTTTGAGTATGCGGCCATCTTCATCAAATAAGGCATATTATCAATTGGAAACATCACACCTGCTAAAAGATTTGAGAGAAATAAAAAAATAAATCCCCCCATCATCGCTTGTTGTTGATTTTTAGCAAAAGTAGATATCAAAGTGCCAATACTTACTGTGGTTACGATAAAAGCGAGAGAAGAGATGCCTAATTGCCAAAAGTGTCCACGCATTGGCACCTTAAAGACAGCAATAGCAATAATAAAAATAGAGAGAGCATTAATCATTCCGATGATAACAAAAGGAATTGTTTTTCCAAGTAGCACTTCCCAGGTTTTAACTGGTGCAGAAATAATCATTTCAAATGTACCCATTTCTTTTTCTCTAGCAATAGACATACTAGTAAGCAATATGGTCACAATACATAAAATCATGGCCATTGTTCCAGGAACAAGAAAAATTGCGCTCTCTAATGCCGGGTTATAAAGAATTCTAACTTCGAAAGAGATAGGAGTTATAGAATTTAAATGAAATTCATCTTTAAGGACTTCATTGATAATTGATTGCATATATCGTTCTATACTTTGTGCACGAATGACATTAGTGGCATCAATTAATAACTGAACCTGACCTTCTCCACGCTCTAGGGCCTTAGTTAATCCACCGCTAGGTGGAATTAAAACTACATCTGCTCTTCCTGAGCGAATTTGTTCATTGGGGTCAACATTAAATTCATTAAGTGTCCCTCTACCAATTGCAGGAATAAACCATCGTGATGAAAGACTTCTTTCCTCTATTCGTCTTAAAATGAGGTCATTTGGAGAATAGATTGTTCCTAATTTAATATTTTTTACTTCTGTTGATATGGCCAGACCAAATACCATCATTTGCATAATTGGTATTACTAATAAAATAATTCTCATTTTAGGATCACGAAAAACTTGAGCAAATTCTTTTTTTAAAAAACCTAATATTGTAACAAATTGAGAAAATTTCATGGTTCTAAATCCTTTTTAAATTTCTTAGTTGCTGCAAGTATAAGAATACTGCATAAAATAATTAAACTAAGAAAAGGAAGTTTAAGATCGGCCAATGTGGCTCCCTTTAAAAATATTCCACGACTAATAATCATAAACCATTTCGAAGGTAATATTGAAGTGAATCTTTGAAAAAATAAAGGCATGCTCTCACTTGGAAATATAAATCCAGATAATAATAAAGAGGGAAGTAATCCGGTTACCATCGCAATTTGCATTGAAAGTTGTTGTGTTCGAATTAAAACAGATATCAACATCCCCTGAGCCAAGCATGCTATTAAGAAAATTAAACTTCCAATTCCAAATAGAAATATATTTCCCGCAAATGGCAAACCAAAGCCAAAAATAGCAACTAATACAACAAGCATTACTCCAGCAAGACCGATAATAGTATAAGGGATTAGTTTTCCAACAATTATTTCTATCGGTTGGACAGGGGTTGAAAGAAGTAGTTCCATCGAACCATTTTCCCATTCTCTAGCGACTGTTAAGGCCGTTAATAAAATTGAAAGTATTGCAATGATAACTACTGCTAATCCTGGAACAATAAACCAAGGACTACTTAGCTCTGGATTATAAAGGTATCGAGTTTTTAATTCTATGGCCGGTTTAACTTTTTGACCTTTTAATTTAAAGCTTGCTGCCTGTTGTATTCCACTTAAATACCCCATGATGACTCCAGCAGTAGAATTATCAGCTCCATCTAATAAGAATTGTGTATTAGCATTTCCTGTTGATTGTAGATTATGTTCAAAATCGGGTTTGATAATAAGACTTGCTTTTGATTGTTCAGAGTCAAGATCAGAAATAGCATCAATGATTGACCCATTTGTTGATTTTATTTTAAAATACTGAGAACTGATAAAAACTTCAGTTAATTTTCGAGATGAGAGAGTTCTATCAGAATCGTATACAGTAAGACCTATATCTTTTACATTGAATTCTATTGCTAACCCAAATATCAGAACTAAAAGTACAGGTAAGACTGTTGCCATTGTTAATGTAAATGGATCTCTTAGAATATGAAATCTTTCTTTTTTTGCAATTGAAAGTGTCCTTCTTAAGCTAAATTCAAAATTCATCGAGAGTCCCCCTCAACAAGTCTAATAAAGACATCTTCCAAAGAAGGTGGGATTTGTCGAATATCAAAATAATTTGAAATTTCATTACGTACGTTATCCCATTTATCTGGATCACGAACAATTAAGTGATACTTCATCCCATAACTTTCAACCGATGCAATTGATGGATTATTCCGTAAGTTTTGAAGTAAATCATCTGGCATAGAATTTTTTGGATTGAGTTCATATAGCGGATCAGGAAATGTGTTATCTTTTAAATTTTGAAGTGTATCAAGAGCAATTATTTCACCAGTCCTCATTAGAGCTATTCTTCCACATTGCTCGGCTTCATCCATATAATGAGTTGTAACAAAAACAGTTTTTCCATTACTAGAAAGTTTTCTAATAAGTGCCCAAAAGAGTGCTCTTGCAACAGGTGTTACTCCTGCTGTCGGTTCATCTAAAAATAATATTTCAGGATCATGTAAAATTGAAGCGGCCAATGAAACCTGTTGTTTAATTCCGCCAGGAAGATCTTTAACTAAAGTATTTATAGGCTTTTTAAAATTTATAAATTCAAGGAGCTCTTTTGTTCTTTGTTTTAATTTGGCTTTAGATATTTTTCTGAGGCTAGCGGTAAAAGCAAAGTTTTCTTCTATAGTTAAATCATTATAGAGAGTAAATTTTTGAGACATGTAACCAACTTTTGATTTCATCGCCTCAATACCCTGTTCAGAACTAATATCAGTAATCTGTACGTGGCCAGAAGTTGGGGTAAGTAACCCACAAAGAACTCTAATGGTAGTTGTTTTACCAGCTCCGTTTGCACCTAGAAAACCAAATATTTCACCTTTTTGAACAGTGAACGAAATATTTTTAACGGCAGTAAAATCTCCAAATTTTACCGTCAGATTATTTACACTTACAGAAGTTGGTTCTGACGCTGTCATAGAATTCCTTCTGCTGCTTTTTGTAAAAAGAGAGCATCATAGTTTGCGACATTTTCTCTTTCTAGAACACCTCGGGGAGTTCCCTCGGCTATTAAGGAACCAGATGATAAAATATGCACGCGATCGCATCTTTCGGCCTCATCCATATAGGCGGTTGCAAAAATAATGAGTATATTTTCTTTGGATAAGCGATAGAGCAGATCCCAAAATTCACGTCTACTAATTGGATCAACTCCATTTGTGGGTTCATCTAATAAAATGGCAGAAGGAGATTGTAAAAGTGCACACATTAAACCTAACTTTTTATACATTCCTCCTGATAATTTTCCCGCAGGACGATCTATGAATTTATCTAATCGAGTAATATGTAAAAGTTCTTCACGACGTTTAAAATATATATCATTAGGAATTTGATAGAGGTCACGAAAAAAATCTAGATGTTCGGAAATAGAAAGATCAGCATATAAGCTTTGTTGTTGTGGCATGTATGCTATGCGAGATTTAATATTTTTATATTCAATTCTTTTTCCATTATTTGTAAAATTGATTGTGCCTTGATCTGGAGTTAATAAATTCAAAAGTGTTCGAAGGAGCGTCGTTTTACCTGCACCTTCTGGACCAATAAGTCCATGGAGAAGTCCTTCTTCAAAATGAGTTGAAATACCATTTAATGCCTGATTAGGGCCAAGTTTTTTCATGATATTTAATACTTCAATTCCGATACGGTTCTCTTGCATTCTTTACTCCAGCTTAACTTCTAGAGACATTCCTGGCTTTAATATTTCATCTGGGTTTAAAAATGTTACTTTAACTCCAAAAACTAATCTTGTGCGTTCCTCTCTTGTTTGAACATTCTTAGGAGTAAATTCAGCTGCGTCGCTAATATAAGTGATTCTTCCTTCAAAAGGTTGCATTTTAAATTCCGGAAGAAACCCTGTAACTTTCATGCCTCTTGAGATTTTTGCAAGTAACGTTTGTGGAACATATATTATCGTCCAGACTTCTGATAAATTAACCAAGGTTAACAGTTTTGTTCCCGGTGTTACATATTCACCTTCTTCTCGATAAGTATTTAAAACAGTACTATCTTTAATCGCTTTTATAGTACACCAATCTAGTTTTAAAGAAGCATCATCTTTTTTACTCGATAAATGATCAAAGTTTTCTTGAGAGAGTGATCCTATTTTATAAAGTCTAAGTCCACGATCCAAATCACTTTTAGCAAGTGAAAAATTTTGTTTAATATCTTCACAGGCCATTTGTACTAGGTTATCGCCTTGTTTTACTTTGTACCCTTCCTTAGCATTAAAAACCGATATTACAGATGATATCCTTGAGGATATATCAATCTTTGTCGCTTCAATTGTTCCGGCATACAAGAAGTCATGTTTTTTAATAAAATTAAAATAGATGACATTAGCGATAATAATGAGAGGAATGAGGATAAGAAATTTTTTATTAAATGATTTCTTTGTATTCATGATTATTGATCTCCAGAAATACTTGCAAGATATGCTAGTTGGTTTAATATTTGTATATCATTTGTTGTTGATAAAACTTTAGCTTCTAATGCCTGTAAATTTGCGCTTTGAACTTCTAGAAAACTAGATCTTCCAACTTTGTATGAACCATAAATGAGTTTTGATCTTTCTTCGCTTTCATTTACTAGATTTTTGTAAATTTCAATTTTTTCACGTAGGCCGCTTAGCTGATTTTGTGATTTTCTTAAGTCTCTAATTAATTCTCTTTGAGCTTGGTTCTTTCGATGTTCACTCATTACGGCCATATTATTTTTTTCAGCGGCATCGTTTTTAGATCTATTTCCCTCAAAAATAGGCATACTAAAATTTACACCTATTATATTTTGATTGAAATTTTCTAATACTGGACCATTTGGATAATCAAGAGAAGTTTTAGCATATAAGGAAATTTTCGGAAGTAAATTGGCCTTAAAGCTTTTTGAGGCTAGATAGAAGGATTCAGCATTAGCTGTATATATCTGTATGACATGGCTTTGTGTTAAAGCTTGTTCATCAGTGATATCCGTTCCAAATTTATTTAATTCATTGATTGAGGAAGCTATTGTATCGACTTGAGTTACCGTGGTAATGCTTTCTGCATTATCTTTTTCAACTAGTGCACTTAGATCTCTAAAGTCAGATTCAATATCTGATTGAATTTGGCGTGATTGTAGTTTTAAATTTAGTAAATCCTTATGTGCAGATAATAAATCTATTCTAGATGAAGCTCCTACAGAAACTCTCATTTTGATATCCTTAAATTGCGACTCTACAAGCTTATATGAATCATTTATAAGTCTTTGCTGTTCTAATCGTAATTGAACTTTAAAATATGCCAAACGTGCATTTAAAATAATTTGCCTATTTATTAATTTTTGTTCAGCTTCTTTAGATTTTACTTGTTCTTTAAATCCATTAATTGAATTTTTCAAAGACCCAAAGTCAAATAATGTCCAATTTATCATTGGGCCAATTGAATAATTTTGATTATCACCAAATGTACTAATTACTCCTCCAGGAAGTTTTAATTTTGGAACTTCTGAAATATATTTATAACTAGCATCGAGTGTAATTCGTGGAAGTTGTAGTGAATCTTGACTATCGGCCTTATTTTTAACTGAAAGTAATTCAGCATTAATAGCTTTTATATTATTTGAAGAGGCAATTGCTTGCTTTTGAAATTCTCTTAGTGATAATTGATTTTCGCTGCAATTTGCACTTGAGACAAATAAAATGGAATAAATAATATTAAATATAAAAAAAAAGTATTTCATTTGCTATATCCCTTTGAATAATTATTGATCAAAGTATTCAGAATAAGTTGTTAAAACATGATTTAGTTGTTCTATAGAATCTTTTGTATGAGTTGGCTTTTTAAGATCTTCGGATATAGAAAGAAGTTCTCCTAATATAACATGAAATGTTTGGTCGGCCTTTTCTTCCATTTTGCAGTTTTGCACAATCTTTTGAGCTGAATGAGAAATAATATTACTTAATTTGAAATAATCACTATCTTTTACATTTTTTGTTACAACTAATTCTTGGATTTGATTAAACCCATTTTTAATCAATGTCATGTTTTGTTTCATTTTTAAATCAGCAGACCACTTCTTTCCATTGTTTAACATTAGTGAGCTATTCTCATGATGATGACCATGGGGTTCAGCTTTAGTATAGTTGATAAAAAGACCTAAAAATAAAAGTACAATTACATATTTCATACAAACTCCATTAATTATTTTTTACCTAAAAATAGTTTGATAATATTATCGGTCATAAGTTCAACGTTTTCTTTTTGCTTTAAGGGTTTATGTGAAAGGATTCTTTCTCTTATTGGTTCGGTTCTAATAAAGTGATGTACAATTCCCATTAGTGATTGGGTTAAAAAAAGCGGAGGTATATCATTTAATAAATATTTTTTTTCTTGGCACTGTTTAAAAAAATGAGTAAATGTTTCTGTCATTGCAAACATTGTTTTCTTTAGGATAACATCTGATCTAGAAGTGGATACTTCTACTTCGTGTAAGATTAACATTGTTAAAAAAGGATTTTCATTATGAATTCGAAAAATATCTTCTATAGCATAACCTAATCGAAGTCTCATATCTTCTTTACTTTTTGGTTCTGTCTCTAAAAAACGTCGAGCAGAAACGAGACGACTTTCTCCATGCTTTGAGATACATGCTTTATATAACTCTTCTTTGTCCCCGAAGTGGTATCTGATACTAGCAAAATGAACCTTTGCTAAATTGGCAATTTCTCTTATAGAAACTCCTTCAAATCCTTTTTTTGAAAAAAGTTCTATCGCTGAATTAAGTATGCAGTCTTTTGCGTCCATAATTTATTATATATACAAATGTATAATAAAGCAATATGTTTGTATATATAATAAATTTTCTTTTAAATCATCTTGGCCGGTATCCAATCAATATAGACGAATAATTATAAGTCTCATCACTCATTCCATCATTACAAGTTTTATTTTCTGTAACAGTGAATAGGATGTCTTTACTTTGTGCTGCAAAAGCATAATCAATAGCAGATCCGGCAGTTGCTGATATTTTTGTATTGATAGATTAACTCTTTGCACGGAGATGTTTTGAACATTTTTTAGTGTCATATTATCACTATAATTGCTAACACACTTCAGCTTGTTACTGTTTTTATATTATCTGAATTGGCATCTTAATTGCTCGGTTACTTTATGTTAAATCAAAACAAAAGGAGCCAGTATGTTTAAACTTTTAATTTCAATTTCATTATTTACTTTAATGTCACTTAATCTCTTTGCAGATGAAGGTAATAGAGATCATAGGGAAGGAAGTAGAGGTCCGTGGGATAGGCGACCTCCGGTTGAAAGAATTATCTATCAACGAGTAGATGCATTTCAAGTTCAGAAATTTATTGAAACAACAAATACACTTCGTGTAAATGTTCCTAATGTAAAAACAATTCAATTTATGGCCTTGAATAATGATGTAGAAATAACCGAAGCACGTCTTTTATTAGATGATGGTAGAGAAGTTTTTATGGATGGTGTAACGGGAGCTCTAAGTCGTAATCGAAATATTATCTACACTCTAACTGGTCATATTGGGGAGAGAGTTAGATCAATAACTATTCGAGCTCTTAGCCGAAATCTTATCGGATCCCGTGCAAGTTTAGATGTCTCTGTTGGTGTTCTTCAATAAAATATTAAATCAATGACAGGGCCTTGAAATATGGCCCTGTTTAAAAAAACTTATGAAGAAAGTAAATTCTTTAAAGCTGCTGCCATAATAATTAACGTTTGCTGTGAATAATCTAAAATCTCAGTAATAGGTGTTTGACTAGAAGTAAAAATTATTTTTAAGGTATTTTTAGAGATATTAACTTTTGCAATACCTTTTATATTTTGTGGGTAAAAAGAAAAGGTCTCATTCTTATGTTCGAAAGTTCCATTGTTTTCATCTTCTAAATCGTAAAGCGCATCCTCAATTGAATCTATATCTAATGCACCTTTGATAGGAAATGTTATTGTATCAAAGCCATCCGTAAACAGGTCATCAATTGGCATGGGGAAACTAGCAAGTGGAACACGTAATTCTAATTCACCCATAATTGTCACTTGAGTGCAATCAGTCTCTGACTGAAATGAAGACATATTATATCTAAAAAATTCTGTGTGAAGTGCTCCACCTTCAGGATCCTTTACTGTATTACTATTTTTTAGTCGTAATGTTTTTCTCGCATTGTCAAAAAGTTTTTCTATCTCTGGTTTAAAATATTCTTCCTGCGCTAATTCTGATGCTAATTTAGATGAAAAACTATTATGATCTTTCGGAATTTTATGTTTGTTTTTAATAAATGCGGAAAAGTTTTTATAAGGGATATGTTGTTCTTTTGAGAGTACGTATTTTTGAAACTGAATTTCTACTGTTTTTTTTAAATCATGATTTTCATCTTCAAATTTTAACAATGGAATGGTTTCTGTTAAGCTAGTAACAGAAAATGGGCTTTGTCGGTCATTTATGAACATTGTTTTAGTAATATATTGAGGGATCTTCATTGATAAAAAATGACTAAGAGAAATATTTGTTATAAAACCGTTTTTATCAATGGCACTTTCATCTTTACCATTCAAAGCATTTAAAAGATGATACGTCCAAATACCATGTTTTACCTGTGCTGAGCTGAAGGTTTTTTCCCCTGGATAGCAAGAGAGAAAAAAGGAATTTCCTGGAAATTTTCTTACTAACTCTGAGTATTCAGTTTCAATCAAGTTCGAAGCAGCTTCTTTTAGTTTGTTTTTAGATTTTATTTCCTCTGCAGATGAATCAATAAAAATAAAACTTTTTTTGCATTCAGATTTTCTTAACGGAGCAATTAAAATATCTTCAATTGAGAGCGTTGATTCATCTAGGATTAAATTGTCAGTATCCCAGCAAGTTATTCTGTTTTTTGTTTTAGTGTTAAATCCATGTCCGATATAATAAAAGTAACACTCGTCATTTGGTGTGAATTTTTGAAATAGTAAATCTAAATTATTTTGTATATTCGCTTTTGATGCATCTTCATTAGCAAGGAAAATAATATTAGATTCTTCGATGTAAAGTTGTTCTGTGAAAATTTTTTTCATAGAACTAGCGTCATTTATGGCAAAATCAATTTTACTAAGCTGTGGAAAAACTTTATCGGAATAGTCTTCTATCGCAATAATGATTCCAAATTTATTCATGCTTTACCTATTCTCAAATTTATCAAAGTTACATCATTAATTTAGATATGATTTTTATTTAAATAAGTATAAGTTCTGACAATTTTATTGTCTATCAAAAGTTTAAACAAATAGACTCAGAAAAGAGGGGATAAATTGCATCCTACTTTTTCTTTTTTTTACTATGTAAAAATGGAAGTTTTATTATGGTCAAAAGAGTTTGTAGTCGGTAATCAGAATATCGACACTCATCATAAGAAACTTTTCAATTATTTATTTGTATTGGTTGAGGCACAAAATAATAATGATGATAGAAAACCAATTGTAGAAAAAACGCTCGAAGATTTATTGCAGGCGCTAATTGTCTTAATTCCAGACTGGCTCAGCACGCATTAAATTATAAAAAAAAGCAAAGATTAGAGGGAATTTAAAATTCGAATGACATCTCTGGCCTGACTTAGATTCATTTTTGCTCTTACAATTAATCTAATAGCATCTGCTTGTTTTAATTTTCCTATAGACATCTTTTTACAGACTAGAGGTTCAATTGGATCAGTAATTTCATAAACACTTTTGTGTTGAGGCCATAGATTTGTCATCTCATTTGCACCACCTGCACATAACGGAATAAAGTGATCTATTTTAAAATCTCCCCGTTCAAGAGACTCTATTTTATATCCTAATTGTTCGTCATATTGCTTTATCAATAGATCTTTTGTTTCATAAGTAACGTCTCTATTACAATAAGCAATTTTCTCTGGGTATCTATAAGCATCGGGTTTTGTACATAAAGCGCCAGGGGTTAAATGAGGGTTAGGTCCAATTGGGAAGTCGTTTCCAATTGCAAATGCTGTGTTTAGCATAACTATTAGACAAATAAGAAATAGTGCTTTCATGGCATCCCCATTTTTAAAAATTATTTAAAAACCTAAAAATGTTTACCAGAATTCTATTTTTCTAGCCACTGTGGTTGAATATTTTACATAGAATAAAGGTAATTAATTGTAGAAGTATTGATTATTATAAGATTTAGATAACCACAGGGTTAATTGATTAACTCTGTGGTTAAGTTTAGATAATTTTTACTGTCTCATTGATTGATATTTTTGAAATGCAGGTCTATCACTCATCGCTGCTAACCATGTTTTTACATTTGGGTATAATTCTAAATCAACTCCAATCATGGGGCAAATACTGGCCACAGTTGCTGTATTTAAATCTGCAAGAGTAAATTGATTTCCTACAAGATATTTTTTGTCAATTAAGGAATTATTTAAAACACTTAATAAGTTTGGCAGTTTTTTGAAATTATTTTCGATTATATTATTATCTCTTTTGTCTTCTGGTACAAAAACTTTTTGAATAAAAACTTCAATGATTGGTCCTTGTAATTCAGACATGGCCCAAAAGCTCCATTGATGGACTAGACCACGATCAGTATTATTTTCTCCGAGAAGTTCTTTTTTATAAGTATCTGCAATATAAAAATTGATGGCCATTGATTCGAATAGGGTAGTATCACCATCAATCATTGCTGGGACTTTACCCATTGGATTTATTTTTAAAAATTCGGCTGATTTGTGCTCCTTGTTTTTCATATCAACTTCTTTCAATGTATACGGGACTCCAGCTTCTTCTAGGGTCCAATAACATCTACCAGCACTTGATCTAGGACTTCCATAAAGTGTAATCATAATTTTTTTCCTTTTATTATTTAATTTATCTGAATTGATGAGATACTGTATAACAAGTAAAATACATAAATCAAGGGAGTCGTTATGAGTGTTAAAATAGTGACTGAGCAAAATATTCAAGAAATTTTAGATCATAATAATATTATTTTTCTAGATTTCTGGGCCGGATGGTGTGGTCCATGTAAAAGTTTTGCACCCACCTATGAAAAATTGGCACAGGCAAACCCAGATCTTTTTTTTGGAAAGGTTGATACTGAGGTTGAACGTCTGCTATCAGAAGATTTTGAAATTCGATCAATCCCAACACTTATTATTTTAAAAGAAGGAACGATTATTTATTCAGAATCTGGTGCGATACCAGAATATGCTCTCAAGAATATTGTATTAGAAGCAAGAAAAATTAATGTTGCAGATTTAGTTAAAGAGGATACTTAACTCATTGATTTAATCCATATTCAGCAAGATAATTTAAATAATATATCTATTTCAGAAAATTGTATTGTATAGTCACTTCCAACACAGCTAATTTTTGTTTTTATTCGATCCTTCAAAACCATCTTATATCAATTCAAAAAATTTATTTATATTTTAAAACTTCACAACGGTGTGAATGTTTATATTTGGAGTTTTCATGAGTCAAAAAATTTACGTAGGTAACCTAGGATATTCAGTTACTGATGCCACTTTAGCAGATAAATTTGCTGAGTTTGGTACTGTTTCTACATCAAAAGTAATTATCGATCGTGATACTAATCGTAGTAAAGGATTTGCCTTTGTAGAAATGTCATCAAGTACTGAAGCAGCTTTAGCTATTTCTGGACTTAATGGTGTTGAATTCGAAGGTCGTCAAATGAATGTTTCTGAGGCTAAAGAAATGTCCCCAAAACCAAGATCAAATCGTTACTAGTTTTTAATCCAGAAAGGTCAGCTTAAAAGATAGTTGGCCTTTTTTTATTTTACTCTTTTAAAATCTCGCTACATTTTACTGAATCTATTTTCTGATATCCTTCAACCCAGTAGGGTGCAACTTCATCTTTTCCTTTGTACTGACAAAATTCTAATAGTGTTATATCTTGAAAAATGCAAATACTTCTAGGTTTCCCCCCTATATCTTTAATGATTTTAAAATCTACACCATTAGAATCTACTTTTTTAGTAGGCATACCAGTCTTGGAAAATGTCAAAGATACATCAGTGGCCTTCTCACAATCAACAGCTATCGGATCTTGACGATAATCCATCGTAAAATTAAAAGGGGATTTTAATGAACATGATGTTAAGGACATAATGATTAACAATATTATTTTAGTCATAATTTAATATATCTATTATGATCATAAGTTGCAAAAGTACTTAATTTGCCTATTGTAAAACTTGAATAATTTGCTATTCCATATAACCTTTTATTCCTAGAATCTCTAAAATTTACATAAATTTATAATTTTAGTATAATTTATATCTGGATTAATTGAATAACTCGTCAGGAGGATGAATGAAGCAATTTTTTAAATTTTTTCTTTTAGGTATTTTATTTTCATATAATTTAAAGGCAAATGATTTAGGCCCTTGGGTATTTTTTGATCTTGGAAATACTGTAATTAACTCAAGAGAATTGACTAAGTTTAAATATATATCCGGTGTTCCAGAGTATTTTAGTGAATTAAAACGAGCAGGATTTAAAATTGGCTTAATTTCAAACATTCCTGAAAGTTTCGGATTGGATTATGATGAAAAATTGCAATCTTTAAAATCATATGTTCAAAATAATTGGTTAGAGGAAAGACCTTTTGATTGGTCTTCATTTGATGATGTTATTTTACCTCTTAATAATAGCGAATTGAAACCATCTCCAATCCTCTTTTTAAAGGCCTTAGATAAGGCCAAGAGGTGTCCTTCTGTTTATTTTGGTGAAAGTATCCAGGAAATAGAAACTGCTGCTAAAGTAGGGATGGCAACCAAATTATTTGCAGAATCAGATACAGATCTATTTATACCTCTAGCAAACTTAAGGCGTTATATACAAAATAATTATAAACAAGATTATGATAAAAATTGTTTGTAGTTGTGGCTATTTTTTAGTCAAATAGTCTTGAACACAGTAGTAACTATATTCTTTTTCATTTACCTCATCCAAATGTCTTACTGGGTACGATTTAAATCTTGATACATAAATTTGACCATCAGGTAAAACATAAGTTTCATTATTAAAACTAACTCCTCCAGACCAACTTCCGTATCCATTAATAATTTCTAGTTCCATTTTAGTTGGAAGTCTTGCATATTGCGATTCACAAAATGATTCGGCAAGTTCTGGTGAATTTGCCATATCTATTCCACCATTTAAGCCGCCGACTAAAGTTAATACTTTTTTTCCGATTCTTACTTGAGATGGGAATTCTGTTTTTTGAAATTTTATAAAAATTTGATTTGCAATATTCATCATAACCTTATCGGGAGTATCTATCGCCATAAACGATTCTAGAATTCCATTTTTTCCAATCATGTGGATATTAACTTGGATATCTCCACGACAGTTTGGGGCGAATGAATAAGTTCCGTAAGCCACGTAATCTAATTTAGAAAGCATCTTATTCGTCAAGTGAGCATCACGTCCTCCCGAGCTTACTATTTTTATAACTTCGATAATATCATTTACGTTTGTAAAACTGATCTTTTTTACCCTTGGGGTAACTTCTCTATAAAGTTGATCAAGGGATGACTTTAAATTAGATTCTAAGGTGGCATCCATTGAACCACTTTTCATCGCCATTTCTTGGTTTTTATCGTACATATAATTAAATGTAGTTAACATTTGTAGTGCATCTTGAGCATTGACTTTTTTTTCACTCAATAGGTCTTTAGCTAATCCGACCATCTTTTTCATATATTCACTACGAGTTTCACTGTATGCATCTTTGTATTTACAGAGATCAGCTCCTCTCATAAATGGTATTGTCGGCCAGATATCGTAATGACCATCTTGAGGTAGTTGAGCATTAGAGCTTAATGAAAAGAATGTCATTAAAGTTGTTATAACGGTTAAGATTGTTGATCTCTTCATAATTGTCTCCTTAAAATATATTCCCTATATTATCACTCTATAAGATTGCAAGGTTAGTTAAAGGAACATTTTACATACTATTCAATCTTTAGGCACTACTCTTACTGACTGAAATTATTACAATCATACTGACAGTGATGAAAATACTATTATGGGTCCAGATGGCGACTCTGCGTATCCATTAAAAGCAGTTAAAAAAATAAAAATAAATTTAAACTTAAACTTAGCTTTCATTACATCATAATACTGTATGTTTTAAGGCCGTTCTATATGGCAAAACAAAAGGATTAGAGAAAGTATTTATTCTATTTTTGTAAGTATTTGGTCAATTATTGCATAATCTTTAATATTATTATGTTTTAAATTTCCTAACTGTAAAATAGATGCGCGAGATTTTAGATGTGCAAGAACGTATTCCTTATCTTCTTTGTTAAGTGTTCTCGTATTTAATATATTTGCCATTGATTTTATTCGCCATAAGTCCATAGCAAAATATTTTCTTGAAAGTTGGTCATAGTGTCCTCCATATTTAACAATCAAGGGTTCATTAATATATCCAATATGATAAAGCGATGAAATTTTTAACCAAAGGTCATAATCTTCACAAACTATATAACTTTCGTCAAAACCTAGCATTTCTTCAAAAAGTTTTTTTTCTATCAAAACGGATGAAGGTGCAATTAAGCATTGTTGAATACATGCTCGAAAGATATTCCCACCAGATTTTTTATGAATAATTTTTTGATTTACACGAATATTATTTCTCATCCAAATTTCATCAGTGTATACGATTCTAAATTGTTTATTCGTTAGTAAAAAGTCTAGTTGTGATTTAAGTTTGTATGGATTCCATTCATCATCTGAATCCAGGAATGATAGATATTCACCTCGCGAAAATTGAACACCTGCATTTCTTGCAGCAGAAACACCTTTGTTCTGCTGATAAAAATATTTAATTTTTTTAGTTTGAATTAATGAGGCAAGAACTTCAGATGTATCATCAGTTGATCCATCGTCAATTACAATTATTTCATAATTCTCAATCGTTTGATTGAGAACTGAATGAATCGCCCTTAAAATAAATTGGCTTCGATTATAGGTCGTAATGATAACACTAATCATAGAAGTCATCTTAGTCTTATGAAAGATTTGTAATTCGCTTATGAAGTAATTGCAAACTAACTAGTTGAGAATCAATTTTTAATTGAATATCATTATTCTTGTCATTGTTGGCAACTATTTCTTGTTCAAGACTAGTGATTTCCATCGTCAACCTATCGATCTCTTTATTAAGTAAATTAATTTCAATTGAATTATCAATTATATTTTCTTGTTTTAGTTCTGCCTTAGGGTAAGACATCAATACTTTCTTTTGTGGTTGAATGCTTACAGTTTCATTTCTCATCTGAGTGCTTCTGTCTGTTAATTCTTTTGGAAGATCAGTTGATTTGAAAAAATAAATTCCCATAACTGTAAGAGATATAATCATTCCAACTTCCATCATAAAAACCTCGAATTAATTATTAGTATTAGCAATGATTAACATTAACTTAAACTTCGATGATGATGTTGCTAACATGTAAAATTTTCTTTACCATAATAAAGTGTCTAATGTTTAGTCACTTATTATTGAGATATAAAATTGACCAAATTAAAACCAAATAAGATATGGATAGATGCTGATGCCTGTCCTAAAGCTATTAAAGAAATAGTTTTTAAGGCATGTCTTAGACTCAATTTGCCCCTTGTCCTGGTTGCCAATGCCTATCAGACGATTCCCCACCATGATCTTATTAGATTGATTATTGTAGACAAAGGTACTGATGTAGCTGATCAATATATTATTGATAATGTGGCCTCCAGAAACTTGGTAATTACTGCTGATATTCCGCTGGCTGCTAAAGTTGTTGCAAAAGAGGCGATAGCGATTAATCCTAGAGGTGAAATTTATAACGAAGAAAATATCGGTGAGATTTTGTCTATGAGGGATTTTATGAAAGAATTAAGAGATGGTGGAACTATTACAGGCGGACCAGCTACTTTTGGACCGAAAGATGTTCAACAATTTGCAAATTCACTAAATAAACTATTGTAAATTTTCGAGAGGATATTATGTTTAGAAAAAAACAATCATTGGCCCTTCGTGTGTGGCATTGGACAAATTCTGGTGTTATTTTCTTGCTATTACTAACTGTTGTTTTAAGAAAAACGTTTTTAAGTGTTCAAATGAATAAAAGTTTAATTTTAAATCAGGGGGTAGATTTAGGATTTGTCCTCAGTGATTCTCAGGCCATAAGCTTGGCCAAGGCAATTAGAAATCAAATGTGGCATTGGCATCCTATTATTGGTTTTGTAGCAATAGGATTATTATTATTTAGATTTCTATTATTTTTTAACAGTCGTAATAATGTAATAGAATCTTCAGATAAACCGTTAATATATAAAATTATTAAAAAAGTTCATTCCTTATTTTATTTATTACTTTTAGTCATGGGGATAACTGGCGGAATAATGTATTGGGAAGATTCACTTAAATTGAGTAATGGACTAAGTCATAATATTTAAGCAGTCCATGAAACTCTTTTATGGTTCTTCGTTGTCTTTATTATTTCACATGTTTTAGGTGTGATAAAAGCAGAACAAGGAGAAGATAAAGGTTTAATTTCTGATATGATTAATGGAGGGGAGTAATTTTTAATAATTGTTTATTTATCAAATTCATACTTTCCAAATAAAAAAACTACATTCCCATGATTTATACCACCATTTAATTTTGGAATTAGTACTCCATTTACAGAGAATTTTTTTCCATATTCGACAGATGCCATAGGTAAAATAAATGGAAGCGGTATATGATTATTAATATCTTTTCTTGAAATTACGCCAGCTGAGTAACCTATACCTACTGTTGTATTTTCTGAAATTTGAAAATTCTTAAGCCAGCCATAACCGACATTAAGTTCTACTTGTGCATGAGAGTCTAAATGAACCATCGCATACACCATTTCAGTATTTCCTTTTTTGTTTTTTAAACTTTTACCAATACCTACCCCTACCGCTGCTTCATTGAGTTGTGCAACTTTATCTGGTGTGTATGTGCTTCTGTCGTGATAAGCAATGACGGGTAAATAAACTTCAGTTGTTCCTTCTTTTGCAATAGTCTTTATGTTGTCTTTTACAGAACCCCACCATCTTCCAACCATACCTTTTTTATCAGCGGATTTATCCGAAATTTCTTTTAAGTCCGCTTCTTTTGAATCTAGCATTTTTTGTTGGTCTTCAGATAATACGAGTGGGCTACTTTCTAGGTCTTTTTTAGAATATTCTACAATATAGTCATATTCATCAATCTTGTTATTAGTTTTAATACTAAGTTTGCCAGCTTCGTTCCATTCTAAAAAAAGATTTGTATTTTGAATTATGAACGGCATAACATCTTTTACAACTACTAATGGATCAGGACCTATGCCACATTCTGCTTTGATTACATCTATTGATGATAATAATTCAGGTATCATAGCAGAGGTGATTTTAGCTTTTTCTATTTGTTTTAGAATATTGTCACATTCTTTTTTGCTTAGTTGATTAGCGGACCACTTTGATTTTGGTTTAATTATTTTTTCTATATTTTGGTCAAGACTAGTGATTTCACTACTAGGATTGCTAAGGTTTATATTTTTATTACATTTTACGTTAACTTCAGCATAAGTAGGGATACTCATAGCTAAGATAAGATAGATTAAAATTATCTTTTTACTATTCATAAAAATTTTTCCTTGTATTCAAATTGAAATAACTTATTAAACCTATTTCAATTATCGACAGAAATAAGAGTTTCTTTAGTTGAAATATTGATAAATGAGAAATTATTACCTGAGTAATTAATTTTTTAGAATTTAAAGTGTATCAGATCACTTTTAAAATTTTGAAGTTTTGTTGATAGATTTTTTTCAAACTCTTCTTGTGAGATTTGGGAAAGCTTATAAAAGGGAGAATTTTTAATATCTGAGACTAAGTTAAATGGAAGATATTCCTCTATTGCTTCCATCCCTCCAGTGACACTTTCGATTAATCCTTTAAAGGCCCTGATATATCCCATGGCCATTGATTGGCGTTGATACCCATCAAAAAATGCCGCAATTATTTCAGCTTTTTCAGTCATTGATAATATTGTTGAACTGCCAAGTACCTTACCCCAGTCATCCATAAAAGGTCCTGCAGGAACTAGAAAGTGATACGATTTTCTTAAACATTTTGGTTGTCTTAAAGACATATGTCGATGGTTTTCAACAGAAAGAAATTCTGTATTAATTAATCCTGAAAAGTAAAGGATTGGTGAATAGTTTGAATTTGGTTTGTGACCTAGTTTGTAAATTCTTTGTCTAAAGAGATCATCTTCACTCAATTGCCATTGATCAATTACTCTATCAAGATCACCAAAATTATGGGCCATTAAGGCACAAGTTCTAAGATAGTTTTTATGGTCTCTATTTTCTTGAAGTTGAAGTAGTAAACATTGTTCTTTTTCTATTTCAGCTAAAATAACTTCTGCTACTTCATTTGCTAAGGTAGTACGTTTATTTTTAATAAGGGCACAATAGGCCCCAATCGCAACACTTAACCAAGTACCTTCATGTGTGCTCAATACTTGGTTAGTGGCGATATTAAACGATTTTCTGTTTGTCACTTGAGTATAATCCCAGCTCCAAGCATCGATAGTTATCCTCGTCATCTTCTCAATATAACGACCAATTTCTCCATGTCTCCAGAGTCCTTCGCGGATTTGATTATCTACGTCGGTAGGAACAAAAGTTCCGGCTGTTGCCCAATGTGCAGACATACAAATATGAAAATATTCAGCGAGATCAATATTTTTTAAGAGATTGAGATTTTTTTTATAAAAAATTAATTTTGCAAGATAAGCTTGGTTAGGGGAAGTAGTCTCAAGTTCACCTGAAAATAAAAAAGGAGCAGTGTTGGCCACGTCTTTCAATAGAAGATTTGGTGCAATTCCACTTAAAATTAATCCTGACTGAAGTTGTTTTTTTGCCATATTGAAACAATATAATTCTCAAGCTTTCTAGTCAAGAAATCATACAAATATACTTGATAAACAAGCAAAACACGTATCAAATATTAAAATGTAAATCTAAGGAGTTTTTGATGAAATATGTACCCTATATTTTATGCTTATTATTTTTAATTTTTAATAACCTCAATGCGCAAGAGTTTTCACATAAGCTTTATGGTTATTCTCAACTAGATTATAAGGCCAGTAACGATCCTAATATGCTTGAAGGGTTTCATCTTACACGCATTAATTTAATCGATGATTTTACACTTCAAGGTAATGCTAGGTTTGTTGTTGATTTGGAATTGGAAGATGGTCCTGATTTGTCAACAGATCGCTTAACCGGTTCAATTATTGTTTCAAGAGGATATTTTGAATACAGTTTTCAAAATGATATAATATTTTCATTTGGTAAAATGTTAACTCCTTTTGGGTTGTATAATGAAACGCATGACTTTACGATTACATATTTGCCGATTGAAGTACCATTGCCATATAGGTCATTTCTTCCACTGTCAGATTCAGGCTCAACTCGTATTTTTTCAAAATATTCAACAGGGATTTCTGTAAAAGATACCACGAAAATTTTCGACAAGTATAATTGGACTAATCAAGTGACAGTATCCAATGGAGCAAAAGAGACTCTAAAAGGAACAGACACAAATCACGACAAAGCAATTTCGCTTAAATCTAATTTTAAATATTTACAAGATGAAAATATTTATGAGACAGGCTTTTCTGTCTATACAGAAAAAGACTCTTCAGTTTTTGAAGGTATGGTCGACAGAAGATTTTGGACAAATGCTATTCATTTTAAATTCGAAAATGATCGGTTTAATTTTTCAACTGAAGCATTATATTCAGCCTTTGCATCGGCCACTCAAACGAGCCAAAAAGCACTCGCAATTTATGGTTGCTTAGGTTATACCATTAACGAAAAGCTAATTCCTTATGTACTTTATACAAAAGCTTATCGAGATTTATCAAATAAAAAGAATTTTGATAAAGATATTATTTTGGGTATTAATTCAAACATTCTCCCACAAGTCGTTTTGAAAATTGAATATACTAGATCCGAGCGGGAAATTGCGGAGGTAGATAAAAACTTCCAAACAATAGCTACTGATTTGGCGATAACTTTCTAAGAGGGCATAATTTATGAAGATGTTTATATTATGCTTTTTATTGTTTTATAATTCATTTGCTTTGGCACATATGATTGTAGTTAATAAAAAAAATAAAGTTCAAACTTTTAATCAGGCCCAATTAAAAGATATTTTTTTAGGGGAGAAATTACGTTGGGATGATAATTTACCGGTACATATTATTGACTATAATTCAAACTTTCCTCTGCGAATTAAATTTACGGACGATATAATTGGAGTTTCCATTAATCGTGTTTATAAAACGTGGGTGAGATTAAGTTTGTCTGGAACCGGTACTCCTCCAAAAATATTGCGAAGTGAAGAAGAGGTTGTAAATGCCGTCGCAGCTGATCCCTATGCAATCGGTTATGTAGATAGTGCTTCAATTTCTAATTTAAAAGACGTAAGGGTTATTAAAATCGAGTAAATAGTGAAAAATAAGATCAGTATAGTTTATCAGATTTCGATAATTTTTATAGCTTTTACCGCTCTATTAACTCTCACATTTTATTTATATTTTGCCAAAACACAAAGAGAAACTTTTGAACATCAGTTTGATCAAAAAAATAGCAGTATTTTAGAGACGGTGAAAATAGGCCTTGAGATTGGTCTCCAGAATGAAAACTTTGAGGCAATCAAAAAAATATTTGATTGGGTTAAATTGCAGCCAGATTTTGAATGGATTGGAATAAAAGATTCAAGTGGAATGTTTTTTGCCCAATTCCCTGAAACTAAAATTAACGAAAATGATTTAACTAAACTGAATAATATAAATATGCCGGTTATCTTTTATTCAGGAAAATGGCAAACTTCTATGGATAATGGAGTCGTATATATTAGTTTTAATACTAAAAATTACAAAATCAAAAAAGAAAATCTTTTTAAAGATATGCTATTTAGTTCCATATTTTTATTTCTACTTGTGATCATTGTTTCTTCCTATATTTCAATCATATTAGCTAGACCAATTGTTAAATTGCAAAATGTTATGGATAAAGTCGCAGAAGGCGATTTTGATTTTAGAACTGAGATTAGTGGGAATAAGGAAATTTCAAAACTAGGTAGAAGTTTTCATTTTATGATGGATGAAATCAAATCAGAAAGAAAAAGATCTGAAACCTTACTTTTGAATATTTTACCAAAAGAAATTGCTACTCGAT
>JAVHRK010000041.1:0-5198 GCA_036171615.1 Bacteriovoracaceae bacterium
TTATTATTAAATTATCTTTTGCTAATAGACTTCACTATCTCTCAATGCATTTAATTGATTTTTTTAACTGACGTTTTGTGATCGACTTTACTCTATTTTTACCTGTTATTAAGTAAAGTAGGCCCGTTTTAGGCCTGTTTTTTTCAACTCAAATAGTAAGTCACAATGCCCTTTAATATAAATGTGGATGGCCCGGTTCTCGCGTAGCACCGTTTAGACGAGTGCGCGAAAACTATCAAAATTTTCTGATGCTATTTATTGTCTAAAAATTGAAAATAAATAGTTGCCTATTTCACTTTAAATTCTAAAATTCAAAAGGAGCCTTATGGCAAAAAAAATAGCCCTATATTGCAGAGTCTCAACTGGTAATCAAACCACTGGCCTCGAAGCCCAAGTCAGAGCCTTGAGAGATTATTGTTCCAGAAATAACATTACTGACTATATACTATATGAGGATGAGAACCAATCGGGTGTAAAACAATCACGACCTGCACTTGATCGGATGATGAAAGATGTTCGTGATGGATTGATTGAAAAAGTTATTGTTTATAGTTTTAGTCGTTACGCCAGAAGTGTAACTCACTTACTTCGGGCACTGGAAGAGTTTAGAAAAATGAATGTTGGTTTTGTTTCCACCACAGAGAATATTGATACAAACACCCCTTTGGGTTCCGCAATTTTCGCGATACTTGGTGCAGTAGCGCAGCTAGAACGTGACTTAATTGCTGAAAGAGTACGAAATGGTTTGTCAAATGCGAAAGCAAAAGGAATACATATCGGTCGCCACAAATTGCGCGACAGTGATTTAATTAGAAAATTATTGGCCAGTCAAGGTATGACATATCGAGAAGCCGCAAGGATTGCAAAGTGTTCAACTGGAGCAATCAGCGCAGAAGTAAACGCAATGAAAGCCGAAGCAGTGGCAAAAGCAAAAAAGAAGGCATTAGAAGAATCTCTCTTGCCAAAATTGGAACTACAAAACCCAACAGATAACAATATTGAATTAAGTGGTAATACTTACCAAGGACATAATTTAAACTATACAAACAATGAAAGAGGTTTTGAATTAGAACTTGAAGCATAAATTATAAAAAAGCGGTCATCGTCACAAACGATGGCCGTTTTTTTTGGTTGTCAGATGTAACTTTCAGGTTCAGGAACAAGATATCTTCACCCAAGAGTATCCGCAGAGAGGGACGATGAAAAAGAAGATAGATAAAAAAAAGTTAATCATTCGTAATAGCACCGCCGAGTTTCTGATTTTCTCCACACAGGCACATTCAAAAGGCATTGAAGTACGCTATGAAAATGAAAATCTTTGGCTATCTCAGGCAATGATTGCTGAGTTATTTCAAGTTACTAAGCAAACCATCAGCGAACACTTGATAAATGTCTTTGAAACGAAAGAATTAGATGAAAATTCAGTTGTCAGGAAATTCCTGACAACTGCTTCGGATGGCAAAAACTATAATACCCAGTTCTATAGTCTTGATGCCGTTATTTCAGTTGGCTATCGAGTGAACTCAAAAAGAGCTACTGAATTTCGCCAATGGGCCACTCGTGTTTTAAAGGAGTTTTCTGTTAAAGGATTTGTTCTTGATCGTAAGCGATTAGAGAATGGAGCTTTCTTGGGAGAGGATTATTTTGAACATTTATTAGAAGAAATTCGCGAGATTCGTTTAAGTGAACGACGCTTTTATCAAAAGGTCACAGATATTTACGCTACCAGTGTGGACTATAATTCAAAATCTGAAATCACTAACGAGTTTTTCAAAAAAGTACAAAATAAAATGCACTTTGCGATTCATGGCCAAACTGCCGCAGAGGTCATTGCTAGTCGTGCAAATCACAAAAAGCAATACATGGGGTTAACTTCTTGGGAAAATGCGCCTTCTGGAAAAATTGTAAAATCAGATGTAGCAGTTGCTAAAAACTATTTGAATCAAGAAGAATTAGATAACTTGGGTAGATTGGTGAACGCTTACCTTGATCTTGCAGAAAGGCAAGCCCACCGAAAAATTCCAATGTCCATGAATGATTGGGCAGTACGGCTTGATAAATTTTTAGAGATGGATGGAAGCGAGATTTTAAAGAATACAGGGAAAGTTACAGCTCAATTTGCAAAGGAATTTGCAGAAAGCGAATTTGAAAAATATCGAATTATTCAAGATCGTTTATTTGAATCTGATTTTGATAAGCTTGTTAAAGTTGCGACTCCTGTCATTGAGCATAAATCACCTACGCCAACAAAAAAGAAAGTTATAAAAACAAAGGCCACGAAAAAAAAATAATTATCGACTGGCTCCCTCTTATAGCTAAGCATTTTACCTGATAATGATAGGTCTTTAATTAAACTTGGTATGGACGAAGTAAAACTTCAGAAAGCAGTGAAAGCGTGTTTCGATAATCGGTCACAAGTTTTTTCCCTAGTACGGCTTGAAGAAATCCTTCATGATGAATTTTTCATCAAAAATATGAGGCGTCTTGCGGAAGCTCACTTTAGTAATCTTGAGTTGCCGGAATTTTCCACGATAAATAACGACATCATTAATTATTCTAAGAAAGTCTTAAAATAGGTGAGAGGCCTATTTTGGGGCTATATAATGAAGTCCAAGAGGTCTGGTGGGCCATTAAGGCTGCCGGCCTTACATGAGCTTTGTAACGGTTAGCGAAGGGATCAACAACAATCAATAACTTAGAACCATTGGCTTTAGAGAATTTTCCCATAATTAGTGAACAGGTTATTGGTATAATACTATTCAAAGTTTTATAGGGTGGGAGTAGGCATTAACTTCCCATCTCTCTTGCTTTTTAACAAATGCTTATAATAAAGCATGGCCGCCAAAATAAACTTTTACATTATTGCATCAGCACTATTTATTTTATTAGCAATCAATGCTGCAGAGGCCATCGAAACAGATAAAATTCAAGTTTGCGACACTATCGAATCAATTGCAAAACGTAATTTTAAAAATGTCAGTGTTAAATATGGAGCACGCTTCAAAGAGTATGAGGATGACATAAAAAAATGGAATCCTGAAATTACTGATTGGAAGCGCCCCCCAAAAAAACAACTTATCTATGTAGATTATCCTTACAATTACTATGTTGCAGGTTCAATGTCGGCGCCTCCACTAGGGAAGGATGATGCGTTCGAACCAGAATTTTCATTGAGTGCCTTTTATTCATTTTCATTTGGGGGCTACAAAGAAGTAACCAGTGACCAGACAGTTCAGTCTGGTCAAAACTTTCCCGTGACTTTGGGATTAGGATTAAGTTTAACTAACGAGGAAAAAAAACATTTTTTGTTAAGTAGTGCTTACTGGGCCCAATCTTCAAAGGGAGAGGTGGGTGGTAATAGCACAAGTCCAACAGCAGAATTTTCAATTCCTGGTGAAGTTGGCTTCAATTTTTATTATCAGTATTACTTTAAAGAAAATTTGTTAGGTCTTTATTTGGGTTACGATTATGAAAAACTGACTACTTTCAATACCAGCGAAATTGTATCTGGTTCACCTATTCGTACTATAGATAATAAAATTCAATATGCGACGTTTGGTGCTTCAAAAGGGTTTTCATTATTTAATTTAAAAATGAATCTGAAGACATCGTTTTCAAAATCCTTGGCTTCGACCACATCTGGGACTGCGGCGCTATCAGGGAGTAAATATATAATCTATTATTCAGTTATCCCCGAAGGGCGATTTAGTTTTCACGCGCTATATAAACATCACGAATTAAGCGGACCAACCAAGCTATCAATTGATCGAATTGGACTAAGTGTAGGAATACTGGTGTTCTAGCCTGGATGCCCAGAACGATGGGCATAATTTCAGAAAATCATAAGCAAGAATCCTTTTATGCTGCCTTAAGTTTTTTAACTAAATAGCCGATTAATTTACTTAAGTAACTAAATGAACGAATTATCTACTATAAATGTGAGAAAATTTTGAATATGAAAAAATCAATTATTATGACAGTAGTTCTTATCGGATTTATTACCAGCTGTATTGGGAAAAATAATATTAATGTCACGTTAAAAAATCCTAACACTACAGTTTCTGCAATAAAAAAATTAGTTAAAGCATACGGTTGGGCAGACGGTAGTTATTGTGCCGTATTGGATAATTCAACCACCCAATGCTGGGGCGAAACTCCCAAAACAGTTTCTAATTTATCCAACGTGAAGAAGATTGGAAGATCGAGGCCAGAATCGGTCTGTTATATAAAAAATGATGATATGGCCTATTGTTACGGGACTAATTCAAGCGGACAACTTGGGACAGGAGCAGTCTCTGCCTTAGAGGCCACTGCCCAACCTGTCTCGGGTTTAAGTGGAGTTATTGTCGATGTACAGATCGGAGGATCATTTTCTTGTGCTTTAAAAAATGACGGAACAGTTTGGTGCTGGGGAAGTAATGCCAACGGCAATCTTGGAAACGGGACTACTGTTGCGAGCTATTCAGCGGTTCAAGTTTTAAATATTACCAATGCAACCAAAATCGCAGTTAATCATTTTTCAGCTTGTGCTCTTTTAAGTAACGAGAGCGTTTGGTGTTGGGGAGATGATTCTAATGGCCAACTGGGAAATGGAGCAACGACGACAGGAATACAAAGTACCCCTGTGCAGGCAACAATAAGTAATGTTAGTGACATTCAATGTGGAATCCATTCCTGTCATGTTTTAAAAAACGACGGAACTGTTTGGGGATGGGGATATAATGCCAATTATCAAATCGGGAATGGTTCCCAGACTAATGTTTTAACGCCTGTTCAATTACCGGGTCTTTCAAATATCACCAATCTTTATCTCACATATAGTGAGGGGTACGCTCTAGATTCAAGTGGAATTCTTTATAGCTGGGGAAGAAATTTGGCAGGGAATCTAGGCGATGGCACTTATGTCAACAAAACTACACCAAGTACTATGACACTTCCTTTTGCAGTTAGTGATGTAGATTATTTTTTACCATCTTATTATTCATTCTGTGCAGTGATGAAAGATAAAAGTATAACTTGCATTGGTATTCATGTTGGTAATGGCAAACAAGCTGCGAGTGAAAGCTTTGTTCAACCTTCGGGGAATTTAACAGTAGCAAGCGTGTCCGATGGACAATATGGGGCCGTTTGCGCGGTAACGTCGGGTGCAGGTTTAAAATGTTGGGGAAGAAATGACAACTTATCCCTGTGGCTCCTTG
>JAVHRK010000042.1:0-5181 GCA_036171615.1 Bacteriovoracaceae bacterium
TGCGGCCATTCCGACTCTGGGAACAATAAGTATCAATAGCGGTGCAACTACTACTACTAATAATTTCGTATCGACCGCCATGTCTGCTTCTGTTAGCGATTCACGATCACTCATTAGTTATTTTTGTTATAAGTATTCAACTAATTCGACTGTACCGACCGCCCCGATTTCAACTGATGCCTGTTGGGTCCCTGTGAATAATCCAAGTCCGGGAATCACTCCTGCTGCTAGTATTTCATTTCCAAGTTATTACTATACTCTGGGCTATACCAGCGGCCCTTACCATGTTTTCTCATGGGTAAAAACGCAATCAGGTGTTATTTCTATTTTAACTGCATCGGGTGTTGGAACTAATGGTGTTGACGTTGCAACTATCAGCTATACCGCCGCTCCTCCACCAGTTGTTATTAACGTTATTGCTGTTTCAGTTAATGCTCCGACTACTCCACCAACGCAAAGCGATTTAACCATTGCTTCAGGCAGCACAGTCTATATCAAATGGAATGCGAGTGCACCTGGTGGCTTTGGTGCAACTCCGATTACTCTGACCTATACAACTAACGAAAGCACTTATACCACTATCGCAACTAATGTCGCCAATACAGCTAACACTGGCTGTACAGTCGATAGTGTGACTTATACCGGTTGTTATACATGGACTAATGGCTCGCCAACCAGTGCTTATTTTAAAGTGCGAGTTGCTGCGACAGATGTGAATTCTTTCTCTACATTTTCTAGTGGCTCACCTAATAATATGGGGGCCTTTAATATTTTAGCAGGGAATACTGATCCGGGGTTAAATAGTAGTGCGGCCAGTGCGATCATTTTTACAAGTGTTAGTGCCGCGGTAACCAACGTCAAATCTTTTGTGGTCACTCCAGATGGGAAATTTTTTATTTACGACATAGTGCGCGGAATTTTGTGGGTTGATCCCAGTGATGGCAAGTTAAAAAGTTTTATTCCCCTTACCGGATTTTCAACCGATGGAGCAATCGGTACTGCGACATTGGCTAATGGAGCAGGGAGGATCACTCTCGACTTTCAAGGGAGATTACTGATTTATGATGCCAACAGAATTAGACGTGTGGACTTAACTACTAATCTAGTAACGACAATTGTGGGGGGTGGTGCAGGCTCTACCTCAGGAACTTTAGGAACTGCCTTTAGTCTTTCATGCAGTTCAACTTCAGGCTCATATTGTCCCATTACTGCACTTCCCAATGGTGATATCTATTTTTTTAAAACGCCTGGAAATACCACCGTCGCCAGTGGAGCTGCAATTTGGCGCTATAGTGCGGCTGATGGAAAAGTATATTCTATTACACCTAGTGGGACCGGAGCGACCGGAAACCCCACTCTTGATGTTCCAAGTTCACTCTTAACTCATTTTGCTCTTGATTTTGATACGACAACTTCTGCAATTAATAAATTTTATGCATATTTTCAAGAGCAACCTTGTGTTGCATGTGGGTTGTGGATGCGTTCTGCTGAGTTAAATCAATCGACCTGGGCCTCGTTAGGTGTCGGACAAGTAGCTTTTCCTGTTGGTGGTTATGGAGGAGCACCGCTTGTAACTGCAATGGATGGCCATATTTATGCTGTTCCTGATACAGGTGTGCGCGGTTTATATCGTTATAATGTTTCCAACAACACATGGACAAAACTTTTAGGAGGTACAGCAACTGCTTCGAATTGCGCTGATGGAACGCTTGCTACAAGTTGTAATGTTTATTTACAAGATGCTTTTGTGACTAGCACTGGTCAAATTTTTTTCGCTGATAACGGACAAATTAGAACAATTGATAGCAATGGCAATGTCTTAACCTTGTTTGGACAGAAGAGAACTTTTGGTGATGGAGGCTTAGCTACATCAGCCCGCTTTAATACTATTTATTCGTTCGATGTTTCTACAAGTTCAGGAAAAATTGCGGTTCTAGATTTTACCGAAAATGTTCTTCGAGAATTTAGTATTGGTAGCAATATAAATAAATTAGCCGGTGACGGAACGACGAGTACTGCCACAAGTGGAGTTGCAGGTCTCAATCAACCAATAGCCGGTGGCTATTGGGGAAATATGTTTCAAATATATTATGATAGCTCTAATGATGATATCTTTTTTACAAACTATGCGAATAATAAAATTATGAAATACCAACGGAGTACGGGCTACTTTTTAAATACTCTAGGTGGAGGCGCGACAACTATGGATGCAGCTGACGGATTAGCTGGAACCAGTGTTAAATTTACTTATCCTCCAGAAATTTTGGGCTTTGATGGAACAAAACTAGTAGTAGGTTCTAATCAGTGGAATGGAAGTTTTTACTATAAAAATTATTGGAAGATGTATGATAAGTCAGCGTCTTTTATTCAATCACATCTTGCAGGAAATAATAATGTCAATAATAATGCATATGGCACTGACGGTACCGCTATAAATGTAGTTGATGTGCCATCTATGACGAGTGATGTAAACATGCGCGGACATTGGGATGCAACCGCAAACGCTTGGTACTTTGGAAAAGTGGGTACTGCGCTCATTAAAACCTTACCAATTGGTGGCAATCTTGGCACTCTCGTCACGCTTCCACGTGCGATTGTAAGTTGGACTCTCACTCCGAATGCCAGCTCACAGAAAGTTATCTATTATTGTAATGGGGCAAAAATTTATAAATATAATCTAACAACTTCTACTGAAACACTTCTTGGCTGGCCTTCATCTACAATGCTTTGTACAGGGGATGCAGTTTTCTACAATACAACTCGTTTTTCTATTATGTTTCCCTATAAGCAGAATGGGATGACGGGGATGGCGGAGATTGTGGATGTGCCATGAAGGAAGTTAATTATGTCTTTTGGGCCCAAGAATGACTAGTAAATTTGTGACGAAAGTATAGCTATCACCTGTAATTAAATCATTATTTACAATACGGATCAATCTCACTTGGCGAATTAAACTTCATTGTTTTAAAGTCATAAATAAAAGAAGAATTCCAATCATAACAAAAAATAGGATTAGGAAAAAATCCTTGATCCTTAGTTACTACTAACGGAATTTCGTCAGCTTTATATAGACAAATTTTATATTGCAATGAAATATTCGTCGTATCGTATTGAGTGAAAGCAGTTCCCGGTCTATCTATTACATATAATTCGTTATTTGTAGGTGTTGCTTCACCATAAAAAAGTTCAGTACTATAGTCAGTGCTACCAATTACTTTATTCCATCTATAGGGATTATGTCTTTCTTCTTTTGTATCGCCACTATTATAAACTGGATCAACATCGACTGAGTCTACAGTCCATTCAGGAAAATGATAGGGAATAAGCTCTCCAAAAGAATTAATATCAATTGTACGATTTCTTTCTTCATGAGGAACTCCATTTTCATCCTCGACCATTCTTGAATTAAACTGACAGCCCTTAATATATTGAACAAAGGCATAATCTTTCAGCGAAGAAAGATTTTTTGTTTTATATTTAGAAATTAAACGCGTACCTAAGTTATATTCTCCTTGAGAAAAATCAACTTTATAATGGACACGATCAAAAGTGATTCTTTCCAGATCACATGTACTATTTTTTTCGCAATCAATATTATTAAATGTAACAAGTTTCTGATCGAGGATAGTAATTGCGAAAGATAAAGACGTACTCATAATATTTACAAGTAAAAAACAAAGGATCTTTTTCATAAATTTTTCCCTTTAATATTTCTGCCTTTATTAAAGCTACTACTAGTTCAAAAAATGTCACAAACATTTAAGCAGAATTGTAACTTTTACATATGTAATTTTCATGTAAGTTTCTTCCACTACTTTTGATAAGATGGTATAAATAGATACTATGAGCAAAATAAGAATTCTCATTCCCATCTTACTTTTAATTTACAGTGAATACACGTATAGTACCGTTCCCTATAAAGGGCGTTTAGAATCAATTAATGCCTATGAAAATCCAGTCATACTTCAGGCCTTTGATTGGTATATTAAAGACCCTGATCATGTGAATCCAGATCCCGAATCAAATCTTTGGCAATTTATTGCAAAAACTAAAGCAGCTGAAATAGCAGAAGATGGCTTTACACATGTCTGGTTACCACCCACCGGAAAGGCCTTTAGTTTAGATAATTCCTATAATGTTGGATATGCAATTTATGACCACTATGATCTAGGTGAATTTAATCAAATGGGTAGAGTTCGTACTAAATATGGAACTAAAGAGGAGCTGATTGCAGCAGTCGATAAACTTCATTCGTATGGAATAAAAGTATTGGCCGATGTCGTAATGAATCAGATGATGGGAACAGATCAAGTTTCTGAAATACCTTTTGAATACGCCTTTAAAGTTAATAATGATGCTTCTGTCGAAGAACTATCGAGAGGAACAGTAACTTCTTATGTAAATTTTAATTTTAGAAATAAAGTAGATGTATCTCCAAGAGGGGATACCTATTCAAATTTTCATTGGAACAAAGATGATTTTGTGGGAATGGAAAATTATGGGGCCTATTATTTATTTCAGGGACAGAAATTAGGTAATGTAAATTATTTTGGTGATCTTGTTCATATGCCGGCTCAAGACCAAGACCTTTATAAGTTTCTTAGGAGCGATATCATTCTTGGACTTGATATTAATTTAGCTAATATTGAAGTTCAAAATGAAATGATTCGTTGGAGTCAGTGGCTCGTTCGTACAGTGGGCTTCGATGGTTTTAGAGTAGATGCTATTAGACATATGGATATTCCTTTTGTTAAACGTTGGGCCGAATCCATGAAGTCATTTATGGAGAAAGCGGGAAAGCGTACTGGTCTTATTATATTTGGTGAGGCTTGGGATGGGTGGGCCGAAAGACTTAATTCCTACTTACAAGGTCTTCCTCAAAATAATAATCACATTTACACTGAAGGTGCTGGGCCTAATAATTATTGCGGAATCAATCGCTCAATGTCGCTTCTTGATGTTCCCCTTCATTATGATTTTCAAAAAATTGCCAAACAAAACAATTCATATCCTATTACACGCATAAAAGATCTCCCATCACGTGGACTTGTGGCAAATAATCCCAATTATGCTATCACTTTTGTGGATAACCACGACACTATTCCAACTCAACAACTTGAGAGTTATATTCCTGTTCATACCAAACTTCAGTCTTACGCATTTACACTGCTAAATGAGTAT
>JAVHRK010000043.1:0-22156 GCA_036171615.1 Bacteriovoracaceae bacterium
CACTAATTATAAGGTCGTAGATAATTACTTGTAGTAATATGTTTATACAAAGAAGATTCCCGAAATGTTAATAAATGTTTTGTTCAGTTGTATAATCTGTTCTTACTACATCTTGATGTTGCGACTTTAGTTCAACATCTTCAGGGTAGGGTTGAGCAGGTATTGAACTAATCATTTTCAAGTCAGATATAGCAGGTCCATCCATCACTTTTCCGTTACAGTTAAAACGTGAACCATGGCAAGGACAATCCCAAGACTTTTCCAATGTATTCCAATGAACAACTCCTCTAAGATGTGGACAGATTGCTGAATGCAATTCTAAGTTTCCATATTTGTCCTTATACGCAGCAATTAATCTCATCCCATCGCGATAAACAATACCTTCATTAGGGGGGATTTCATCCAAATTGGAACTTTGTTGTTCAACGATCCAATCTTTATATTGAATAATGGTATTAATATTTTCTTTTAGAAAATTTCCAGTGCTGAGATAATTTATTCGCGATGGTTTATACAAAATTTCCCAATGGTTTTTTCTTCCTGTAATAAGATCACTTAGAAGCATTCCCGTAATTGTTGAATATGTCATTCCATTTCCTGATTGCCCTGTGGCCACAAAAACATTTTCGCTATCCATTGGATTATGTCCAATATAAGCGAGTCCATCTACTGAATTAATGACTTGTCCTGACCAATGATAGATTAGGCGTCCACTTGAGGGAAATTTTTTACGAGCCCAGTTTTCCAAACGAGTATAGCAGTTTCCAGGATCCGAATTTTGCCCGGTTCTATGATCTTCGCCACCCACTAATAAAATGTCATATAGTTGAAGATCTTTTTGTACGAGCCGAACATAATGGTATGGATCCTGGGTATCCCAGTATAATGCATTTTCTATAGTTTGCTTTGGAAACTCGAAGCCTAAAACGTAGGTTGTATACGAGGCTTGTTTGGTGTGAATTGCTAAAAGATCATTAATAGGAGTGTTTGTTGTAACCACAATAGATTTACATCTAACGTAATGTCCATTCTCTACTTGTGCAAAAGCGGACTTGCCCCCCTTCACTTCAATAACGTGAGAATTGGTATAAATATGTCCTCCCTTTTTTAAAATAATTTCTGCGAGTCCATTTACATATTTAATCGGATTTAATTGTAATTGGTTAGGAAAACAAAGTGCCGGTCCAGGTCCAAATGTTTCAAGTGGAATTTTATCAGTCATATAAACATCATGTAGTCCCGCACGATGAGCTGCTTCTAATTCCTTTTTTAAATATTTATCACTCAACTCATGATTGCTTTTAAGAGTATAGTTATGGACTTCATTTGAATTGAATAAATATCCATTGATTTTTTCCAAGTTACATTCAATCTTTTCATGGCGAATAATCGCCTCTACTTCCTTAATGGCCGCGTGATGACTTTCAGCTGCAAGCCGTGCACCTTCTAGGCCATGAAGTATTTCCAATGTGAAATATCTTTGATCGAGTACTGTCGTAAATTGAGCAGTACTTCTACCTGTTTGTTCTGCAGCTATATCAAATCCTTCGAGGACGCAAACCCTTTGTCCCTTTTTAGATAAAATATACGCTGTGGTTAGTCCCGCTAGACCACCCCCGACAATGCAAACATCTACATTAATATCTTCATTGAGAATTGGAAATTTAAGAGAATCTTCTTTAGTTGTCCAAATTGAAGTACTTTCACCTTGATTTAGTGTGGTCATGCTTACTCCTTCCTTAGAAATTCGCTGCTAACGGAGTTTAGCCTTTGCTCATAAAGAAAAAAAATAATTTAAAACTATTTCTTTGATAATTAAAAATTACTTATTATCACGGCATTTATTCTAGATGTAGTAAATGTGTATATTGCCGATCAAGTGAAAATATTCAATATTTTCTCTTTAGCTAACTCGGTAATTTTTATTTGCTCATGGAGCTGGTTCTGAAATTATTCGTCCCATGGCAATCAATGTCTCCGCAAGTATTATTAATGAAGGAATCCATTCCTAGGCTTTTACAGCTTCTACACTAATTAAAATTGTTAC
This sequence comes from Bacteriovoracaceae bacterium, assembly GCA_036171615.1. Lineage (GTDB taxonomy): Bacteria > Bdellovibrionota > Bacteriovoracia > Bacteriovoracales > Bacteriovoracaceae > Bacteriovorax. Next base: position 2,048 of record JAVHRK010000043.1, read on the forward strand.
TTCGTTGCCGACAAGTGGAATCCCTTCAATGATTTTATTCCAACCTAATCCAAATACATCGCGGTTTATTTTAGTCTTTCCAGTAATTGCAATTCTCTTTTTATTCGACATATCCAAAACTTCCTTTGAAAGCTTAGCTTCAAATACAACGTCTTTAGTTGTGCCTTTAATCGTGAGATTACCTAGAATTTTTAGTCCATTTGCCGTTCCTGAAAAAGCTTTTGAAATAAATTTCATCTTAGGAAATTTATCTGCATCAAAAAAGTCAGCAGTCATTAAATGTTTATCACGATCGGCTTGCCCAGTATCCAATGAATTTATTTCGGTATTCACTTCGACGTGAGATTCTGACATATTAGGAGCAATAACCAGAACACCATCAAATTTTCTAAAATGTCCCTCTATCATAGATATTCCCAAATGGGGTATTTCAAACCCCAAAAGACTATGAGTGGGATCTAAAACATAAGAACCAGTCGGTTATGTTTCGATTGTAACTTGTTCTGCAATTGTGGTTAAGTGAAGAGGGAAAAATGACACAAAATCCTCCTAGTTAATTTTTCTTTTACATTATCTATTGTCATTATTAGCTAAACAAATTGATTCTTTTCAGTGATAACGCTGATAAAAACATAGTCTTTATAACTATCTCAATTATTGAATAAATCAATTATACAATTACATTTTTTTCTTTCACATTACTATAAATGACTAGCTAGAGAGGCAAAGATGAATGTCGACATTGCTCAAGAAACACCAATAAAGGATTTTGAAAACGAGGGAAATAGTGTGGGGCTTACTCCACATGTTGAATTTCATAAATATACTTGCTCCGTTTGTCATTATGTTTATGAAGAAGTTTTAGGAGTTCCAAACTCTGATATAATTGCTGGTACACGATGGGAACAAATATCTGAAGATTGGCTCTGTCCAGAATGTGGAGCGACTAAAAACCAGTTTAATTTTTCAGAATAGAAAATATTTACAATGGAAATTTATGAAGCAAAAAATTGATTTTTTTAAGCTGACATTAATGGATACTTTTGATCTTGCTATTTTTATGGAAGTAGAGTCTAAGCATCAAAAACTTATTATTGACCTGATGGCCTATTAATGATGTTGTTCTATAAACCTCTTCTTCGATGGTTACAATTATTTTAAATGAGTGAAGAGTTCCATCCGAGCATTTTTCACATAAGTTGCCTTTTTTTTAAGCCATGTAATTGCTACATGCCCCTCTTGCGAATTTTTCTAGACCTGCTAAATTTGACTTCATTGAAACTAATCAATAACTGAAATCCCACAGATTATGTGACCAACAAAGTACAGGAGTGACAGATGAATAAATTTATTATTACTTTCGGGTTAGCAATATTATTTACTATACCTTTTGCCTATTCTGCAGATGTTGTTACATTTAATATAAATATTAAAAGCGATTTGAAAGTTACAGTAGGAGCTGTCTATCAAACTCAAAAAAATAGTTTTTTTTGCAAGAAAACAGTTTTTATAGATGGATCTCTTGAAAGACATCAAATTATTAAAGATGTAGTTGTTAAAGAAGTTACTGGCAAAGGTCTATTAGAAGTAAAAGTGCCTGTTGAATTACATGATTCATGCCAAAATAAGCTAGTTGGTTTAGGAGTTGCTTTTAGAAGTAGTTCTCCGCTAATTGAACAGTTGATGACAATTGCTTATCAAGATACTGAACCACAAGATGTTCAAAAAATACTTATTGGACCAGTTCTGTATGATAACGTAAAATATTATTCCGCGAATACTTCATCTATAATCATGGGGCCTAAAGAAGTTGCCAATGTATCTGTAGAAGTTGTTGATTTTGATCCACATCAAGATCAGAAATAAAAATAATATAAATATTGTAGTTTAAATTATTCTATAGACTCTAAGTATCTTTCTGCGCGTATAGCTGCTTGACATCCAGATCCTGCAGATGTGATTGCCTGACGATAGTATGGATCCTGTACGTCACCACAAGCAAAAACACCTTCAATACTTGTATCTGGATGCTCGCCCATAGTTTTTATATAGCCATGTTCATCTAAAGAAAGTTGACCTTCAAGAAATTTTGTATTCGGTTCATGGCCTATACCTAAGAAAAAACCGTCGGTTTTTCGGTCGTAAGTTTCATTGGTTTTATTATTGAATACTTTTATGCCCGTTACACCGATTTCATTGAATAAAATTTCTTTTACTTCGGTATTCCAAACAACTTCAATTTTAGGATTATTTAGAGCACGATCTTGCATGGCCTTAGAAGCGCGAAATGAGTCTCGTCGATGCAGTAGATATACTTTGTCTGCAAATCTAGTAAGAAAACTAGCTTCCTCAATTGCGGTATCTCCACCACCAACGACGTGTACTATTTTACCACGATAAAAGAATCCATCACAGGTTGCGCAGCCTGAAACACCTTTACCAATTAATTCTTTTTCATTTGGCAGGCCTAAATATTTAGCACTTGCGCCAGTCGATATAATCAATGTTTCAGATAAAAATTCTTGTCCGTTTTCACATTTAATATGAAAAGGTCTTTGAGAAAGATTAACTTTTGTGACTTTTGTAGATAGAAATTCAGTCCCAAAACGTGCGACTTGTTTTTTCATTTTGTCCATGAGGTCGGGTCCCATGATTCCATCTGTAAAGCCTGGAAAATTCTCAACATCGGTAGTTGTTGTTAATTGACCACCAGGTTCATGGCCTTCAATCAATAAGGGAGCAAGTCCGGCCCTTGCTGTATATAAAGCTGCTGTATATCCAGCAGGCCCTGATCCAATGATAATAACTTTTTTAGTTTTCATAGTGATTTACTCCACTATATTAAAGAACAATTTCTTCTTCAGTATTTTTAATTTTTAACTTTATTTCAGCTGGTCGATCGTCTTTTTCAGGGTGCATTTGGTAAAAAGCAGCAACTGTCATAAGTTCATTGGGATTTTCGGCTTCCTCAGTTGTTTTAAATGACTCACCAGAAATGGTGCATTCATATTTGTAAATTTTTTTCATCTTTTTCTTGCTCATAATAACCTGCTATTTTAAGGGAATATTTTACCCCTAGTTATAGAAAAAAAAACGCACAGAAGCAAGGAATTCCCTTACTATATGCAATGCGCACCCTATGATATCCTTACTTTATGTTAAATATTTTACTTTTTTTATTAATAAGTACCCCATTTTCAATGGCCTTTGGGATCCAGTTGGATAATGTGAAATTAATTGAAATTAGTAAAGATGAAAAATCTCTCATTATAGATCGGGGAGAATTGGATAATTATAGGCCCCATGACATTGCAAAATTTTATCTTCAATTAGGAGGTAAATTTGAAAATTTAGAAAATCCAAAAGTTTATCTAGTCGCTGAAGGTGAATTGATTAAAAACTATCCTGGAAAATCTGTTTGGTTTTTAAAAAATATTATAATGCCCAATCTTCTTTTACCTCAAACTGATCTTCTCATTTTAAGTATTAATAATATCCATAGTGGACGAAGTAAAATAAAGGCTTCACAAAAGTTAATTGTTTATTCTGATCAAGAATACAATTCAGTAGATCAATATTTAGAGCAAAATAAAAAAGGCATTCCAGAAAAATTTATTAAAGAAGAGGAAGGCCATCAAGATACAGAAGAATTGTTTCAAGAGACAGCGTTAGAAGATAAAACGATTAAATCTAATACCTATGAACAATTAAGCAAAGTGCCTTATAAAGAAAATAGTGACGAATATAAAGACAATATTTCTGATTTGTATTTTGTCGGGAACGCGAGAGTGAGCTTGGTTGATATTTTAAAAAAAGAAGATAAATACCTTCTTGATTCTATGAGTAGACTTTATTTAAATAATAGTAAAAATCTTAAATATGGATTAACAAATGGAATGTATCGTGAACAATCTTTAAGTGCTGAAAAGAATTTTGAGGAACGTAGGTATTCAGTAAACTCAGTTTATAGTGAAAAAAAAGTTGATAAAAAAATCCATGAACAGATAAATCCAAAATTTGTAGATAAATTAAAACGAGATGGCATTCATTGGTCAGATGATATGGATGATAAAACTTTAAGGCAATATTTTTTCACTAGTGGTATTGTAAATGAAAGAGAACGCAGGGAAAGAGTATTGAATGAAAGGGAAGGTCATGAGGTTATGGTTCATTATGATGGATCATTAACGGATCATACCACGGCATTAGATCAGAACGCTCGATCGATGGGGTATTCTCTTGGGATTTCCTATGATATTCATCTTGCTCGATCAAGCCAAACTTTAAAAAATTGGTCACTACAGTTATCGCTTGAGTGGGGGGCCAGTCATTATGATTTGGGTGGACTCAATGGTGCAAGTCAAGAAGTCCTCTATGGAGGAATGTTAAACTATTATTTTTTAAATAATCCATTATCATTAAACACATTTATTTGTGAATTAGGCGTTGGATTAAAGGCTGGACAATCCCATATGAGTGGATCAGGTTTGTCAAAAGTTTATACCTACCAGATGGTATCTGTTCCCACGCTGCAGTTATTAACAAAATATAGATTTCATATTGGCGATCTTAATGAGGATTCAGTAAATATAGGAAGTGCTCTTCATGCTGGTATTATTTTTGAAAGAAAGAAGTTGAGTATTAATGATATTGCAACAGAGAATATTAACGGAATTTTATATGCAAATGATGTAAAATTTCAAATAGGAATGGGATTTTATTTTTAGAGGAGTTTAGGTAAATGAAGGCCATTATTAATATTACAATATTTGTCTGTTTTTTATTTATAAGCTTTAGTAACTTTGCACTTGATATTGATGAAAAATTAACTTTACGATTTTTAAAAGTATCTTCGAGTAAGAAAACTATACTTATAAATCGTGGAGCTGAGGATGGTTTGGTTGTAGGTAATCATGCCAAATTTTTTACAACGAGTGGAGTAATAGCTAGAGGTGTGGTAGAAAAAGTATCCCCAACCAGATCAATATGGTCATTATACAGAATTATTGATGTTAATGAGATCACCGATGGAAAAGTTTTAAACTTAAAGATAGGTACTCCTGTAAAAATTTCTGAAGATTCATCTAAAAGTTTAAATCAAGAACTTGTTCCCTCTGGAAGTGATAATTTTTCAGAACAAGATCAATCTCAATCTCAAACTCAGATCAATGAGCCAATCACCGAAGCTAAGAATGCGACATCTGGATCAGATACTTCGGCTGAAGTAGATTCATTTGAAGAAGATAATGTGGATACAGCTGCTTCAGCTAAACCAGGACCTGTGGTTTCAGTTCAGGATGCAAAAACAGTTGATATGCCCGTGGGCCAATCAGAAAAACAATGGGAGTTATGGGGTAATGTTTCTGCTAACATGTTGTCAGGTACAGCTACCAATCTTAATCCTGTGGCCGTGACTTCTTCAACTACAGCTTCATCTTCAAGCCTTGATTTATCAATTGGCGTAGAGAGATATTTCTTTAATTCCAGTGATTATTTAAAAGATATCTCAGTAACAGGGTTTTTTCGTAAGCGAACTGCTAAATATGGATATGATGTTCAAGTAAGTGAAAACTTAACTGAGTATGGAGCTGGGATTCGTTATCACTTTAATCAATCGTCAAGATTAACAAATGCAATTGTTCCGTTTGCTTTACTTGATGGAGGAATAGGCTCAATAGTTTTACAAAATACCTTAACAACTGCTACGACAACTACGGCAGATACTCCTCTGAGTGGGACAAGTCGATTCTTTGCTTTAGGTGGTGGTGCAAAATATATTTTGTCTGGTGGACTTGGATTTAAGAGTATAGTTGATTATTACTCGACCACTGAAAGTTATGTTTTTGCAGCTTCAAGTGGTGCTAGGGTTGTTTCAGGTTTACGTTTGCAAGTTGGACTTTCTTATCGTTTTTAAGCAAATTCATTTAGAATTTTTTTTGAAAATTCGAAGTATCGAGAGAGTAATTGTTGATTTGATAAAAAGTATTCATCAAAGTCTTGATTAGTTTTTAATGCCCAGTCTGATCTACTAGAAACGGAAAGTCTTCGTTTGACCAGATCGCCAAAAGTTAGCGGTAATTCTGTCAAAAGTATATTCTCTAATTCTAATTGATTTGGTAATTTCCAATTAAATGGAAGTACAGTTGATTTTTTTCTTAAAGGTGAAATTGTTTTTTCAGAATGATAACTTAATTTCAGTCGATGACATATATCTCGTGTAATTTCTTGGCCCATCACTCTAAAAGTTGTATATTTACCTCCCGCTATTACAAAAGTGTGTGAGTTAGGCATATAAACTTTGTGTTCTCTCGACGTAGTTCCTCTATTTTGACTATTTTCATCTCTGACCAGAGGTCTTACGCCCGCAAAACTAGAGAGTATATTTTTTGAAGTAAGGTTTATTTGTGGAAAATATAAATTAACCGCATCTAATAGATATTGTGTTTCAGAATCTGATATTTTTAAATGATCAATAGATTCATTTAGTAGAATTTCAGTTGTACCAACTAAAATTTTTTCTTGGTGTGGGACAACAAAAATAACTCTATTGTCTTTAGTAGTTATTACGACTGGAAATTCGATCGGCAAATCATGTTTACTTATCCATAAATGTGAACCTTTAGAGGGAAGTAAAACATCTTTCCAATGATACTGAGGAAATTTTTTTAATAATTGATCAGTATATGGACCTACGGCATAAACTAAAAAATCGGTACTAACTTCTGTAATAGAATTTGTTAATACATTTTTAAGAGTAAGAATAGATTTTTCATTTAGAATATTAATTTTAATTAGTTCATGATGATTTAGTGCTTGAGATCTGTTGGATTCAAGCCCATCATAAATAACCTCTAAGCACATTTTAGCATCATCCATAACTGCGTCGTGATACAGTCCTGCACCTGTTAAATCAGTTTGATTTAATAAAGGCATTATTATTTTCATTTCTTCTCTAGATTTAATAGAGTGGGGAGAATTAGTAAAACCTGAAAGAAAGTCATATAAAAAAAGACCAATATTAATCATCCATAAGGGACGTTTAGAATTTTTAAAAACGGGAAGATAAAATGGAGCTTCGTAGGCAAGGTGTGGGGCAAGTTTTATCCAGATATTTTTTTCATGTAGAGCTTCGAAAACTAATTTAAAATCAAAGTTTTCTAAATATCTGATTCCTCCATGGAGCATCTTGGAGCTACGTTCGCTAGTTTCACTGCCAAAATCACCCTTATCTACTAATAAGGTGGGTACATTATGAAGACTTAAATCTCGAAAAATTCCAGCACCAACTATTCCTCCTCCAATTATGACAGTATTATAATGTTTAGTCATGGTACTTCATTTTTGTTATTATCATCATTGATAATAGTTGCCAGAGTAGCAGTACATGTAATTTGATACTTATTATTTTTTAAATCTTGTTCCATTAAAAAAGGAGTTAGAGAATAAACCACTCCTAAAAGTGCATTAGAGCTATTTTTATATGCTTTTTCTTTTAGTTCATTTAGTAAGTCGGTATAAATTTTATGGAAGTTAAAATTAAAATCAGTATAGTCATTTAATGTCTCTTCATCTATATGTTCTAGTGATTGATTAAGAGTGTTATGTATAAAATGAAGGCGTTCTAAATCAGCACTTTCAATAATTCTAAATGATGTTTCTACACCCTGATATTGTAAAATTGTATATCCTATAAAGTTTGAAGTCGTGGTGGCCATTATTTCGTTACGAGAAACTAAATCTTTATCAAAAATAAAATGCTCTTTTTTATTTTGACTAAGATTTAATTTGCTTGTTAGGCCCCTAGGATTATATTCACTTAAATCAGATGGGTTGATTTGATCTGACAGTCCCATCTGTATTTCACAATCAAATCGACGGAATTTATTGGTAAGAATAATTGCAATATACTCACCAATTTGCGGTATTAGTAGCATGCCATAGTCTAGAGATTTTAAAAAATCATGTTCATTAGAGGAATTTAATATCTTAAATTCTTTTAATATAGTTAAAATATCATCAGCATCTTCTTGGAATTTTATATCTTTAATAAGTAGGCTAAAGGGAGGGTTGCCTCCTGCTTGAACTTCACCATATGAAAAATTGGTTGCAAAATTTTTAACTTCTGAAAACGTTTCTGGTTCTTTGTAAATAGGGAGATCTTCCTTAAATTCTTCTGCAAGTTCTTCAATTGGTTTTTCTTCAAAGGAAAAATCAAGGTCTACATCTTCAAGAATGGTTTCTTCTGAAAATGCTGTACCATTAAACTTTAATTCTTCTGATTCTAGAAAATCTTCTGTTTTTGGATCGTCTTCTGATACTTGTTCTTCTATTATTTCGTTATCTAATTCAGGGATGAGGTCTTCCTTGGGAAGTTCCTCTGAATCAAATGACAATTCGGGAGGAAGGTCAGGAGGTAAGTCATCTGCTTGTTGATGACTTACCTCTGAGAGTGTTTCAATATCTTTTTTATTATTTGCTGGATTTAATTGTTTAAATTTAAGTTCAGCTTCTAAGTCGTCACTATGAATAAATGCAGTTCTATCAGCAATAGATGTGAAGTCGTGATTATCATCATCACTATTATCAACCATTAAGCTTCCGATCCATGACATTGTTTATATTTTTTTCCAGAACCACATGGACAAGCATCATTCCGACCAATATGAGGATTAACTCGTTTAATTATTTGCATTTCCTCCTTACGTTGCTCTATTTCTAGAGATCGTTTATGAGCTGCCAATTGTTGTTCAAGTTCTTCTTGGTGTTGTTTTTGAAGCGCCTCAATTTCTTCTTTAGTGTATAAATGAACTGAAAATAAATTAGTGACGATAGATTTTTTTACTTCACCCTTCATTGTCTCAAAAAGTGCAAAGGCTTCTTTCTTGTATTCTGTAAGCGGATCTTTTTGGGCATAAGCACGTAAGTTTATACCTTCCTTAGCATGGTCCATTTGTAATAAATGGTCTTTCCAGAACTGATCGAACGTGGAAAGAAGTATTTCTCTTAATGCATAAGTAATTTGAATTTTTTCATACTTGGCAAATTTAGTTTCAAGAATTGACTTGGCCGTTTCTGCAAAATACCTATCAATGTCACCATCAGCAGCTTGAATACAATCAGCAACACTTAATTCATAGTCTGAATTAAATAGATTTTTAAAACCATTTCGCATTTCGGCCCAGTTCCATGATTCTAGTGGCATCTTTTTATCTGGTTTATATAAATTTAAAAGTTCAATTGCAACATCTTCTACCATCTCATTCATAAAACCATGATTATCAACATCGTTTAAAATATCTCGACGAATTTTATAAATGATACGTCTTTGTTCATTCATAACGTTGTCGTATTCAAGAAGATGTTTTCTAATGTCAAAATTGTGTGCTTCAACTTTTTGTTGAGCCTTGGCAATAGCATTTGAAATCATTTTGTGTTCAATTGGTTCATCTTCTTTCATACCTAATGTATTCATGAGCCCTGCAATTTTATCAGAACCGAAAATTCTCATCAGATCATCTTCTAATGAAAGAAAGAATTTTGAGTTACCTGGATCTCCTTGTCTTCCTGATCGGCCTCGCAATTGGTTATCAATACGACGTGATTCATGTCGTTCGGTACCTAAAATAAAAAGTCCACCAAGTGCTTTTGTTTCAGCAGAGAGTTTTATATCTGTACCACGACCGGCCATATTGGTTGCAATTGTTACAGAACCTTTCTGTCCAGCATTTTTAATAATTTCAGCTTCACGTTCATGTTGTTTTGCATTTAGTACTTCGTGTGGAACGCCAGCTTTTTTTAATTCAATTGATAAAAGCTCTGAGGTTTCTATTGCGATAGTTCCTACGAGAACTGGTTGTCCTTTTGTATGTAATGTTTTGAGTAATTCTGCAACTGCCTTATATTTTGCCTCTTTATTTTTATAGATGATATCAGCTTCATCAATTCTAATAAGTGGTAAATTAGTTGGAACAACAACGACATCTAAATTATAAATTTTTTGAAATTCTTCTGCTTCAGTATCGGCAGTACCAGTCATCCCTGAGAGTTTCTTATAAAGTTTAAAGTAATTTTGAAATGTAATTGAAGCTAGTGTTTGATTTTCAGATTTAATCTGAACGCCTTCTTTTGCTTCTACTGATTGATGTAGTCCATCAGACCAACGGGAACCTTCTTTTAGTCTTCCTGTAAACTCATCTACAATAATAATCTGACCATCTTTATTTACATAATCAACATCTCGTTTAAATAAGGCATGAGCTTTTAAGGCTTGATTTAAATGGTGTAAAAGATTTGAGTGTGTAACGAGATAAAGATTTTCAATTTTTAAAATTTCTTGAGTTTTAATTATTCCATCATCTGTAAAAATAGCAGATCGTGCTTTTTCATCTATTGTATAATGGACTACTGGAGTAAGTTGTGGAATCAGATCATTCGCGACGTAATACAATGAAGGATCACCTTCAGATGGCCCGGAAATTAAGAGGGGAGTTCTTGCTTCATCGATTAAAATTGAATCGACTTCATCCACAATACAATAATGGTGTTCACGTTGAACATATTCTTCAAGTGAAAATTTCATGTTGTCACGAAGATAATCGAATGCGAACTCATTATTTGTTCCGTAAGTAATATCACAGGCGTAGGCTTTTTGTCTTTCTTCGTCACTAATTTGAGAAAGAACAACTCCTACTGAAATACCTAGCCAGTTATAAAGTACGCCCATTTCGAGAGCGTCTCTTTTGGCAAGATAATCATTTACTGTTACGACATGGGCACCTTTTCCTTCTAAAGCAATTAAATACAGTGGAAGTGTAGCTGTAAGTGTTTTACCCTCTCCTGTTTTCATTTCGGCAATAGAAGCATTAAATAAAACAACACCACCCATTAGCTGTACATCAAAGTGGCGCATGCCTAAAACTCGATGAGATGCTTCTCTGATTGTTGCAAATGCTTCAGGTAAGAGATCGTGAGTCGAAATACCATTCGCCAACATTTGGCGCAGCTTTGGTGTTTGAGCTTTTAGTTCTTCATCGCTTAATTTTTGCATTAAAGGTTCTAATGCATTAATTTTTTCTGCGTAGGGAATTAACTTTTTTAAATCTCGATCGTACTTAGTACCAAAAATTAGTTGAAGCGGATTGAACATATATAAAACTCCTTAATTAAGCGCATAGTATAGAGGGTCAACAGGTGTTCCATTGACTCGGACTTCATAATGTACATGTGGGCCAGTCGAATAACCAGTATTTCCAACAGTGGCTATTCTATCTCCACGTGCAACTTTCTGTCCTTTTTTAACTGAGAGAGTAGAGGCATGACCAAAAATTGTTTCTACTCCATAGCCATGGTCAATTTGAACAAAATTTCCAAAACCTGGCTTGGGCCCTGAAAAAGTAATAACTCCATCTGCAGGTGAAACTATTGCTGTTCCAATAGGAGCACCTATATCAATTCCCTCATGCATTTTTATTCTTGCAGCATATGGACTCATTCGAGGGCCATAGCCTGATGAGAGATGACCGTTAGCAGGCATTAAGGTTGGTGTAGATCTTAGAAATGATTCTTTATCTAGTAAAAATTGATCTAGTTGATGAATTTTTAATTCAAGCTCTTGAGTATAGCTTGTAACAACATCATATTTAAAATCAAACTGTGCATATAAACCGGCCATTGCTAAGCTTTGTCGAGTTAGAAAAGACCACTCTTTGGCATAGCCATAATCTGTTTTAATTCCAAATGAGCTTGCGATTTTATCTTCATATAATTTTTTAATATCGAGATATTTTTGATTATCTTCAAAATGTGATATTTTCTCTAAGGCTTGCTTGGGAAGTGGTTTGAATAATCTCATTAGTGTAGATGAATTAAATTCAGCATCATGCTCACCGATATCACTAGAGTTCATTGTTGATTTATCATTAAGATTTAGTGAGGACGGTTCATACGTTGAAGGCTTGATAGCTTCAAGACCAGTAATGGCCCTAAGTTTTCTTTCAAAGACATTAATGCGCTCTAAATCTTCAGTTATGGAATTTAGTTTCATTTGAAATAATTGAACTTGTTCTTTTAGCTGTCGATTTTCAACTAATAAGTGTTTATTCTCATAAACTTGACTCAAAATATTCCAATAATCGTACGTTAGTATTCCAAGTAATACGACAAAAGTGATTGATAAAAAGATTAAACTTTTAAAAACCAAACGCGGTATTCGTATGGAGTGTACGTCTTTATTTTTTTCAGGGATTACCATGAGCGTATAATAACGATCCAATTTAAACTCCAATTAATGAAAAATCATAGACTAAAGTGTAATAGATTATTGGGCGATGATCAAGATTGCTGTGCTATTATCTTGCCCGCCGTTTTCGTTTGCTAGATCTATTAATTCGCTAATAACTTGATCGGCCATTTGTTGATTTGCAATACTAGGGTCAGGTATAATTTTATTAACGAGATAAGCAATATCTTCGTCACTAACTTTTCCATGGACGCCATCAGAACAGCAGAGGAAAATATCATTTTTTATTACTTTATAAGTAAATATATCAATTTCTACAGCAGGGTCAAATCCAACAGTTCGCACTAGGATATTTTTCTGAGGATCCATTGCCGCTTGTTCACGGTTGTATATCCCCATGTTTAACTTTTCCTGAACCATAGAATGGTCTCTGGAAAGCTGATAAATTTTCTTACCACTGATAAGATAGGCCCTAGAATCACCAACATTACCTATATAAAGTGTCTGCCCCTTGAATAAAAAAGTAACAAGGGTAGTTCCCATCCCGACCAAATCACTATGAGAATCACTGTAAACCTTAAGTGCATTATTTGTTTCAGAGATGGCATGCTCTAAAATAGGTGAGTAATTTTCTTTTGTAATATTGAGAGATAGTTCTTTTAAAAATTCAGGTAAAACCTTTACGGCCATCTGCGATGCTATATCTCCGCCATTGTGTCCACCCATGCCGTCAGCAACAATAAAGAGTCTTTGTTCTTTTCCAATGTAAAAAGAATCTTGATTGCTCTTTCTCTTTCTACCAATGTCTGTTTTACCCGAGGAAATTAATCCCATTTTATGTGCTCTCAGATTATATATATTATTTCATTTTTTGGTCATTATAGATTTTTGTCAATATTTTTAGGATATTTTTTTAAATTATGAGACAATATTACTAATTATTAAATGAAGAGGGGGAGTAATGCCAAAAATAGATATTAATACATTTATGGATGAGAATTATAGAATTTCAGATTTTTCTCATTTGCACTGGTCGGGGACATTTCAACAATATTTAGATCTTGTTTCAGAAAACCCCAAAGTAACAAGAAATGCCTTTCAAAGAGTACATGATATGGTGATGTCATATGGTACTACTAGCTATACCGAGTATAAAAAAGATGTTCTTCGCTATCACTTCTTTGATGATCCTATTAGCAATGGTAAAGATGCAGTCTTTGGTATCGATGTTCATTTAATGAAATTAGTAAATTTTTTTAAATCTGCTGCTGCTGGATATGGAACAGAAAAAAGAGTACTACTTCTTCATGGACCAGTAGGATCAGCTAAATCATCAATCTCGAGAATGATAAAAAAGGGACTTGAGCATTATTCACGCTCAGACGCTGGAGCTCTATATACTTTTGAATGGTTTGACGATCATGAAACTGAAATTTTAGGTGGACAGAAATTATTTCCATCACCAATGCATGAAGAGCCATTAAAGTTATTACCAGTAGAAATTAGAAAACAATTTTTAGATGATGTTAATAAAGGTCGAAAAGATGGATATAAAATTGCAATCAAAGGAGAGGTTTGCCCAGCAGATCGTTATATTTTAGCTGAATATTTAAAAAAATATAAAGGTGACTGGAAGCGAGTCTTAAATCATATTAGAGTTAAGCGCTTATTATTATCTGAAAAAGATCGTATAGGCATTGGCACATTTCAACCTAAAGATGAAAAAAATCAAGATTCAACTGAATTAACAGGTGATATCAACTATAGAAAAATTGCTCAGTATGGATCAGATTCAGATCCTCGTGCTTTTAATTTTGATGGAGAATTTAATATTGCCAATCGTGGTATTGTTGAATTTATAGAAATGTTAAAGCTTGATGTGGCATTTTTATATGACTTATTAGGAGCATCCCAAGAGCAATCAATTAAACCTAAAAAGTTTTCACAAACTGATATTGATGAAGTTATTTTAGGTCACACTAACGAACCTGAATTTAGAAAACTACAGTCTAATGAATTTATGGAAGCTCTTCGCGATAGAACTGTTAAAATAGATGTACCTTATATAACAAGACTCGATCAAGAAGTTAAAATTTATCAAAAAGATTTTAATGCTGAAAAAATTCCCCATGTTCATATTGCTCCTCACACTATTGAAATGGCGGCAACTTGGTCCGTACTTACTCGCTTAGAGGAACCGAAAAAATCAGATTTAACGAAATTGCAAAAATTAAAATTATATAATGGTAAAACATTACCGGGATATAATGAAGACAATGTAAAGGAACTGAGAAAAGAAGCAATTAGAGAAGGCCTTGAAGGTATTTCTCCTCGTTATATACAAGATAAACTTTCAAATTCTCTAGTAAAAAATGGTCATGTTGGTTGTTTAAATCCATTTATGGTCTTTAACGAATTAGAGTCAGGATTAAAACATCACGGACTTATCAATTCAGCAGATCAACTTGATCATTATAAAGAAATGCTAGCGATTGCTCGACAAGAATATGAAGATATTGTCAAAAACGACGTTCAAAAAGCAATTAGCGTAGATGAATCGGCAATTCAAACTTTATGTGCGAATTATATCGATAACGTAAAAGCATTTACTCAAAAAGAAAAAATTAGAAATAAATATTCTAATAAATTAGAAGACTCAGATGAAAGATTTATGAGAAGTATCGAAGAAAAAATCGATATCCCTGAGTCTCGAAAAGATGATTTCAGAAGAGAAATCATGAATTATATCGGAGCCCTGGCAATTGAAGGTAAAACATTTGATTATAAAATGAATGAACGACTTCATAGGGCCCTAGAACTAAAACTTTTTGAAGATCAAAAAGATTCTATTAAATTAACTACGATTATTTCAAAAGTTGTTGATAAAGAAACACAAGAAAAAATTGACGTTGTTAAGTCACGCCTTATAAAAAATCATGGCTATTGCGAAATTTGTGCGACAGATGCACTTAATTTTGTGGCCTCGATCTTTGCAAAGGGTGATTCAGCTAAGTCATAAAGGTAGTCAATGGATCATCCAATTAAAAGAGATCACGCTCGTTTTAGAAAGATTGTAAAAGGGCGTATTCGAGAAAATCTTAGAAAATATGTTTCCAAGGGTGAAATGCCGTCTCCTAAGGGAGATGGCACCTTTAAAATTCCTATGCCATCGATTGATAGTCCACGTTTCAAATTTGGAGATAGAAATCAAGGGGGAATGGGGCAAGGTAATGGCCAAGAGGGAGATCCTGTTGATGGTGAAGCTGGTGAAGGTCCTGGTCAAGGGAAAGAAGTTGGGAATGCCGCTGGAAATAAAGAATTAGAAGTTGAACTGACACTGACAGAATTGGCTTCAATCTTAGGCGAAGAATTAGCACTTCCTAATATAGAACCTAAGGGGAAAAAATCCCTAGAATCGATTACCAATAAATACACTTCAATCGGGATGACCGGTCCTAATTCACTTAAGCATTTTAAACGTACCTATAGAGAGGCGATGAAGCGTCAAATTGCTTCAGGGTCATATGATTTTCTAGATCCAAGAGTTATTCCTGTAAAAAGGGATTTTCGCTATCGTGCGAGTACTGCAAAAGTTGAATTTGAAAACTCCGCTGTTGTCATTTATATGATGGATGTTTCTGGATCAATGGGGGATGAGCAAAAAGAAATTGTTCGAACTGAAAGTTTTTGGATAAATCTATGGCTTAAAAGCCAATATAAAGACATTGAAGTTCGATATATTATTCATGATGCTTCTGCAAAAGAAGTAAATGAAGAAACATTTTTTAATACAAGAGAAAGTGGGGGAACGTTAATTTCTTCTGCTCTTAAGTTATGCCAAGAAATTATTGATGCAGATTATGATCCCAACGAATGGAATATTTATCCTTTTCATTTTTCTGATGGCGATAATTGGTCAGCAGAAGATACAAAAACTTGTCTTGATTTATTAGATCAACAACTTCTACCGTGTTCAAATGTTTTTTGCTACGGGCAGGTTGAAAGTCGATATGGTTCAGGTCAGTTTTATAAAGATTTAGCCGCTAAATATGGTGAGGATCACGAAAAAGTAACATTGAGTAAAATCAAAAATAAAGATGGTATTCTTGATTCGATTAAGGATTTTTTAGGTAAAGGAAAATAGAAAATGACAGAACGAACAAGATCATTAGATGGAGAATTGCTAAGAATTCGTGATGAAATTCATGGTTATGCTCTAGAATGCGGACTTGATTTTCATCCTGTAATTTTTGAAATTTGTGATTACGATACTATTAATATTTTAGCCGCTCAAAGTGGTTTTCCTAATCGTTATCCACATTGGCGCTTTGGAATGGACTATGATCAATTATCTAAAGGCTATGCCTATGGTCTACAAAAAATTTATGAAATGGTGATTAACACTAAACCTTGTTACGCTTATTTGTTAAATGCAAATCATATGGTTGATCAAAAAATTGTTATGGCCCATGTGTATGGCCATGCTGATTTTTTTAAAAACAATGCTTGGTTTGCCAATACAGATAGAAATATGATGGCAGTACTGGCCAATCATGGAACTAAGATTCGCCGTTATATGGAAAAATACGGCCAAAATAAAATTGAAGAATTTATAGACAGAGTGCTTTCAATAGAAAATTTAATTGACACTGGAATGTTATTTGAAACACAAGAATTAAAACGATTGCGAAATGAACGCATGAAAAAAACAAAAGATGATATTGCAAATGAAGAAGATGAGCGGTCTCACGCTTTAAAATCATTTATGCGAACTAAAGATAAAGATGATAAAAAAGATAATAATATTGCTGTCGAACAAAGTGATTTAAGAGATAAAAAAATAAATTACCCCTTAGATGTAATGCTTTACTTGTTAGAGAATGCTCCATTGGAAGAATGGGAAGCCGATATCTTGGGAATACTAAGAGATGAAGCTTATTATTTTTTACCTCAAAGACTTACAAAAATTATGAATGAAGGATGGGCCAGTTATTGGCATTCTCATATTATGACCACGAAGGCACTTAAGGCATCAGAAATCATTGACTACGCTGATCATCATGCAGGTGTTATGGCCATGAGTAAGCAAAATATAAATCCCTATAAAATTGGAATTGAATTATATCGAGATATTGAATATCGATGGAATACAGGCAGATTTGGTAAAGAGTATAATAATTGCGATGATATGTATGTAAAAGAAAACTGGGATAAAAATCTCGGTCTAGGTCGAGCTAAAATTTTTGAAGTACGTAAGTCACATAATGATGTTAGTTTTATAGATGAATTTTTTACTGAAGAGTTTTGTGAACGCCAACAGCTTTTTACCTATTCATTTAATCCACGAACAGGTAGAAACGAAATTGCTACTCGTGATTTTTTAGAAATTAAAAATAAACTGTTAAATCAATTAGCTAATTTTGGATCCCCTGTTATTGAAGTAGAAAGCGGAAATTTTCAGAATAGAGGAGAGTTATTGCTAAGACATGTTCATCGAGGTGTCGATCTGGATTTTGGATATGCTTCAGATACATTAAAGAATTTATTTGCACTTTGGAAGCGCCCAGTAAGCATTACCAGTAAACAAGAAGAACAAACTATTACCTTATCTTATGACGGTAATGAATTTAAGCAGATTAAATAATATGAAGAATTTATTATATATAGTAATTTTATGTTTCCCAATATTCAGTAATGCATTTGCTACATCTTTTGTAGCAGAGGTTGTGAAAATACGAGGTAATGCTACTCAATTACCATCAAATGCTCTAGAAGCAAAAGAACTAAAATTGGGAGATAAGTTAACAGAAGATACTTCGATACTTACTTCGTCTAAAAGTTTTGTAAAAATTAAGTTTCTAGATGATTCTGAAATTAATCTGGGTCCTGAAAGTAAAATTGTTATTACCGAAATGAAAGTAGAAAAACCGGGAATTATTTCATTACTTAAAGGACGCATAAGAACTGAAGTTAAAAAAAATGAAAAAATAACTGATAATAAGTTCTTTATAAAGACTAGATCTGCGGCCATGGGAGTGAGAGGTACCGACTTTCAAACAATTTATAATCCTGATAATAAAACGACTTCATTACTCACTTTTAAAGGTGCCGTTGCGATGGCAAAAGTTGAAGAGGAAATTGATAATGATGTTTTAAATTCAACGTTAGCAAAAAAAGATGCTGTTCTAGTGCCGCCTGGCCAAACTTCATTTATTTCTGAAGCGGTTGAGAAATCAACATTACCTGTAAAAATTTCTCCAGTTCAGTTAAATCTACTTTATAAAAATCAAGATTTTTATACAAAAAATGAATCTCAAAACAACGAAAAAAAATCAAAAGATTTGAGTAAGTTAGTTGTAGCAGATCAAAAAGCACCAATTGAGGGGTATACTAATAAGGCGACTGGAGATTTTGCTCCAAGGGCCGGTGGGTTTATAGATCTTGAGACTGGGATTTACGTGGCCCCTGAGAAAAATTCAATTTTGGATAAAAAAAACAAGGTATACATTCCTAAAGATAGTGGAACAATAAATGCTTTTACCGGAGAATATCAAACACCAGATGGTTTATTATTAGATTCAGTAAAAGGTTTTGTTGTAGATAATAACCAAGGTACAAAAACAGCTGAATTAAAAAAATTATCAAATAATTTAAATGAATCACTTGTTTTAGCAGATCAGACTATTTCAAATGAGATAATAAATCAGCAAATACCCTTTGATTTGGATTCAAAATTAAAGAAAAATTTATACACTTTTAGTATAAAAAAACAAACACAAACCATTACGTTAGATAATTCTGCTTTGACTAAAAAAAATACTAATTTCATGTCCTTTGCTCTCGGATCCGAAGCAATTATTAAGACACGTTTTAGACATCTCATTTCTCTTGAATATGCCCGAAATAAATTTGAAAATGAAGCTGCTAGTTTATTCGCTTTCAGTACAGGAGTTAAATATGCCTTATCTGAAAAAATTGATATTTTTTCTAATATAGGTATTTTTCAAGAGCAATACCTTACTCCTGATTCCGTAATTTCGCGTATAACACTTACTCAGATAAACTTTGGGTTAATCGCTGAAATTTATCAAATGAATAAATATTCAATTGATTCTAGTTTGCTATTAACAAGCAATTTTCGTAAAAGATTAAATGGAACAGTAATAAGAAACGGTTTGGGATACAATTTTTCACTTACTCCAAAGATGCAGATTGCTGAGTCTAAATGGTTAAGTGCGGGATTGATTGTGAATCTTCAAAAAGAAGATATACAATCAACAATGGGGGGAAATTCCCATCGTCGTAATTCTTCGGGTTTTGAAATTAAATATTCATTTGAGCAGTAATAGCTTCCTTTAAAAGTCAGTTATTGGAAAAATCTTCAGCCTAGACGATGCTAAATTTAAAATTTATAATTATTTATGATCTTGAAGATTAAATTATTTTTCATTCTTGCGCTATTTTCCTCTATAGCTTCTGCTTCAGTTACTTTTGAACCATATTTTGGTGAGAATTTAATTCTTTCAAAAGATTTAAGTATATTTAGTAATTATGGTGCAAGATGCTTTTTATCAAAAAAGAAAATATCACTTGGTGTTGATTATGGGATAGGTAAGTTTTCTGATAAAACGACAAGCGGAACCAGTAAGTTTACAGATAGTTTTACTCGAAAACGAATAGGAATATTTACAAGTTATTTTCTAGGCAAGGATAGCTCTGACAAAGTGAAAAAAAGAATTTGGTTTTCATATATCGTTGATGTCCAAGATAAAATAGTCTCCAGTGGTGGCCTGTATCAATTGGGAGAAGTATTAAAAGGTAAGGGATTAGAAATTTGTTTTGCTAAAAATTTGTTTTCTTTTATTTCAGGA
>JAVHRK010000044.1:0-1046 GCA_036171615.1 Bacteriovoracaceae bacterium
TTCATCATCACTTTTTCAAAGGATACTTTTGATCGCATTGAAAAAAGTGGAACACCAAAATCTCAGGCCATTGCAAAAATTGGAAAACTATTTTTAGATTTTGGACTACATGCCCCAACGGTGGCTTTTCCAGAAGTTTATGGATTAATGATTGAACCGACTGAGTCCTATACCAAAGTAGAGCTGGATCATTTTGTTGAAGTTGTGAATACAATTTTACATCTAGTAAATGACTACCCACAAATACTACAAACAGCTCCGCATTTTACACCAATACGTAAAGTTGATGAAGTCGAAGCAAATAGAACATTAAGTTTGATGGAGCATCTAAAGTTTTTCCCTAAAGTTCAATCGAATATTATTGATCCCGATAAATTGTCTAAAATGTTTAATGTTGATGTTTGTAAATTGATTATAAAGGCTCATGAAGAAAATGAAATTTCAAAATAATAAAGAAAATAAATCTCTTTCTATGAATAGTAAAATAATGGAAAGAGTAACTTCAATGAGACAAAACGATTTATACCCTTTTTTCAGAGCAATTGAAGACTCTTCTGGGTCAACTGTGATTGTAAAAGGCAAAAAGCAAATTATGATTGGGAGTAATAATTATCTAGGTCTAACTCATCATCCTTATGTTAAAGAAGCTGCAATAAAGGCCATTGAGAAATATGGAACAGGTTGCACTGGATCTCGTTTTTTAAATGGAAATCTAATTATTCATGATGAACTAGATGTGAAAATTGCAAAATACTTGGGACATGAAAGTGCTCTAGTCTTTTCAACAGGTATGCAGACAAACTTAGGTGTACTCGCTGCTCTATGTGGCCCGAAAGATTTATTGCTTTTTGATTCCGAAAATCATGCGTCTATTATTGATGCTTCTCGATTGGCTTTGGGAACGACTTTTAAATATAAACATAATGACATGGATTCCTTGGAGGAAGTTTTACGAGGTAACAAAGATCGTTTTTCAAGAATTACGATAGTAACAGATGGCGTATTCTCGATGACTGGAGACGTGGTTAAGCTTGGCGAGTTGATAG
>JAVHRK010000045.1:0-58128 GCA_036171615.1 Bacteriovoracaceae bacterium
CTATCTCAAAAATCTATATATAATATTGTTGATGAATCTATCACTTTTTCGGAACTTGAAGACTTTAAAGATGTCGCAATCAAGAACTACAGTAAAGGAATGTCGACTAGACTATTTTTATCACTTATCACCGCATTGCCGACAGACCTATTAATTCTAGATGAAGTATTTGACGGTGCTGATGAATTTTTTAAGATAAAATTTCAATCACGACTCCAAAATATCATTGAAGCTTCAAAGGCCACAATTTTTATCAACCATGACTCGCACATGCTCAAACATTATATAAATAGGGCCATAGTTATCGACCAAGGAGAAATCGTCTTTGATGGAAATCCCCTAAAAGGATTTTTTCTTTATCAAAGTAAAAATACAAAACCTCAGGAAACTCCATAAAAACATTTCGACTTATATTGATTAATTTGTTTGTATTTATTGTTGCTATAACATTCGTGGAATTTTCCTGTTTTCTTAACAATAAATACCATTGGTTCATGATCCGAGAAAAAAATCTATATAGTGAATCACGAATTGAAAATATTAATTTAAATACAAAATCAATAACTGATAATTTTGGTCCAGATGTTTTACTAGAAATCCCAGATCAATTCAAAAGCAATTTAGTTTATGAAAATTTTAAAAATTTTACCTATGCAGATATTGATCAAACACCTGTTCATGGACAAATATGGCATTTAAATCCTGGAGATCAATCAACAAGTTCTCAATTCACGAAAAAAATTAAAAACACGAACTTAACACTTTATAATGTAACCTATACCATGAATGAATTTGCCAAACGAAAAGTTGAAAATCAAAGTCAAAAACTTTCCCCTACTCATTTCATTATCTCGGCCGGTGACTCATTTACTTTCGGAGAAGGTGTTTCACAGGGTGAAGATTATCCTTCGCAGCTTGCATCTGTAATTTCTAGTAAATGGTATATCTATAATTATGGCGTGTCTGGCGACAGTGCTAATGATTTTTACCTACGTGGTTTAGCAGATGCAAATTACTTTGAACAAATCAAGGAAGAAACTGGAGATTTTATATGGTTATATCATGATATACAATTGCAAAGACTTATTTTTCCTACTAATGCTTATCGCAAGGCCAGTTATATTGCAAGCAAACCTGAATATACTCTGAATGGAGACACTTTAATATTTCATGGTTTTTTTAATTCGAGTGATCGAACTTTAAGAAAAATAATTAACATTCTGGCCAAGTCTGAAGTTTCACAATCTTTGAACCTCGAAATACCATCAGTTTTTACAGAAAATAATTTTAGACTTTTTTTTACGCTTTTAAACAATTCAGTTTATAAAATCGAAAGTTATAATAAAAAAATAAACAGAAAAATATTGATCACTTACTTTACTCACAATAATTTTAGAGCTTTTTCCAAAATTGCAACCGAGTTTGGATTTGAAGTTTTTGATATTGAACAACTACTTTATTTTCGAGAAAAGGAAGTTAATGGAAATGTAAATCTTCGTATTCCAGTTGATGGTCATCCTTCAGCAGCTGCCTATTGGCTACTAAGTGGAGCTCTTAAGTTTCGCTATTATCAATAGTTAATTTCAAAAATTGACCATATAAATACATAAGGTTAACCTTTTATGTATGATTGATGAAATTGGATGCATTACTTGACTATATTAGCAGATTTAAAAAAATATTTTTTATATATATTATTATTCGTCTCAATATCATTAATTGTATTTTTTCCAACTATTTTTAGTACTCCTCTATGGGATGACTGGGCTTTTATTTTTCATAATTACGTTATGAATTCTACCACTTCACCATTTGTCTATCTTTTTGGAAATGAAATCCGGGCCTGGCCAATTTTCCATACAGTTTTATGGATGATGCTAAAAACATTTAAAGATCATTATATCTACTACCACTTTGCAAGTATTACATTACATGGCTTGAATGGATTTCTAACATATTACCTCTTAAGAAGATTTAATTTTAAAAATAGTATATGGCTAGCCCTTTTATTTATCGTTCATCCACTGCAATTATTTACGGTTGGTTGGATTATCCAGATAAAAACACTTCTTTCTATTTTTTTTCTTCTTTTATCAATCATAAAGCTAGAACGATTTTATTCATCAAGTAATTTTTTGTCTTACTTATTAGCAATACTATTTTTTGCACTTTCTGTTTTTTCTAAATCGACAACTGCACTTTTTACTGTATTCCTACTGTGCTTACCTGTATTTATTAAAACTAAATTTTCATTAACAAGATTACTAGTATTGTATTTACCATTTGTTTTCTTTTCATACTTTTCTGTTGTTCAGACGGCCTGGCAACCTCACTACAAGTCACTCCTGCCTACCTTTTCAATTATCTTCATAGCTGGTCATCTGCTATATAAACTTAAAATAGAAATAAAAAAGATTTTTTTCATCTTGATCCCTTCTCTCTTAATGTGTTATTTATTTATTGAAACAGTTTTACATATTCCATATGAAGGATTTCTTGCAATCGTCTTTCTAGTCCTTTTGTTTTTGGTTTTTGTGGCCTTACGTTTTCAATTACGTTTGAGATTCTTTATCTTAACAATTCTTCCTTTGCAGATTATACCTTACGTAATGCTTCCAAATCCTAGTTTTAAAGAATTCATATTAAACTGGTATTATAGTTCCTTCTTACCAGAGTTAAGTATCTTTTCTATAGTTGTTTTTCTTAGCTTCAGATTTAAGAATATTCTTAAAAAATATTTATTTGTCATTTTACCAACTCTCGCTTTAGTTTATCTATTAACCCTCGTTTCTAATTTTCATTTTTATCAAAAGATGGTACTCATCACTTCACAAACCGAGAAATTCATCCTAACTCTCCACAATCTTATTCGCTATATTGTATTTATTGTTTTTCCTATTAATAATATTCTCTTCCCATCTGATACTCATCTCTCACTTACTTCACTTGAGTTCATTTATATTCTCCTTGGCCTATATCTAATCTTTCTTTTATGGAATTATTTAACTACAAACAATCACCGCTACTCCTACTTGGGGTTACTCTTTTTTGTCATTACTCTTTTGCCATTTTGTGGATTCTTTTTTATTCCAATCTTTACTTATACTAATTTTATACCCTACTGGCTCGGAATACCTTTTCTGGGACTACTTCCTCTTTTTTCTCATGTATTGAAATCTACTCGTCACCTAGCTTTAGTAGTCATTATCTTTGCAGCTATTGCACATGCACAGTCATATAAATTCATCAAAACAGAAGAGGTCTTCCTAGAGTCAATGAACCTTTCTCCCCAAAAACATATTTTACGCGCATCTTTAATTGAACACTATGTTTTTACTCATCAGTGTGAAAAAGCAAAGATGGAGTATCAACGACTAGGAGACGAGGGCCTGGCGATTGAGTTTAGTATCGAAAACAAAATTCATAATTGTAAAAAGGATAATAATTTAAAATGATTTTTCATCGTGAAATAATTTTTTACTTATTTTCTACTTCTGTAGTAATTCTTACCCTTTTTCGTTTGCGTAAGTTTTTAAGCTATTATTTCGATGACTTTCTTTCAATATTTATTTCTTTATTGATTTTGTTACATCCCCTTTCAATTGATTCATTTCTTGCACCAAATCTATTTGCGGGTAGTATGGCCTTTCTGCTATTTATTGAAGCGCAACTGGCAATAAAGAACGGCCAACTAGATTTAGCTTTTCTCTTTTTTGGTGGAACAGCTTTTTTGAATATCTCATATGGTCTATTCCCCCTTTATTTTTATATTTTACATCGAAAGGCCTTTAAAAAATTTTTACCAATCATTTTATTTTATTCGTTCCTTCTGTTGCTTTTTTTCACTTCACACCTCTTGCCGACTGCACATAATCCATTTTTATTTCTTGGTTATTTTATTCAAAACATTATCGCTCCGATAACCCCGATGATTATTAGTTATGCGATTTTTCCTTTTCATATTTTGCCTATTCTCTTAAGTGTTCTTCTCCTGCTCATTTTCTTTTTAGCAAAAAAGAAAAATAATGTAATAAGTGACTTTTGGCCTTGGATTTTCTTACCGATTATTGGTGTTCTATTTTCTCCTTGGACAGAACCGATTAATTTCTGGCACGATATTTTATATTTTCCATCTAGTTATTTAACAATAACTTTTTCAATAATCATTATCTCCGCCCTTTTGATACCGAAAAAGCTTTTGTATTTATCTTGTATTTTTATATTCTTTTTTTCATTATATTGGGGAAGGAGTTGGCTTACCCCTTCTACGTTTATCGCTTCTTCTCTTAGTCAAGTTCCAAGTGATTTTCATAATGATAATCTTAAGTTTAAGAGAGTTTTAGCTAAACAGTTTTATGACGAAAAAAACTATCCAAACTCCCAAAATGTCTTATTATTACTTAATAATGATTTTCCAGAAAACATAGAAATCAAACAAGATCTTGAAGAATTACAAAAGAGCATTCAGAGCGAAGGCATAAATGAATAAACTAAAAGAATTCCTAAAGTTGTTTTTTATCTTCTCTTTTATTTTTAAAAATATTTTCGAGTCACTGATTCATAATTCTAGATCTTCAAAAAATACCTTAACAGAAGTTTATCTTAAATATCTATTCTCAAAGTCAAAAATACAATCGATTACTCTTGCACCTTCTGCTAATCATACTTTTTTAATCTCTTCTCTTCAGCTTTTTGACTATGAAAAGTCTTTAAACGATCGATTTTCATTACTAACCTATGAAGAATTATTTTCACTTCTTACGATTTTAAGAATAAAACCTCGTAAGAAAATTTTTGAATTTGGACTTTTAAAAGGAGGCAGCCTTTATCACTTTTTTCTAAATTCAAAGAAAGATACAACTATTGATTCTCTTGATTTAAATTTCAATAATCTAAATGTGGATGTAAAAAAGATTATAGATTCCAATCCACTGATTACTGTACATCAACTCAATTCTCACCATTTTGATCCAATCCCCTTTCGCTCATTAATTGATTTTGTTTTTATTGATGGTGGACATGATTATGCAACAGTTAAGAATGATTCTGAAAAAGCGCTGACAATGCTCAAACCTGGTGGCTGTATAGTATGGGATGACTATAATCCAGACTTTCCAGGTGTCTTTAAATATATCAATGAGCTGGGCTTAATATTTCCACATCTTGTTCATATTCATAATACGTCTCTTGTTTGGCTAAATACTTAACTATACTTATATTTATGGCAGCTCTCTTACCTGATCAAAATAGTATGTTTCAAGTTTTCATACACTTAACTTATATTTTTCAGTTTTTTCTCTAAAAAAATCATTTCATGTCATAATATTTAATAAGTTATTAGATGAGGAGATTGTGCCCTTAATGAAAAAATATACTTTTTCACAATTAAGTCGTGCTGGTTTTACGCTAGTTGAATTATTAGTTACAACAGGTGTGCTTAGTTTAGTAACTCTGACTCTTTTAAGTCAGGTAAAATTAGTAAACAATTCCAAAGTTGGGTCTAATAGTGATGCAGTTGTAAATTTACTCCGTGACAAATTAATAATTGAGTTATCTAAGGAAAAAACTTGTACGTCGAATTTTTCTGGAAAACCCGCGAATGCACTTACTACTTATACAAATATCAAAGATTCTGAAAATAATAATTTAGTTGATCTAGTAACTAATTATGGAAAATCGGTTGCTGGGAATTCTAGCAGTGCTGGTAGTGTTGATTTGGTACAGGTTAGTTCAATTTCAACCAATGCTAATCCGACCAATAATGACGAACTAATTTTAAATGTTAAGTTTGCAAAGAAAGCAGGATTTGGAAGTTTTTTTAGTTCAGCTGTTGAAATTGATATTCCATTAGCTATCGTCAAGACTGGAACAAATGTTAATTATTGTTTTAGTGACGCTACTCTTTCAATTGCCACAACTATTCGCTTGAGCTGCCAAGGAAATAGTTCATTTTACAACACTGCCCTTAACTCTCCTTATGGCCAATGCGAACATGATGTTCAACCTACCCTCCCCGTATGCCCGGCCGGAAAGTTTATCAAAAAAGTTGGAATTAATTTATCTAATCAATTAAATAATACCACTGGGAGTAAGGCCGTTGAGTATGAATGTGTTGCTTTAGAATCAACTTGCCCAACGGGTCAGGTTGTTACCAATACTAACATAAACGGTACAGTTACTTGTTCCTATCCTCTTCCGAACTGTGCCCCAGGGCAAATGATGATCATGAGTGCCCCTGGAAAATATATTTGTCTAAATTCTAATATTGGTTGTAGTGGATTAAATGCAGTCAAAAGTTTTAACTCTGATGGCTCAGTGACATGTGCCCAATTTTATCCTCCTCAAACCTGTACAGGCTTCGTAACTAATATAGCTCCAGGCTCTATTAGCTGTAGTGCTAATGTTAAATCTGTCACATGTCCTTTTGGTCAATTTATTTCAAGTTTTGATAGCACTGGACAACCACTATGCTCGCCGTGGGTAAATCTTCCTGTTAATTGCCCTGCAGGCCAAGGCGCTACTGGAATTGATTTGGCGGGGAATTTAACCTGCCAGGTAATGGATAAATTATTAAGTTGTAATGGCGCTACCTCTTCGAATACATTTCGACAATGTATAGCTGGTGGAGGAACCGTAGTGAATAGATATGTACAAGGATCTACCGATGCTTATTGCTTACTAAACGCTGCAACTTGTCCCACAGGTTCTACTCCATGTAGTAACAGAAGGTACACTGTCAATAACTCTTGTACTGATTCAAATTCTGCATGTGCTTACTCTGTCCAAACAAGAATCGCTCCGGGTGCATACTATTTTGGTTCCTACAACCCAAGTTCTATCACCTGTAATTATTGGGCCAGAAACTCTGGGCCATGGATTCGTTCTTGTACACCGATTGCACAGGCCCCAATTAATGCAATCTCCACACAAGTGGGGTGTTATTAATGAAAATAATTAAAAAGAATTTTGGATTTACTTTAGTTGAAATAATGATCGCTTTGGGAATAGCTTCAGCATTAAGTATTGTTATTCTGAGTGCGATTAATCAATCAATGAAAGTAAAAGGGACTTTACAACGAAATGGGAATGTAAATAATCTTATTCAATTAATTACTAGCGAAATGAGCCGCAAAGATACATGTGAAGTAAATTTTAAGGGACTATCCCTTTCACCGGCGCCAATTAAAACAAATTTAACTTTTAAAAATGGTTCTACCATTATCCAACAAAATTCTAGTTATGGAGAATCCATTACAAAAATTAATTCTATCATAATTACAAGTTCTGTTAGTACAACCGACCCTCGATTAAATAAAATGCTTCTCTCTGTTACTTTCCAACCTAAAATTGTCTCTGGTATATTACCTCCAACTCAACGTTTCGATATCCCTATAAATGTTTTCTTAAATGCTGCCGGCCAAATTGATACTTGTTATAGTGATGTTCAGTCACTTCTTGAAAATGCCGTTAAATTTTCCTGCATCGGAAGTGGAGCAAAATACTATGCCAAAGATGCAACCTATATTTATGGACATTGTGAGCACGAGGCAGAAATAAAAGCTTCTAATAATTCTGTTGTCGTTGGAAGTTGTCCTGTGGGCGAATTACTACAAATGATAGATACAACCAGTAATAAAATGACTTTTAAGTGTGCCAAACTAACAACAACTACAACTTGCCCGGCATGGAATTACATGAAAGGAATCAATCCAGATGGAAGTGCCAATTGTGTTGACATCAGAACCTTGTTTCCCAACTCTGGCTTTACAACTATAAGAAGTGGCGTTTACTCTGTTCAAAACATAGCCTGTCCCGCTAATCAAGTTTTACAATATATCGACGCGAGCGGAACAATTCATTGTGTGAATCCTAGATATAATTATACATGTCCCGTTGGTCAATATGTAACAGGCATTGACGCCTCTGGGACGGTTCAGTGTAGTTATTCATCAAACAAAAATGCTTGTACTGCAGGTATGTTTATGACCGCTATAAACTCAATTGGTGATGTTGTATGTAATTCAACTAATTTACTTGGTGCGTGTGCAGGAAATACAATTGTGACCGGAATAGACACTAGTGGAAATGTAATCTGTACACTTAATCAGCCATAAGTAGGAGTTTGTGATTATAAAAAAATTTTTAAATAATTCAGGAATGTCTCTCATAATGGCACTTTTCGCTTTAAGTATCATTACTGGTGGTTCTGTTTATATTATGAATTTAAATAAGCAATCAAAAGTCGAAAGTGCCATGTCGAGAAGCACCACTCTGGTAGAATTAGAGAAAAAAAGAATTGCAACAATTTTGGGTGATAATAATACTTGTAAACTAGCTGGCAACTTTGGCGGACAAGTTCCTGTTCGCGCCAGCATAAATAATTTAGTCAATAGCAGTGGAAATAAATTTGTAGAATTATCTGGTACCTCTTTTAATAAGCTACTAACTGTCACATCAATTTCTTCAAGATTAGCAATTGCCTCTGATCCAAATGCTAGCGACATTGGAACCGATAAAGGTTATATTTTGACCATTAAATATTCTGATACAACTCTTAACAATACAAGAAATGCTTATACAGGAAAAAAATCTTCAATTATCGAAATTCCAATGTATATGAAACTTGCTGCAGGTAATGTCATCGATTGCTATTCTTTATCACAAAATAACAATGTCAATTTAGCGATTAGGGCCGCGTGTTCTCCAGCCTCCCCCGGAACTACCAAAAAAAGCTTACTCAATATTGGTGCAACGACAGAAAGCGATTGTGAACATACCATTAATTTTGATCCACCTGCTGGTACATTTACAAGTTGTAATTCAACAGCTACAGGTTCAGTACCATCTAAAACTGAAGCACTTTCTGGCTGGGACCTAGTCGGAAATAAAATGACATTTCCACTCACCAAATGCTCAGGAATTGCAACAAACTGTCCAACTCCAAACACAAATTCCTATGGTATTAATGCAAGTTCCTCTCTCTGTTCATACCCTGGTGGAAGTAGAGACGGCGCCTGCGGAGCTGGACAAATTCTATACCATACATCTGGCTCAACTACCTCTTGTGTAACAGTGAATTGTAATAATGCATTCGAATTTGTCCAATCTATTAATTCTGGATCTACAACTTGCTTTAAGGCGCCTGCGACTACTTGTCCTGCCAATCAATATGTAAGTGTATTTAATAATGGTGCACCTGATACTTGTACTATTTTACCTGCGTGGAGTGGAAGTTGTGCAGCTTCTAATTTTGGCTCATCTGTAACTCGTGCCTCTGCAACTTCTAATGGTACGCTTAATTGTTCCCCATATAATAAGTCAAAAGTTTGTCCAGCTCCATCTACTACCACTTTTGTAAGCCAATTTACTGCTACCGGTGCAAATTGTGCTGGAACTTTTAGTCCTGTTAATGGTGGCTGGAGTGCATGGTCAGCTTGTTCTGCTACTTGTGGAGGAGGAACTCAATCACGAACTTGTTCCAATCCTCCACCTAGTTTTGGTGGTGCAACTTGTTCAGGTCCACCGTCGCAGGCGTGCAATACTGCGCAATGTGCCTGTACTCCAGGATCGATTACTTTTGCAATTGCTGGACCGCAATCATGGACTCCTATGCCTGGGTGTACACAAGCTTCTATCGTAGTTCGCGGTGGCGGTGGCGGCGGTGGCGGTGGATTTTGGGGAGTAGTAGGAACAAATGGCCTAGCTGGATGTTCTGTTACAAGTCCTCTCTTTCCCGTTGCTCCAGGATCTTCATACGCATTTCAAGTTGGCGGGGGCGGCGGCGGTGGAAGTGCAGGCGGCGCTTGGCAAGCTGGTGGTGCTGCCGGATATAGTCCAGCAGCTTATCCTGCAACTGCAGGAGCAACTGGCTGGGGCTCAGGCGGCGGAGGCGGAGGCGGAGCTTCACAAATGATGGGATATTGGGCCCGTGGCGGAAACGGAGGAACTGGTCATAATCTTTGGGGTTCAGGTGCTCCAGGTACAGGCGGAGGCCCTACTTGTGGAGGAGGAGTTGGAGGTGCAGGAGGTCTTGCGAACGGCGTAATCTTTGGACAAAATACATCAGCTCCGGGAGAAAATGGTAGTGTGACAATTAATTGGCAGCCATAATAGAATTATACTAACTTCAATTGAAATAAATCATTCATCAATGAATCTAAAACTAAATAACCTTTTGAAGTTAAATAAACTGAACCATTTTCTTCAATTGCCCATTGAGATAATTTCCACTTTTCAACAATCGTAACTAATTCATCAGGAAAATCTGCTAATCGAATTCCTAGTTGTGAACGTATGGCCATATAAATATTTTCTAATTTAAATTCCTCATTTGTTAAATATTCAAAGTCTAATTTAGGTAAATTGGCCTGCCATTTATAACGAATTTTCTCTTCACCAAATAAACCTGTTGCCGATGGGCCAAGTGCCGCTACTGTTTTAGATTTCCAATAATTTAAATTATGTTTTGACTGTTTGTCTTGAAGCGAAAAGCTCGAAACTTCATAATGAAGAAAATCCCTAGATTTTAAAAACTCTGCTACTTCCAAAAATTCTTTTTCAATCCACTCTTCGGTTGGAAGTGATAAAAAATGTTTATAATTTTCTTTGACTGTCAAAATATAAACGCTGAAATGACTCGGATTATATTCCAGTGCAATGGCTAATTCTTTAATTACATCTCGGTTTAATTTTTCCGAATAAGGAAGCCCCAACATAAAATCAACCGAAAAATTTAATTTATTTATTTTAAAATATTCTAAGGTATCGTATACATCTTGGATTGAATGTATTCGATCAAGATATGTAATCATCTCTGGATGGAGAGCTTGTATACCAAGTGAAAAACGATTAGCTCCTAGCTTTCGCCACTCACTTAAAACTTCATCATTCCATGCACCAGGATTAACTTCCAACGTAAATTCGCAGTCACTGGAAATTGTGATCTTATTTTTTCTTAAAAATTCTTCTAAAAATATTTTCCCTTCTACTCCCCACAGCGAAGGAGTCCCTCCTCCAATATAAAGTGTTTTGAGTGGTGCCCAAGAATAACCGTGTTTTTCCATCAAGCTTTGATGGATCAAAAATGATTGTTCTAAGTATTGGTGATAATAATTGTAATCTTCTGTTTTATTTAGTGGAACACGTTTATAAAAGTCACAATAATTGCAAAGATGTGCGCAAAAAGGGAAATGCAAATAAAGTGACTCAATTTGTTTATTCATAGTTGTATTTTATGAGTATAATGTCTCTAAAACTAAAAGGAAAAATATATATGCAGCATCAAGAACTTACTTTAAAAAATAATCTCAAAACTCTCTTTGTTCACGCTCCAGGTTCAACTGCAGCAACAGTTCAAATTTGGTTTCGTGCCGGCAGTTCCCTTGAAACTCTAGACAATGAAGGAATCGCACATTTTTTAGAACATATGTTTTTTAAAGGAACAGAAACTCGCCCAGGTGCAAAGATAGCACACGAAGTAGAAACTTTTGGTGGTGAAATTAATGCATTCACTTCTTTTGATTATACTTGTTACTATATCAACACTCCCAATCCATCGCTTAAAAAGTCTGTAGAAATTTTATTAGACATGGTCGCCAATCCAGAATTTAAAGATGAAGATCTTATACCTGAGCGAGGAGTCGTCTTTGAAGAATACAGAAGATCTATCGACAATCCTAATCAATTTGCTTTTGCTAAATTACAATTAAGTGCATTCCAAGGAAGCTACTCACATCCAATTTTAGGTCGTGAGGATACAATCAAGAATTTTACCCGTGAACAACTTATTTCTTTTAGAAAAAATCATTACAATCTAAGCAATGCCTTATTAGTTGTTGCTGGCGATTTATCTAATCGTGATGAAATTATTTCACAAATAGAAAGTTTTAATCTTCCAACTGGAAATAAAAGTGACTTTTCTCAATTTGCCTTAAAAAATAATTCTACAATTGACGTTCATCATAAAGATGTAGGAATGGCCACTCTCACACTAACTCTACCAGCTCCAGATTATTCAAGTAATGCTTCAGTTAGTGAAGACCTTGCGATGAACTGTCTAGGCTACGGTGAAACCTCTAGACTTTACGAAGCCTTGGTTCTCGACAAAACACTGGCCAACCATGCTTCAGCATCTACAATGTTTATGATAAAGGGCGGTGCTCACTTTATTCGCATAAGTTTCCCTTTTAAAAACCTCGCTCCGTTAATGACAAAATTTGCATCGGTACTAAGCGATACTATCGCAAATGGCCTTGATGCTAGCGAAATAACTAAAATTAAAAACCAATATATTTCTTCAAAGATTTATGAACAAGAATCAATTGAAGCTTTTACTTTTTCACTAGGACATAGTTTTGCTCAAACAGGCGACGTAAACTGTGAAGAAGAATTCATCACAAAAATGAAAAAAGTTAGTCCTTCAGAAGTAAATAAATCTCTTAAAAATATTTTTTCAAAAAATATTCATATGGGTTTGCAAGTTCCAACTAAAGAATCTTTAGTGCTGGCAAAAAAAGAATTGCAAAAACTGCAATCATCTTTTACAAAACTTAAAGAGACTGTAAAAAAAGAATCACATGATAATTACAAAATTAGCCTTTCAAAAAATGATCCTCAAGTAAAACTACTTAAACTTGCTCCAGGCATCTCACTTATTTATAGACAGAACTTAATGACTCCTACTTTTGTTTTACAAGCTTATATGCGTGGTGGTTTAACAGAAGAAAATAAAAAAAATAATGGTACTTATAGTTTACTAGGTTCCTTATTGACCAAAGGGTATGGCAAAGTTTCATATGAGAAAATTCGAAAAGACCTTGAAGAAAAATCTTCAGGCCTTAGTGGATTTTCTGGGAAAAATGCATACGGACTACTGATGCATGGACTCAGTGAGCATTTTCATCCTCTTGCTGCACACCTCATTGGAAGTTTTCTAGAACCAACATTCCCAACGAAAATTTTACTTCATGAAAAACAACTCTCACTTCGAAGTTTAATTAGTCAAAAAGAAGATCCAGTCAAACAATGTTTTAAAGAGGCGCAAAGACTATTTTTTGGAGATCATCCATACTCACTTCAACAAATGGGTACTGCCGAATCAATGAAGACTATTACATCAAAGTCTTTAAAAGCTCTCCACACTAAAAACTTAAAGACTAAAGAAATTCTCATTAATTATTGTGGTGATGCTGATCTTGCTGAAGTTTTAAGTGTACTTTCACCTATTGCCGAACAACTAAGCGCTCGCAAATCTATGCCTGTTGTATTTAAAAAATACAAAGCACAGACCAATGTCGAAAAATACATTTCCTTTAATCGTGAACAAACTCAAATTTTATATGGAATTCCATGCGGAAAAATGGGCTCTCCTGAAAATCTTTATTTAAAGATGCTTTCTTCTCATCTTTCTGGACAATCTTCAGAATTATTTGTTGAAGTCAGAGACCGACAAGGACTCTGCTATAGTGCTCAACCTATTCACCACACGGCCTTAGAAGGTGGATATTTTGGAATCTATATGGCCTCTGGTCATGATAAAGTAACACTTGCAATCGCAGCGATTAAGCAACTCATTAATAAAATTAAAATGAATGGTCTTTCTCAAGAAGATTTTTTACGTATTAAATCTATGATCAAAGGCCAAAACTTACTTAATATTCAAACCAATGAGGACTTTGCTAGTATTTATGCAGTACCAGTTCTTCAAGGACAATCACTGGACTACTACTACAATAGCAATAAAGAGATTGAAGAATTAAAATATGAAGAGTTTCAAAAAAATATTAAAAAAGTTTTATCAGCTAAGTGGAACACAATTGTGGTTGGTCGTGAAGTTGGTGTGAATAACGTTATTTAAAACTAGCTAACTTTTCTTAAATTTGTAATAAGCCAAGGCTGATCTATATCGGCAGCATGCTTTTTAGCAACTAAACTCATCAACAAAGCAACATTGGAAAATGAACTGGCCATTGATTTATAAAACGAAGGAATATCGTAAGCTGTAGGTATAAGCGAATTAAGACTTGAATAGGCCATTGTTCCTAAATCATGATAGTATTTAACATCGATAATTTTTCTATTTAGTGAATCTGCAAAAAATCCGCAAATAAGAAGAGAGGTCTCTGCAATATCTTTCATTGCTGCTTTCTTTTTTTCACCGGCAAAATGAGCTGCTTCTAAGTATTTCATTCCTAATATTTTTTCCCTAGATTTTCCATCAACTTGTTCAAAAAATTTTGAAGATTCACCAAAGTGATCCATCACTAAACTTGAATAAAAGATTGTTTCGTTGCGAAGTGGGCTAAGGGATTTTTTATTAAATTCTTGGAGATGATCATAAAAGAATACTTGTAAGCTACTTTCTAAAATCAACATCTAACCTCCCAAAAGCGCCAATCAATAACTTTGGCCATATTAGATTTTACTTCATTTATCTTTCACTCTAAAATCTAGGTAATTATTGCCTAATTGAAGGATTATTTATGTCATTATCTGATTGGAATAAATTATTTGAGAAAGAATCAAAAGGGAAAAAACCTCTTGAATATCAATGGGGTGAGAACTCCAATTTAAAATTAAAACCTCTTTATACAAAAGTTGATTTAAATCTCGTTCAGCATATTGACACTATGCCAGGAATCTCACCATTTATTCGAGGACCTAAGGCCAGCATGTATGCTGGTAGGCCGTGGACAATTCGGCAATACGCAGGCTTTTCAACTGCGGAAGATTCTAATGCATTTTATAAAAAGTCTCTCAATCAAGGCGGCCAAGGTATTTCAGTAGCATTTGATCTGGCCACTCATCGTGGTTACGATTCAGATCATCCCCGAGTAACAGGAGACGTAGGTAAGGCCGGCGTCGCAATTGACTCTGTATTAGATATGAAAATTTTGTTTGATGAAATTCCGTTGGATAAAATTTCAGTCTCTATGACAATGAACGGTGCGGTCTTACCAATTTTAGCAAATTTTATTGTAACGGCAGAAGAACAAGGAGTATCACTTGAAAAACTTTCTGGAACAATTCAAAATGATATTCTAAAAGAATTCATGGTGAGAAATACTTATATCTATCCACCTACACCATCCATGAAAATTATTGCAGATATTTTTTCTTATACTTCTCAATATATGCCAAAATTTAATTCTATTTCAATTTCTGGCTATCACATGCAAGAAGCTGGAGCCGATACTGTTTTAGAATTGGCCTATACACTTGCTGACGGAAAAGAATATATTGAAACTGCAATTTCCTCAGGCCTTGCAATTGATGATTTTGCCCCTCGCCTTTCATTCTTTTTTGGCGTAGGGATGAATTTCTATATGGAGATTGCGAAACTTAGGGCCGCAAGATTTCTTTGGGACAAAATTGTTTCCAAATATAATCCTAAAAAAACTGAATCTAAAATTCTTAGAACTCATTGCCAGACTTCTGGATGGTCACTCACTGAACAAGATCCTTATAATAATATTATTCGAACTACCGTAGAGGCGATGGCCGCAATTTTTGGTGGCACTCAATCCTTGCACACCAATTCTTTTGATGAGGCCATTGCACTACCAACTGAATTTTCAGCACGTATAGCAAGAAATACTCAGATCATTCTCCAAGAAGAAACACAAATTACGAACGTTATTGACCCTTGGGGTGGCTCTTACATGATGGAGTCACTTACTCAAAATATGATTGATAAGGCCTGGGAACTCATTCAAGAAGTCGATGCCCTAGGGGGTATGGCCAAGGCCATTGAAACAGGATTACCAAAACTTAATATTGAAAAATCAGCTGCTCTCAAACAAGCGCGAATTGATAAAGGTTTAGATGTTATAGTTGGACTTAATAAATATAAATTAGATAAAGAAGATGATGTAGAGACCTTAGAAATTGATAATGAAAAAGTTAGATCTGCACAACTTAATCGACTTCAACACTTAAGAAATAATAGAGACAATGAAGCTGTCATGCAGGCATTAGAAGATTTAACTGAATATGCAAAAACAGGAAAAGGAAATGCACTAGATCTCGCCGTTAAAGCTGCTCGCTTACGTGCTAGTGTTGGTGAAATAACTTACTCACTTGAAACTGTTTGGGGAAGATATAATGCTCATTCACAAACGGTCTCTGGAGTATATGGACAATCATTCTGTCATGATCAGGAGTGGAATTTGATTAAAGAAAAAATAACTAAATTTATTGAAAAAGAAGGAAGACGACCTCGAATTCTTATCGCAAAGATGGGACAAGATGGTCACGATCGAGGGGCCAAGGTTGTAGCAACCGGTCTTGCTGATCTAGGTTTTGATGTTGATCTTTCACCTTTATTTTCAACACCAAAAGAAGTTGCAAAACAGGCAGTGGAAAATGATGTTCACTTTGTCGCCTCTTCTTCATTGGCAGCAGGCCATAAAGTACTTATACCAGAATTAATAAAGGAATTAAAAATCCTTGGAGCAAATGATATTCTAGTGATTGCAGGTGGAGTTATTCCCAAGAAAGATTATGATTTTCTATTTGCAGAAGGTGTTGCTAGAATTTTTGGCCCAGGTCTTACTATTCCTTTTTGTGCAGATGAATTATTAAATGCTCATCAGGAAAAACAAAAGTGAAAATAGATAGAGATAAGTTACTTAATCAAGACAGACGTATGTTAGCTAAGGCCATTACTCTAGTTGAAAGTACTCTCCATTCTGATCAATTAGAAACACAGGCCCTTTTGAGTGATATCCTTCCGAAGACAGGCAATAGTTTTCGATTAGGAATTACAGGCGTTCCAGGTGTGGGGAAATCTACATTTATTGAAAACTTTGGGCTTTATCTTTTAAAACAAGGTTACAAAGTTGCAGTACTTGCAGTTGATCCAAGTTCACCACGCTCTGGTGGATCAATTCTGGGTGATAAAACGCGTATGGAAAAACTCTCTCAAGAGGGTAATGCCTTTATTCGTCCCACTCCATCTTCTGGATTTTTAGGTGGTGTTGCTCAAAAAACACGGGAAAGTATCTTGCTATGTGAAGCTGCAGGTTTTGATTTTATAATAATTGAAACGGTTGGTGTTGGACAAAGTGAATTTGAGGTTGCCGACATGGTTGATTTCTTTTTAGTGTTGATGTTGCCAAATGCCGGCGATGAATTACAAGGAATTAAAAAAGGAATTCTAGAACTCGCCGATGCAATTATTATTAATAAAGCAGATGGTGAAAATATCAATCAAGCCACGCAGGCCATGTCTCAATATCAGAGTGCTCTTGGCCTAACTGAGTCACAAACCTTCTGGATCCCTTCGGTATTAACTTGCTCAGCACTTTATAATAAAAATCTAAATGATATTTATGAATTAATTGAAAAATATAAAAGTTTAGCTGCCCAGTCAGATTTTTTAATTAATAAAAGATTGGAACAAAACAAGAATTGGTTCCACAAATTACTACAGAACAAACTTCACCAAAGCCTAGATCATAATCAGTTATTTCTCCTCAGAAAAACTGAACTTGAAAAACAGGTTTTAGAGAAAAAGACACTTCCACTTTCTGCTGCTGAAAATTATATTAATTATGTATTTCATTCTTTGGCAAAAAAATGAAGCTCTTTTCGGCCATTGAGATTGAAATTAACTCACATTGCAATTTATCGTGCAGTTACTGTCCAAACTCTATTGAAAAGAGAACAGAACAAGGATTAATGAGCAAAGAATTATATCAAAAAATCATTCAAGACTTGCAAGAATTAAATTTCCAAGGCCGCATTTCATATGATTTTTATAATGAACCTACACTCTCTCCTGATTTAATATTTTTTATTACGTATGCAAAAACTCAATTATTAAATATTACTATCGAGCTATATTCAAATGGTACCAAGATTGATTTCTTATTATTTAAAGCATTGGAAAATGCTGGGCTTGATAAATTAATTATAACTAAGCATGAAAATATTAATCACTATATATTTGATAAAACCTACTCTGAATTATCAATTACACAAAAACAAAAAGTCATTTTCAGATCTCACCTGGAACTAAATCTAACAAATCGAGGTGGTGTGATGAAACAGATAAAATCTAAAATAAGCACAGCCCTACTCCCATGCCAAATTCCAGAAAATATGTTAACAATTACCAATCAAGGAAATGTCATTCCCTGCTTTGAAGATTTCTTTCAAAAAAACAGTATGGGAAATATTTTGCATACTACTCTCTTTGATA
Source organism: Bacteriovoracaceae bacterium (assembly GCA_036171615.1). GTDB lineage: Bacteria > Bdellovibrionota > Bacteriovoracia > Bacteriovoracales > Bacteriovoracaceae > Bacteriovorax. The sequence continues at coordinate 18,203 of JAVHRK010000045.1, forward strand.
TTTGGAATTCAGAAAAATATATCATTTTCAGAAAGAAACTTTCGCAGGGACTAAGACATAACTTTGAAGCTTGTAAAACATGCTCTCGCACCGCAGTTCTAATGGAGTAATAATGAAGCATTATGAATATTCATATACAAAAATAAATGGTTTTAAAAAAAATGAAATTGAATATTTGGACATAGTTTTAGATGATGAAATTTTAGTAAAAAATAAATTTGTAGGAATTTGCGGCTCTGATCTTTTTCATCATTCTACTTTAACAGATGGAGTACTCTTTCTTGGACACGAATGGGTTGGAGAAGTAATTACAGTTGGCAAAAATAATAAAACACTTTCTCCTGGTGATTGGATCACGACCTCGGCAACACTCGGCTGTGGGGAGTGCCAATATTGTCTCGAAGGTAAAGTAAATTTTTGTGAATTGCCTACTCACTTAGGTTCAAACAAATTGGGTGCTCTTAGAAGCTTTTTAAAATTTAAGTCCTTTAATGCTCTAAAACTAAAAGGCCAAGATATATCTGAAGTGCTTATTGAAGTAATGGCCGTGGCAGAAGAGGCCATGTCTCAAGTTAAACAAAACCGAAACTCTAATATCAACTCTGCTTTAGTAATGGGAGGAGGAACAGTTGGGATTTTATGTGCTCACTTACTTCATAAGCAAGGTATAATTGTTACACTGGTTGACGTAAGTAGTGAAAGAGTAGCGCGCGCACGTTCATTAAATATAAAATCTAAATTATTAAAAGAAGAATTACTCTTTGGAATTAAAAATTCTTTTGAACTAGTGATTGATGCCACCAGTGATCGTGAATTTAAACAAGGTGGTCTTTCTTTTGTTCAACATTTTTTAGCCAAACACTCACTTCTATTAATTATTGCTAAATATATTCGCCCTATCGAAATGAATCCCAATATATTTTCTTTATTAGGAACAAAATTTGTTTTTATGAGAGGAGTACCGCTTGTGACTTTGCAAAATACAATTTCTAAATGGTCAGGAAACCTAAGTGAACTATATAAAAAATTAGCAACTCATGAATTCAATTCTTGCGACCTAGATCAAGCTTTTGAACTTGCCCATCAATCAAATAAAAGTGGTAAAATAATAATTAAACTGGAAGCATTTTAATTTCTAACTTTTCAATCATACTATTCCATTCTTTATCAGTTTCTTCTAAGCTGATAAAAATAATAAGTACACTCGAAATAATATCGATTGTTTGAAGAAAATTGCTACGTTGATTGATAGAATTATTTTTTAAAACTTTAAACCAACTCCAAATATTATGGCCTGGTCTCATGGCAATTGGCATTGTTTTAAAACCAATTGAATTAAAATTTATAACTTTTTCTTTTACAATTGAAGGACTTTTGAACTTGATTCTTATAGTTGTTGAACAAGCGCCAATGACATCACAAGAGGTTAATAAGTCATACCCTAAGGTTATTAGCTTTTCTTCCAAAGATTTTCTTCTCATTCTAAGGGCGTGTAAAATTTCTTCCGTTTTCACCAATTGAACTCTTATCATCGCGCCTTGAATTTCTGATGCTCGCATAGATTTTCCACTAAAATGTTCAATCGTGTAAAAATCTTTTAAGGTGGGTCCAAATTGATTACAAGTATCATGATACATTAAGGCCTTTTGGTACTTTTCTTGATCTCGCAAGACAACAGCACCACCTTCTCCACAAGAAATAATTTTATCAACATTAAAGGAAAAACAACCAGCATCACCAAAGGTTCCTAGTTTTTTACCTTTAAAAGTTCCACCGATAGCTTGAGCAACATCTTCAATTAAAATTAAATTATGATTTTTAGAAAACTGACAAATAATATCCATATCACATGGCTCACCATCCATATGGACGGCAATTAGTGCTTTTGTTTTTGCTGTTATTTTTAAGGCCGCTTCAGCAAGATCAATCGTTAAGCTTTCATTTATATTTACAATAACGGGTATTGCACCAAGTTCCAAAATAGCTGCAATAGTTGCAAAAAATGTATAGCTAGGTATTAAAACTTCGTCTCCAGGACCTATGCCATTTACAAAGAGAGCTACAACTAATGCATTTGTCCCACTAGACAATAATAGAGAGTGAGGAATATTTAAGTATTGAGAAAATTCATTTTCAAACTTAGAACATTCAGTATCTATACCTTCGCCTTGATAGCGAAAAAGTTTTTTTGTGTTTATAACCTTTGCAATTGCATCGATCTCAGCTTGACCATATGAAAACATTATCTTTCTTTAGTCATTTCCACGAAGACAAATAAGACCAGGATAATCTTTTACTCCAGCTGCTGAAGACAATGTAAAAATTGCTTTGAAGCTATCCCCTGGACTTGCAAAACTTGAATCTTTAATTGTTAACTTCATTGTAGCTGCTGGTGATTGAGAATTTCCCATCAAAACAGTATCAAAAGTGGCACTTACCTTTAAATTTGGCACAAGTGTATTAATACCGTTTCCTACTACTTTCATTTCCATTGGATTAGCTTGGATATCAATGGCAAAACCAACTCCAGTGCATGTGTACAAATTAGCAAATGAAATTCCTGGTACCAAAATTAAAGCTATTAACATTTTTTTCATAAGCACTCCTATAGTGAAATTGTAATTATATTATCTTGTATTTTAATATCTTTTGAAATCAAATCTTTTCTCAAAAAATACATTAGCAACTTTACGGAAGTAATACCAAAAGGTAATCGCGTATTGGTTATTTCTAGAGACAACTTTTTTTGATTTTCATCAAAAGCTGTTTTGCCATATATTGTAATCTTATGATCAAAACCTAAAAAGTGAATTAACGTCTGTAGCACTAACTTTCTAGAATCTAAGTTTATAACAAGATTTTTGTTAGAGCTGTCTTTTTTATCATCAATTTTGTTGTCACTTCTCATTAGGCCAATTGAGAGGCGCCCATAACTCAAACAATCTCTAAGAACATGATTAATTTCGAATAAATCACTGTCAACTTCCTTACGACAATTGAGTAATACATTCGTTAGATAAGTTGAAGACTCTGTTCCAGAGAGCGTAGCAGAATTTAATCCCATATAGAGAATTTTATTCTTTACGACAATATTATTAATATCTAAGAAAAATGTTGATTTTTGTTTTTTATCAACCAGCGATGCTTGCATCGGATTAAGTTTTAATCTATTACTACATGTTTTTTTAATTTTTTCGAAATCAAGTTCTGTTAAGTCTTCATCTTTATCACAGTCTAATTTTACATTCGTGGCATTGATAATAAAGTCATCATTACTTACAATTTTTGCTGTTGCTAAATCTGCATTAATTAGATTTTTTCTTAGGTCAAAACTTCTAACTTGTGATTGTAGAAATGTTTTGTCATTATTTTTAAAACCTTCGTACTCGATATCGGCAACAGTATTGGTAGGTAGATACGAGCCATTTAAGGTCATAAAACTAAAGCAATTTTTTACAATATCTGCAGATGGCGCTTCCACCACCGCATTTGTATCGGCCAAAGGGCTTCCAGTCCCCTGACAATACATCAAAAAGTTTTTTAGTTTTACGCTGGTATCAACATTGGTGAATGAAAAGAACTGGCCTGATAAGTTAAGTTGATAATCATCTAATATCAGTTTAGCGTTTTGTAATTCTGTTTGATTAATTTGATTTAATATACTGGCTTCTTCAATTGCAAAACCATAGTTTCCAAATTGTGTAGTAAATCCCAAGAATGTAGGTCGAATAAAGATTTGAGAATCAAAATATTTATTAACATTATCCACATTAAGAACAATGCCATTGTTAACAATATTAGCAGATTTAAAATTTAGAATTCCGGCCTTACCAACGCCTTTCAAAGGTTTTTGATAAGTTAATTTATCAATGGAGACATCAACAGAAAATTTTGTTTCAGCAAGTGCAGTTAAAGAAAATAAAATTACCATCAAACTGCTGAAATATTTCATTTTTTATCCTATGCTATTTTATTCTTCCGGTTCAACCTCAACCATTAGAATGCCATTATCTAGTGCGTCACCAGTTTTTACATGAATCGCTTTGACTTGGCCAGTCACCCCTGACTTTATTTCATTCTCCATTTTCATGGCCTCCAAAATAACCAAAGTTTGACCTTTAACGACATTATCTCCAATTTTACAGAATATTTTCACGACCTTGCCTGGCATTTGGGTAAAGAGCCCACTTTCATCCCCTCCACCTAACCCTGAAGGTTTATATCCTCTATAGAGTTTAAATACCCGATTTATATTAAGCATTATTGAGGGTGAGTCTTGTCTGGCAAGTTTATTCCACTTTATGCCATCAGTTGAGGCAAAATATTGGCCGGCCAGTTTACGAACATAAATAAGCTCTTTATTGATTTCTTGATCATCTTTAATAGTTCTAAATTCAAATTCAACCATATCTGCAGAGTGTGCAGTTGTTTTTGTCAGATCTATTATGTATTCATTTTTTTCATTATCTATTAAGTATGTTCTCATTACAGACCCATCCTTCTAGCTTCTATCCCAGCAATTTGTTTATAAATTGACGTAAAATCCATTTCAATATCCACATGATCTTGAGGTTTTTCAGTACTAATAAAACTAGTTGAATATGTCCCTTTTGCAAAAGTTTCATTTTTCATTATTGCTTTATGTAGTGGAATATTAGTTTTCAAACCTTCAATTAGAAGACCATCAAGTGCAGCTATCATTTTTCTTATGGCAACACTTCTTAGAATTCCTTTTGATATTAATTTTCCGACCATTGGATCAAAATCAGGAGTAACAATAAGTCCTTTATAAAGACAATTATCAAACCTAATACCTTGTGGAAAATTTGTTTCACACCCTGTAACTGTTCCCGGAGCCGGAAGCATAGTAATTGGATCTTCCGCACATATTCGACATTCGATTGCATGACCTGTTCGTTTAATCCAATCTTGTGAAGGTATTCCTAAATCTTCCCCAAACGCTGATTGAATCATGCAAACTATTAAATCTATACCTGTTATTTCTTCTGTGATTGGATGTTCAACCTGAATACGTGTATTCATTTCAAGAAAATAGAACTCTCTATCTTCTCCCATGATTAACTCGACTGTTCCAGCTGAGTCATAATTTATGGCCTTAGCTAATTTTACAGCCGAAGTACAAACTCTTTGTCTTAAAGCTTCATCGTCTCCAATAAATGGCGATGGTGCTTCTTCAACTATTTTTTGATGTCTTCTCTGGATAGAACATTCTCTTTCAAAAAAATGAAACACATTTCCTTTTTTATCTGCAAGAATTTGAACTTCAATATGATGTGGATTCACAATATATTTTTCAACCAACAAGTCTCCACATTTAAATGCAGAGGCAGCTTCACGTTGAACAGCTTCAAAGTTTGCATGAATATCTTCTTCATTATAACAAGCGCGCATCCCGCGTCCGCCACCGCCGGCAACTGCTTTTAATAAAATGGGATACTTTATTTCATTCGCAATTTTAATTGCTTCTTTAATTGTTGGCACAACTCCTGTTGATCCCGGTACAACTGGAATTCCATTTTTCTGTGCAAATAATTTCGAAACACCTTTGTCCCCCATGACTCGAACAGCTTCAGGATGTGGACCAATCCAAGTAATTCCATTTTCAACTAGTATTTGGGAAAATTCAGTATTTTCAGAAAGAAATCCATAACCTGGATGAACACCATCTATTTTATATTTTTTGCAAACTTCTAAAATATTTGGAATATTTAAATAAGTTTCAGCATTTGTCGAACCCGGTAACCGGACCCATTCATCACAAACTTCTAGATGCTTAGCCTGTACTTCATTATCAGTCCAAACACCAATAGCAACATGACCTAACTCTCTACAGGCCTTTGCAATCCTTGCTGCAATTTCACCGCGGTTAATAATCAAAATCCTTTTCGGCAATATATTTGGTTTTATCATAATTGAATATTCCCATGTTTGCGTTTTGGTTTTTCTTGCTTTTTATTTTTAAGAGCTATCAGGTATTCATAAACTCTTTTTCGAGTTTCTTCTGGTAAAATTACCGCATCTAAAAATCCAAGCTCCGCAGCTCTATATGGATTGGCAAAATCTTCATCATATTTTGCAATCAAGCTTGCTTTCTTTTCATCAAATGCTTTTCCTGTTAATCCCACAAGTTCATTTCTAAAAATTATATTTACGGCACCCTCTGCTCCCATAACTGCAATTTCTGCAGTTGGGTATGCAAGGTTTACATCTGCACGCAAATGCTTTGATGCCATAACTAAATGTGCTCCACCATATGATTTTCTAGTAATAAGTGAAATTAAAGGAACTGTTGCCTCTGAGTATGCATAGAGAAGTTTTGATCCGTGTTTAATAATTCCACCAAACTCTTGCTCAGTTCCTGGTAAAAATCCTGGTACATCGACCAAAGTGAGTATCGGAATATCAAAGGCATCACAGAAACGAACAAATCTAGCTGCTTTTTTTGAAGAATCAATATCAAGTACTCCTGCCAAAACTGCAGGCTGATTAGCTACTATACCAATTTTAATTCCACCAACAGATGCAAAACCTACAATTATATTTTTTGCATATTCCTTATGAACCTCTAAGAATTGTGCGTCATCCACAATATCAAAAATAATTTCTTTCATATCATAAGGTTTTTTAGGATTAGCTGGAACTGTTTCTTTTATCTTTACGTTATCTCGATAGATAGTATCAGACGTGTATTTAATTTGAGCTTTTGTGAAATTAGCTGAAGGAATATAACTTAATAATTCTCTTACTCTCTCAAAACATTCATCTTCGTCATTACATCTAAATTGGGCCACTCCAGATTTTTCGGCATGTGCTTGAGCGCCACCTAATTGTTCTTTTGTAACTTCTTCATGTGTAACAGTTTTAATTACATCCGGCCCAGTTACAAACATATAAGATGTTTTATCTACCATGAAAATAAAATCAGTTAATGCTGGAGAATAAACGGCACCGCCTGCACAAGGCCCCATGATTAAAGAAATTTGCGGAATAACTCCGGAGCATTTTACATTTCTATAAAAAATTTCTCCATAACCTGCTAAACCTTCAACACCTTCTTGAATTCTTGCTCCACCCGAATCATTTATTCCAATAATAGGAATTCTATTTTCTAGTGCAAAGTCCATAATTTTGCATATTTTTTTTGCATGTGCTGCTCCAAGTGAGCCTCCCATACAGGTAAAATCTTGGGAATAAATTGCAATTTTTTGTCCATTAATAGTTGCTATTCCAGTGACAACTCCATCACCTAAGAATCTATTTTCACCCTTGCCTACAACAAAACGATCAAATTCTAAAAATGTACCTGGATCGATTAAGCGATTTACTCTTTCTCTCGCAGTATATTTTCCTTGTTCGTGTTGCTTTTGTACTCTGGCTTCACCACCACTTATTTCAGACTCATGTCTGAGGTTAAGGAATAGCTCACGTTTACCTTCCAGTGTGTTGGTATTGGACATAAAAAAACCTCCTAAAGAAGTGGCATTTTATACCTGCATTCTTGAGGAGGCTACTTATACTGCGTTAATAAAATCAGTTTTTTATGCTGCTTTTAGGCGTTTATCTAATCCGTACTTATCAACCTTCATAATTAAGCTAGCACGTGATACGTCCAACTCTTTGGCAAGTTTCGACTTATTAAAATTACAACGCTTTAAGCCTTCGCGTATCATCATTACTTCTAGTTGTTCTAATGCATCTCTTAATGTTCCTTCGGTATTTACACCTTTAAACATTGGCTCGGCTCCAGCTCCCCATTCTAAAATTCTTGGGCTTAAATTTTCTGGCCCAATCATTTTCTCATCTCCACTTAAAACGACAAGTCTTTCAACCTCATTTTCAAGTTCACGAACATTTCCCGGCCATGCATAATCTAGCATTTTTTCTAAGCATTTTTTTGCAAATGTTTTAAGGGCCTTTCCACTTTCATCGCATCGCTTCTTTAGGAAAAAATCCATCAAAAGAGGTACATCTTCATGTCTCTCTCTAAGTGCAGGTAAATTAACATTTATAACATTTATTCGATAATATAAATCCTCACGGAATTCACCTTTCGCCATCATCTCTTTTAAGTTTTTATTTGTGGCCGCTACAATTCGAACATCTACTCGTTTCGGTGCACTTGCCCCAACTGGCAAATAAGTACCTTCTTGAAGAACACGCAGTAATTTTACTTGCATTGAAAGTGATGTATCACCAATTTCATCCAAGAATAAAGTTCCACCATTTGCAGTCTCAAATAGACCCATTTTATCTTTTACCGCCCCCGTAAATGATCCTTTCATATGCCCAAATAATTCTGAATCGAGCAAATTATCGTTAAAGGCCGAACAGTTAACAGCTAAAAACATTTTTTCTTTTCTTGGTGAGTAAAAATGTACGGCCTTTGCAACTAATTCTTTACCAGTTCCATTTTCCCCTTGAATAAGGACGCTAGACTCTGAACTTGAAATTTTTTCTAGCAATGAATAGATGGCCTGCATTTTTTTAGATTTACCGATCATTGAATGATAACGATATTTTTCGCCAACTTGCGATGAAAGCTCTTGAATTTGATTTTCACGCTTAGTAATTTCTTCATGAAACGTAACCATTTCTTCGCCCAATAAACCTGTAAGCTCACGAACGTATTCTAATTCTCTAGGCCACATTTTTTTGACTTTATCACAAGCTGCTCTTGCATCGATTTCACTCGAGCCTCCATCAACCATTTGCTTATAAAGCTCATCCATTTCTGCCGACGTTACCGTATCAAGCACGAAAGGATACACAAAAACTGCCCCAGCAAATTCACCTTCAACTTTTACCGGAAATGCTATTCCCTTTATATTTTTGAAATTTGAGTCGTACATCATCATTTGTTCTTTTCCACTGGCAAATGTATCCATCATTTTTTCAACATCTTTAGCTAAAAAATCATGACCATAATTCATTTGCATTTGAACTTTCATAAAATGACTTTTAAATGGATAATTTTTACTTGCATGATCTGACCACACTTTTCCATGAGCATCAGTATAAAACATTTCAACATCAAACCACTTGCCAAGAATTCCTTCAAGTTTTGAGATTACATGAAGCTTTCCCATGTCTTGCCAATTAAGCATACAAATTCTCCTAATAGTGAAGTGTCAGTGAACACCCAATTTGTATAATTTTTCGGCAATTTGAAAAAAATCTTTAATTAATTGATAAATATTTCTACAGAATTCTAATTTTTGGCACTTAACCAAAAATCTAGACGAGAAAAGTAAGAGTCTTGCGACCACTCCTGAGGACCGACAAATTTATTACTATGCTTTCCATTGGAATTAAACAAGAATGTTTCAGGAACCTTAAGTGTACCAAATAAGTCCATTACAGTGTTATCCAAATCTATAGCAATCGTGACATTGTCAGGAATAACTGGAAACTTTTTCAAAAACTTATTTACACTATTTATTTCATCACCGACGGCAATCAAATAAAACTTTATTCCTTTTGACTTCGCCTTCTCTGCATACGCCAAAAACTCAGGCATCTCTCTTTCACAAGGCGCACACCAAGTTCCCCACAAATGTATAAATACAGCGTTAGAGTCTTTCAAATAAGAAGGACTAATAAGAATTTTTTTTGAATCTAAAGTGTAAGTGTTAAAGGTAGGTAAATCTTTTAAAACCAGAGAAGACGTATAATCATCATTGTGAGAATAGTATTTTTGTCTCTCCCAAACTGCATAACCATAAGCTAACAACATGACAGAGACAATTAAAGTAATTTTTGTAATAAAAGAAAATTTCATAATATATGCCCCATTAAAGAGGCTTTAACCTAATCTACTAAAGAAAAATAACTCATTGGCGCATTGTCTCCAACGCGTCCATCGGCTGTTTTAATAACACGAGTATAACCACCATTTCTATTAAGAAATTTTGGAGCTACATTTTTAAATAAATTAACTACTGCTTCTTGATTATTTAACTTAGAAAAAGCAAGTCTACGATTAGCTACCGTGTCTTCTTTTGCTAAGGTAATCAACTTTTCAACATAAGACCTAAGCGCCATACATCGAGTGTGGGTTGTTTTAATTTTACCATGATCCAAGACTTCAGAAGCAAGATTTCTCATCATTGCAACTCTATGTGCTGGCTTAACCCCTAAAGTATACTTGTGATTACCGTGTCTCATATATTACCTCAATTAATTTTTACTTTTTTGTTCCTGAACTTCTTTCATTAGACTATCAATTTTCATACCTAAACCAAGTCCCATAGTTGTTAAAATTTCTTTAATTTCATTTAAAGATTTTCTACCAAAGTTCTTAGTTCGAAGCATTTCACCTTCTGTCTTAGAAACTAATTCATAAATATATTTAATATTTGCATTTTGTAAACAATTTGCTGAACGAACTGAAAGCTCAAGCTCAGAAACTGGTTTCAATAAAGCATTGTTAGATGTTGACGAAGCCTGTACAGGTTTTGAATCATGCTTAACAACTTGCTCTTCATCTTCAAAAGTTAAAAACACAGAAAGTTGATCTCTTAATATCTTAGCAGAGTATGCAATAGCATCAGCAGGATTAATACCTGAATTTGTCCATACCTCTAATGTAAGTTTATCAAAATCAGTCTGCTTTCCAACTCTTGTATTAGTTACGCTATAGTTTACTCTATGGACTGGAGAAAATAATGTATCTAAATAAATCCAACCAACAGGTAGGTCGTAACTTTCTTTATTATCAACTGCAGTAACATACCCTTTTCCTCTTGCAAGCTTAAGTTCAACCTTAAGAGATCCACCAGATGAAATATTTGCAATAATATGATTGGGGTTTAAGATTTCAACGCTTGAATTTGCAACTATGTCAGATGCTCTAACAGATCCTTCACCATTCTTTTCTAGTAATAATATCGAATCTTCTTTTCCGGAAATTTTAAATCTAACTTCTTTAAGGTTTAAAATAATTTCAGAAACTTCTTCTTTGACATTATTTATTGTACCAAATTCATGCTCAACGCCTTCTACTCGAATTGCTACAATGCCTGCACCTTGAAGAGAAGATAAAAGAACCCGACGTAAGGAATTTCCAAGTGTTTGTCCATAACCCCTTTCAAGAGGCTTTGCTATGAATTTTCCATAGTTATTTGCAAGAGTTTCAGATTCAGACTCAAGCGAAATTGGTCTAATCATGCTCATCCAATTTTTAGCTGTAAAATTATCCATTTAAATACTCCTTAAAACTAAACTCTTCTTCTCTTTGGCGCTCTACATCCATTATGAGGAATAGGACTTCTGTCTGAAACGGAAGTAATTCTCAAACCTGCTCCAAGCAATGCGCGAATTGCATTTTCTCTACCAGCTCCTGGACCTTTTACTCGAACTTCAACAGAATTTAATCCATGCTCAACTGCCCTTTTTGCTGCCTCTAAAGACGCAGTCTGCGCAGCGAATGGAGTAGATTTTTTTGATCCTCTAAATCCCAACTGTCCAGCACTGGCCCACGCCAATGCATTTCCTTGAGGGTCGGAGAATGTCACTATCGTATTGTTAAACGATGCTTGGATGTGACATACACCATGAGATACATTTTTTTTAACTTTCTTTTTTACAACTTTTTTAACCATAAATTTTACCTTAAATTATTTCAATGATTTAATTGATTTTTTTCCAGCTATTGCAACAGCAGGGCCTTTTCTCGTCCGCGCGTTGGTATGTGTACGTTGTCCTCTGACGGGCAAGCTTCTTTTGTGGCGAACACCTCTATAGCAAGCCATGTCCTTTAGTCTTTTAATATTTAATCCAACTTCACGTCTCAGGTCCCCTTCAACAGCGTAGCCCTCTTCGAGAAATTTTCTAATTTGTTGAATTTCTTCTTCAGTTAAGTCATTTGAGCTTTTTGTAAAACTAATTCCAGACTTTGTTAACACATCTGCAGCTACCTTTGGACCTACGCCATACAGGGACTGAAGTGCTATTCTAATTGCTTTATTTCTCGGTATATCAACACCTAATATTCTAGCCATAATTACCTACCTATTTACCCTTGTCTCTGTTTATGTTTTGGACTGCTTTTACATATAACTCTAAGAACACCTTTTCTCTTAATAACTTTGCAATCTTTACATATTGCTTTAACTGAAGCTCTAACTTTCATAACCCGCCCTCATTTATTATTTACTTCTATACGTTATTCGACCCTTGGTTAAGTCGTACTTACTAACTTCTACTAGAACTTTATCTCCTGGTAGAATTTTAATAAAATGCATTCTCATCTTGCCGCTAATGTGGGCAAGTATAATGTGTCCATTGCTTAGTTTTACCCTAAACTTTGTATTCGGTAGAAGTTCAGTAACTTCGCCCTCTACTTCCATTATATCTTTTTCAGTCATATTTTCCTAAATTCTGTTATTACCTAAATTCACACTACAAAGCAAGACTATATTTTAGCAGTTGGAAAAATTCTCAATTGTTGTTGAAATTTTAGAAAAAACATTATCTTCTGACAATGCTGCATCAATTGTAATTAACCTTTTCATTGATTCATAATATTTTAACATAGGTGATATTGCCTCTGAAAATACCCTTAGCCTGTTTAGCACAACATCTGGCATATCATCTTTTCTTTGAATCAATGTACCACTTGTTCCGCACTTAGCACAAGGGATTGTTGATAAATCAACTGTGCTACTTGTTCCAAAAACTTGTCCGCATTTACTGCAGACCCTTCTACTAGATATTCTTTTTACAACAACATCATCTTCAATTTTTAAGAAAATAATGACGTTATTATTTGATGCTTTGCCTAATAAGTCATCAAGCAAAACTGCTTGGTCAATATTGCGAGGAAAGCCGTCAAATATATAATGAAATTTACTAAGTTGACATCTTGATGACAGAAGCTCTAAAACAGTTTTATCGTCAACCAAATTACCACTAGACATTATTGACGAAACCTTCATTCCTAAATCTGAAGAACTAGCAACTTCCTTCCTGAGCATGTCACCAGTTGAAATATGTGTATAGCTATACTTCTGAATAAGTTTTTCTGACTGTGTACCTTTTCCTGACCCTGGAGCACCAATTAATATTACATTTGGTTTCATTTTTTAAAATCTTCTATTGGGGCCATTATACTTCCCCTTTGACTTAAACGCTGTTTCATATTTATCAGAATACATAAAAGTTTGAATATTTAACATCACTCTCATAGCAACACTTACCATGATCAATAAAGATGTACCTTCAAATCTGCTATGGTTTTTAGTAATAATTGATGGAAAAATACAGACAACTATCAAAAACAGAGCTCCAAAAAATGTTACTCGATTAAGAACATAATCCAAATACTCTTGTGTTTTCTCACCTGGTCTGATTCCTGGAACAAAAGCATTATTTTTTTGCAAAGATTCAGCAATTTTTTTTGTTTTGAACTGAATAGGCGCATAAAAGAAAGACATATATATTATCAACAAAGCAAAAACCAAATTAAATAAAATCTGACCTGGCATTAGTGATTGATGAATAATGTCTACGTATGGTTTTAAAATGCTAGTTTTTGGTACAAAATTAGCTAGAGTTGCAGGAGCAGACAAAAGCGAACTTGCCAGAATTGGAGGCATTACCCCTCCTGTATCAAGTCGTAGAGGAAGATTTTGAGTTCCGCCATACTGTTTATTGTTAACAGTCTTTTTTGCATATTGTATAGGTATATTACGGAAGGAACTTTCGATAAATGAAACGATATAAAGAGATAGGCAAATTACCGCAATTGAAATAACTATACTTGCAGATGACAGCTCTCCATTTCTAAATAAAGTAAATTTTTGAATTAATTCAGAAGGTAGCTCGACAGCGATGCCGGTAAAAATAATTAGCGAGACTCCATTCTCTAGCCCATACTCAGTTATTCTTTCACCCAACCATAAGAGGAACATCGTTCCACCAGCCAAAGTCACCATTGTTGTTAATCTAAACAGCAATCCTGGATCGTTAATGACTGGAACACCTGCTGGACTTTTGAAAGTTTCAAACACAGCAGCCATTCCGTAACCCTGAACACAACATAGCAGCACTGATGCATATCTAGTCCATTTTTGAATTTTTTTATATCCTTCGCTGTCTTCCTGCATTTCCTGAATTTGAGGAACAACCTCGCCCAGTAAACTAAAAATAATTGAAGTTGTAATATATGGCATAATTCCAAGTGCCAAAACCGAAAAACGCTTAAAAGCGCCACCACTGAACGTATTTACCAGGTCAAAAATTCCACCATTAGAATCGTTAAAATAAGAAGCAATTGCAGAAGCATTTACACCTGGTACAGGCACTTGTGCTGCTAACCTGTAAACAACTAACAAAAGTATCGTAAATAAAATTCTTTTTTTTAGTTCTTCAACTTTTCCAGATCCTGTGCTCATAAACTATTCCTAAATATTATTTTATAAGACAATTGCTAGCCAGGATAGACTTCTTAGATCCTTCTGAAAATTTTGCAATACCTTCAAATTGAATATTCTTCTCAAGAGTTGCTGCTCCGATTATTTTCAAATCAAAACTTTGAGATAGACCTGAAATTATTTTTTTACTAATTAATGCTTCTCTGCTTACGACTTCACCAGAAACAAATTTTTTAGATAAGACTTCTAATGTTACAACACAATACTGCTTTGCAAAAACAGAATTTCCGAATCCTCTTTTTGGAAGCCTCATGTATAGAGGTAAGTTATTACCTTCAAACCCTGACCGAACATGGCCACTCTTTCGTGCTTTTTGTCCTTTATGCCCTTTTCCTGCTTGTGTTCCTTGTCCAGAACCTTGTCCTCGACCAATTCTTTTTGTATTTTTATTAGATCCAGGAGAGCCGCTAATATTATTTAATGTTAACATCTTATGTCCTTTGTATAATTTATTTAGATATTTCCAAAAGATGAATAACTTTTTTGATCATCCCTCTTACGCTTGCAGTATTTTCCAGTTCTGACAGATCACCAATTTTTCTTAGTCCTAGACCGCATATTGATCTTTTTATCTTGTCATTGCTTCGTATTGTACTTTTCTTTAACTTAATAGATATTGTTTTTTTTATTGTCATATAACTTAATCCTAAACTTATTGTTAATTTTTAATTCGTAAACCCTTAACTGGAACTTCTCTAACTCGTGCAACCTCTTCTACTGTTCTTAGAGATTTCAGTGCGACAAAAGTTGCTTTCACAATATTATGAGGATTATTTCCTCTTAATGATTTTGTTAAAACATTTTTAACACCCGCTAGTTCAAGTATTGATCGACATGCACCTGCTGCTTTTACCCCGGTTCCATCGGCAGCTGGCTTAAAAAGAATCTTTCCTGCATCAAACTCACCAAGAATTTCATGTGGTATTGTACCTGCGTCAAGTGAAACGGTAATTAAAGATCTATAAGCTTCTTCTGTGGCTTTTCTAATTGCCTCTGGCACTTCTTTTGCCTTGCCAAGGCCATATCCAACTTTTCCCTTCTTATCGCCTACAATCATAAGTGCAGAAAAAGAAAATCTACGTCCACCTTTAACAACTTTGGCAACTCTATTTACAGCAACAACTCTCTCTTCCATCTCAGTTGCCTGAGTTGGTGGTTTTTTCTTTTGATGTGTCTGTGGCTTCCTGTGATTGCTTTTTTTTGCACCAGCAGAATCTGCTTCAAATTCTTCAATCACTGATATTACTTCTGACATTATAAACTCCTAAATCTGAATTCCGTTATCTCTTATACTTTGCGCTAACTTAGCAATAACACCAGTGTACTTATATCCGGCCCTGTCAAAAACAGCAGAAGTTATTTTGTGTTTTCCAAGTTCTTGGGCAACCTTTTTGCCAATCTCTAAAACTCTTGTTTCTGAATTACCTAAAACTGCATTTTTACCAAATGTACTAACGGTAAAAAAAGTTGTAGAATTATCGTCATTTATTACCTGTACAGACAAGTGTTTATTGGATTTTGTAGCACAAACCCTTGGTCGCAATTCTGTACCTGATATTTTTTTTCTAATTGATAGTCTTCTTTTCTGTCTTTGCAAGTCTTTCAAATTATCAATTTTACCGTATGGCTTTCTCATAATTACTTCCTTCTATTTACCTTTACCGCCAGACTTTCCGGCTTTTCTTTTAATTACTTCATCTGTATATCTAACACCTTTGCCCTTGTACGGCTCTGGTGGTCTAAACGACCTAATCTTTGCAGATACATCACCAATTAAGTTTTTATTAAACCCTTCAATATCAATAACATTCTTTGTTACTTTAGCAGTAATGCCAACAGGCAAAACATAATCAATTACATGAGAATATCCAAGGCTCAAGGTTAAAAGGTTTCCTTGAACGCTAGCTTTGTACCCAACGCCGTTAAACTCTAAAGACTTTACGAATCCTACACTAACACCTTTAACCATATTGCTAATCTGTGTTCTCATGGTTCCCCATTGAGATCGTGATTCAAGATTGTCATTTTTGGGCGCCACCGTAATAGCATCATCTTTTAAAACTACACTAACATTTTCATTAAGTGCAAAGCTCATTTCACCCTTAGGTCCTTTAACTGTTATGTTCGGAAAATTTATAACTATAGTTACTTTTTCAGGAATAACAACGGGTACTTTACCAATTCTAGACATTTGAAACCTCGATTACCATACATTGCAGAGAATTTCTCCGCCAATTTTAATTTTTTTTGCGTCACGTGAAGAGATTACACCTCTTGATGTAGAGATCACGGAGATACCTAATCCACTCACAACTCTTGGCATAGTAGAATAAGAAACATAATTTCTTAAACCAGGTCTAGATACTCTGACCAGGCCTTTAATTGCCTCTTGTTTTAATACAACTTTAATTTTTACATCAGAAGAAGATTTAGCCACTATTTTAAATGATCTAATAAAGCCTTCATCTTTTAATACTTTGCATATTGAAGCTTTAATTTTACTAGCTGGAAACAAAACGGATTCATGTCCAGCACTTCCCGCATTTCTTATCATTGTTAACATATTTGCTATAGGATCAGTTTGCATATTTACCTCTTTATTACTACCAACTTGACTTCGTTACTCCAGGAACCATGCCTTTTAGTGCAAGCGTTCTAAAGCAAATTCTACATAATTTAAATGCTCTATATACTGCACGCGGTCTTCCACAATGCTCACACCTATTTCTTACCCGTATTTGAAATTTTGGTTTTTTATTATTTGCAATAATTTTAGCAAGTCTTGCCATGATGATCTCCGTTTTATTTTCTAAATGGCATTCCCAATAATGAAAGTAATTCTTTACCTTCTTCATTGGTTCGAGCAGTTGTAATAATTGATATCCCCATTCCCCTAGTTTTATCTATTTTATCATAGTTTATCTCTGGAAATATGATTTGTTCTTTAAGGCCAAGGGTATAGTTACCTTGTCCATCAAAACCTGTAGCCGATACTCCTCTAAAATCTCTAACTCTTGGTAGTGAAATTGAAATTAATCTATCAAGAAATTCATACATTTTTTCACCTCTTAGGGTAACGAATGCTCCTATGGGCATTCCTTTTCTAAGTTTAAACGAAGCTATGGATGATTTAGCACGAGCAGTTACAGGCTTCTGGCCTGTAATTGCTGAAAGCTCAGAAGAGATTAAATCAACAACTTTTGAATTTGAGACTGCATCTTTAGTACAGCTATTAATTACAATTTTTTCAAGCTTTGGAATCATGTTAACGTTACTATATGAAAATTTTTTCATTAGCGACGTTGCAACATCTTTCTTGTAGGCTTCCTTCATTCTGCTCATTTGCAACTTCCTTAATTTATTATTTAATTTCTAGGTTACTTTTTTTAAGCATTCTAACTTTGTTACCATTTTTAGCTGTTGATATTTTAACTTTCTCAGCTTTCCCGGTAGTTTTATTAAAATGTGATACATTACTTGCGTCAATTGGTAATAATTTTTTTACAAATCCACCAGAAGGACTTGACTGAGATGGCTTGACTGCCCTAGAGACTTCATTTACCCCCTCAACAAGTATTTTATTACTTTTGGAGTTATATGAAATAACTTTTCCAGTTAATCCTATGTTTTTTCCTGCTATTACAACTATCTCATCATTTGCTTTAAATTTTCTCATAAATTTCCCTATATAACTTATAGTACTTCAGGTGCTAAAGAACATATCTTTGTAAAATTTCTAGATCTTAGTTCTCTTCCAACTGGTCCAAAAATTCTTGTTCCAACCGGCTCATTTGCATTATTTATAATAACAACACTATTTGTGTCAAATTGAATATATGATCCATCTTCTCTTCTGATTGGATACACAGTTCTTACAATTACAGCCTTTTTAACTTCGCCTTTTTTTACCTTTCCACCAGAAACTGACTGCTGAACAGCAACAACTATAATATCGCCAATCCCTGCAGAAGTTCGCTTCGAACCGCCAAGCACCTTGATACACATTGCGGTTTTAGCTCCTGAATTGTCTGCTACGTCTAACACTGATTGCATTTGTATCATAAATCACCTTTTAATTAATTTTTAATAATTTCCATTTTTTTAATTTTGAATATGGCCTAGATTCAATTATTGATACAGTATCGCCAAGCTTTGCTAATGATAATTCATCATGTGCATGATACTTTTTTGAAGTATTAACGAACTTACTATATACAGCATCTTTAAATTTTCTTGAAACTTTTACCACTATCGTATTTGTATTTTTATCACTAACCACTTTTCCAATTAGTACTTTTTTACACGTTGCTCTATCTGTCATTTGATTATTCCTTGACTTTTATCTGTGTTGCGAATGTTAATAATCTTGCTATGTCCTTTTTAATCAATTGCAACTTGTGAGGCTTTTCATTGCCGGAAACCGACGATTGCAACCTAATCATAAGTGTTTCTTTTTTTAATTGGTTAATTCTTACCAAAATCTCTTTGCTACTTAAACCTTTAATTTCTTCATGCTTAATCATATATATTCCATTAATCAAATTATTTTTTTAAAGCTAATACTCTAAAATTCTTTATTTGGAAACAATTATCTTTTTTATTATTTTAGTTTTGATAGGTAATTTATACATTGCCAGTCTTAAAGCTTCTTCGCTTATACCTGCTTCAAGTCCACCAACTTCAAATAACACTCTACCTGGTCTAACAACGGCTACCCATGTTTCCGGAGCACCCTTACCGCCACCCATTCTCACCTCAGCAGGTTTTCGAGATAGTGACTTATCTGGAAAAATTTTAATCCAAACATTTCCACCGCGTTTGATTTTTCTAGATATAGCAATCCTTGCTGCTTCAATTTGACGATTAGTTATATACCCACAAGTTGTTGCCTGTAAGCCATAGTCACCTAACGTAACAGTATTGCCCTTTGTTGCAGCACCGGTCATTCTGCCTTTTTGTTGTTTTCTAAATCTAACTCTTTTTGGACTTAACATATCAAAACTCCATTCATTTCAAATTATTTATATATTTCGCCCTTATAGACCCAAACCTTGACACCAATTATTCCATAAGTCGTAGCAGCTTCGGCGGTATTGTAGTCAATATCTGCTCTCAAGGTATGAAGTGGTACTTTTCTTTCTGCGTAGCCTTCTGTTCTGGCCATCTCTGCTCCGCCAAGTCGACCAGATGTTCTCACCTTAATTCCTTTCACTCCTGATCTAAATGCAGACTGCATCACCTTCTTCATGGCTCGTCTGAACGCAACTCGCTTTTCAAGTTGACCTGCAATATTTTCCGCAATTAATTTTGCATCAGAGTCTGGTTTTTTAACTTCTGTTATATTAAAAATTAATGATCCAGTAGTTAGTTTTTTAAGATCTGATTTAATTTTTTCAATTCCAGTGCCTTTTTTCCCAATTGCAATACCAGGCTTAGCAGTTGCTACTGTAACTTTTACTTGATCAGATGTTCTCGATATTTCAATACTTGAAACAGAAGCTGCTTTCATATTTTTTTCAATATAAGTTCTCATTTTCAAGTCTTCGTGTAGATGTGTCGCATACTTATCTTTGGCGTACCAATTTGAGTGCCAACCTTTAATGTAACCTAATCTAAATCCATACGGATGTACTTTTTGTCCCATTGATTCCTTCCTATGCTTCTTTTAATACTACAGTGATATGACTAGTTCTTTTTCTAATTTTATATGCACGCCCTTGAGCTCTTGGCGTTATTCGTTTTAGCATTGGACCTTCGTCTGTAAAAATAGTACCAATAATTAAATTATCTAAGTCAAATTTGCTTGATGCTGTTGCAATTGCCAATCCACTATTTATCAACTTGGTAATCACGAGTGAGATCTCTTTCTTCTCGCAATATCTTAATATCTTAAGCGCATCAGATGCCTTTTTGTTTCTGACTAGATCACAAACTTGTCTAACTTTTCTTGGTGCAATTCCGACATTACTATTTTTTACTTTAATAGCCATACATACTCTCTCTTCTTATTAATTATTTCTTAGTTACTTTTTTATCTGACCCATGGCCATGAAAAGTTCTAGTTAACGAAAACTCTCCTAACTTATGACCTATCATGTTGTCTGTGACATACACCGGTACAAATTTTTTTCCATTATGAACAGCAAAGGTAATACCTATAAATTCAGGAACAATGGTAGATCTTCTCGACCATGTTTTAATTACTTTACTTGCCTTGTTTGTATCATTTGAAATTATAGAAACTTTCTTTAACAAATGACCATCTATAAATGGACCCTTCTTTAGTGATCGAGCCATGCTATCTTCTCCTGTCTATTTTCTTCTTTTGATTATAAATTTATTAGTTCTCTTGTTGTGTCTTGTTTTGTAACCACGTGTTGGCAATCCCCAAGGTGAAACCGGATGACGTCCACCTGAAGTTCTACCTTCACCACCTCCGAGTGGGTGATCAACAGGGTTCATAACAACCCCTCTTACCGTTGGACGTACTCCCATCTTTCGAGAGATTCCTGCTTTACCAAGATTTTTCTTTTCGTGATCAAGGTTTCCAACTTGGCCGATAGTAGCCATACAATTACTTTTTACTCTTCTTAATTCGCCCGATGGCATTCTAAGAAGCGCTGACTCGCCTTCTTTGGCCATAACCTGGACGTAAGCTCCTGCCGATCGTGCAATCTGACCACCAGCACCTGGGCTTAATTCTACATTATGCACCAAGGTTCCAACTGGTATATCCATTAATTTCTTTGAATTTCCAGTTTTAATATCGGCCGTTGACGAGGAAATAATAGTATCACCTGCAACAAGTCCCAATGGAGCTAGAATAAATCTAGTTTCACCATCAATATAATTGACCAATGCAATATTGCAAGATCTATTAGGATCATAGCAAATTGCTTTTACAGTTGCCGGAATTTCAAACTTATTTCTCTTGAAGACAATAATTCTATATTTTTGCTTTACGCCACCACCCTGATGACGAACTGTTATACGTCCATGGTTATTTCTTCCAGCATTAGAATTTTTTCTAGATAGCAGTTTTTTTGATACTTTAATATTTGGCGTAAGATCGCTCTTGTCCAATACTTGTTTTTTTCTTAGAGTTGGCGTTGTTGGTTTAAATTTTTTAATTCCCATAACTATAATCCTTCATCATTAAATTCTAAGTTCTATATACCTTTAAAAAATTCTATCTTTTGACCTTTAGCCAAAGATACTATTGCTTTTTTGTGTGCAGATAATTTTTTTTGTGACTTAGATGTTCTCTTTGTTTTTCCTGGTACTATAGATGTAGCAACAGCAAGAACCTTCACGTCATAAAAAGATTCTATTGCAACTTTTATTTGGTTTTTGTTTGCTTTAAGCGCAACTACAAATCCATATTTATTACTTTCTTCTGAGGCTTTTGATATTTTTTCTGTTATCAATGGCTTAATTAATACATTTGTCATAAATTACATCCAATTCTTAACAAGTTTTTCAAGAGCTTGTTTTTCAATTATTAAATTTTCATACTTAACTGCTTCGTAGACACTAAGACTGTCCACTGGCATAGCCTTAGCTGTTGGAATATTCTTAACTGCCCTAATTACCAAATTTGACACTTCAAATGGAACTACCAAGCAGTTTAATAAGTTTTTCTCTTTTAACATTGAATGAAATTCTTTTGTCTTACCATTTGAAGTTAATGTTTCAGCTACGATCAACTTCCCCGCGCAGTACTTGTCTGCAATAATTGACTTTAACGCCAATTGCATAACTTTTTTGTTTACTTTTTGCTCAAAAGATCTAGTTCTTGGGCCAAACACATTTCCACCACCCGGCATCAAAGGAGACCTAGATGAACCTTGTCTAGCATTACCTGTTCCCTTTTGTTTAAATGGCTTTTTACCACCACCACGAACTTCTGCCTTAGTCTTAGTATGTGCATTTCCCTGTCTTCTAGATGCCAAAAGGGCTGTTACTACCTGATGTACAACAGGGACATTAATTAAGTCAGGAGTTAAATCCATTCCTAATTTCATTTTATCTTTATTTTCAAATTTACTATTTAATACATTTACTTCTGACACTTAATACCTCGTACGCTTATTGTTTTTTTAAAGCTTTTACAATTCGGATAAATCCATTCTTTCCACCAGGAACTGATCCTCGCAAAAGCAAATACCCTTTTTCCAAATTAACTTCAAATACAGTCATATTCTGAATTGTTTTTACATCAACACCCATATGTCCTGGCATTTTTTTATTTTTAAACACTCTTCCTGGGGTTGCCCTATTACCAATTGAACCAACTCTTCTATGAAAGTGAGAGCCGTGCGAAGCAGGTCCACCGCGAAAATTATATCTCTTCTGTACTCCGGCAAATCCTTTTCCTTTAGATATTCCAGTTACGTCAACATATGTACCAGCTGGAAAATTATCTAACCCAACAGGCTTACCTAAAGCGCTTGAATCAACTTCACTCATCTTAACTTCAGAAAACTGTGTTAGATTTTCAGTTACAGTCGCCTTAGCCAAATGCCCCTTAGTAGGCTTATTCAACAAAGCTTCTCTCTTTTCAGCATAGCCAATTTGATATGCAGAATAGCCTTCTTTCTCTTGTGTTTTAACTTGTGTAATAAGATTTGGAATTAATTTTACAACTGTTACTGGTACGTGGTTACCTTGTTCGTCAAATACCCTGGTCATCCCAGATTTAACTCCAAAATACGTGTCTAGTGCGATTACAGAATCGGTCATCTTTCCTCCACAGCATCACCCAAACCTAAGGGATGCATACATGGTTATTATTTAGTCTCTATCTAATATTTAATTTCTACGTCTACACCTGAAGACAAATCAAGCTTCATTAAGCTATCAATTGTTTGCTGTGTTGGCTCAATTATATCCACAAGTCTCTTATGTGTTCTCATCTCAAACTGTTCACGCGATTTTTTATCAATATGTGGCGATCTAAGAACAGTGAATTTATTTATTTCAGTTGGTAAAGGAATAGGACCTGCAATACGAGCCCCTGTTTCTCTAGCTGTTTGCACTATTTCATTAACAGAGCTGTCTAATAATTTATAATCGTATGCTCTAAGTTTAATTCTTAATCTTGTCGCTTTCATAATATTGCACAACCTTTTTTTTTATAGTTCTGAGTTTTTATTTGGTATCAGGTCCTTTGTCAAGAAAATGATTTATCTTTTTAAATATAACTAGTCTAAAATCTCAGAAACTGTACCAGCTCCAATAGTTCTACCACCTTCGCGGATTGCAAATCTCAATGTTTTCTCCATTGCGATCTTAGAAATCAACTCAACTTTAAAAGTTGTGTTATCTCCTGGCATAACCATCTCTACTCCAGCATTCAATTCAATTGAACCTGTAACGTCTGTTGTTCTGAAGTAAAATTGTGGTCTATATCCCTTGAAAATTGGAGTGTGACGTCCACCTTCATCTTTTGTTAAAATATAAACTTCTCCCATAAACTTTGCATGCGGAGTTACTGATCCTGGCTTAATTAAACATTGTCCACGTTCAATATCTTCTCTCTTAGTTCCTCGAAGTAATAAACCTGCGTTGTCACCTGCTTGACCTTGATCAAGAAGTTTACGGAACATTTCAATTCCTGTAACGATTGTTTTTTGTACGTCTTTGATTCCTACGATTTCGATTTCTTCGTTAACTTTAATTACTCCACGTTCAATACGTCCTGTAACTACCGTTCCACGTCCTGAAATCGAGAAAACGTCTTCCACTGGCATCAAGAAAGGCTTATCTACTTCTCTTGCTGGAGTTGGAATATAACTATCTACTGCGTCCATTAATTCGATGATTTTGCTTTCGCCGATTTCTGGATTTCTTCCTTCGACTGCTGCAAGTGCTGAACCTGCAATAAATGGAATATCGTCTCCTGGAAATTTATATGAAGAAAGAAGTTCTCTCATTTCCATTTCTACTAACTGAAGAAGTTCAGCATCATCAACCATGTCTACTTTATTTAAGAAAACAACTAGTGCTGGTACTCCAACCTGACGGGCAAGAAGAATGTGCTCTCTTGTTTGTGGCATAGGTCCGTCTGCTGCTGAACAAACAAGAATCCCGCCGTCCATTTGTGCTGCTCCTGTAATCATATTCTTTACATAGTCAGCGTGACCTGGACAGTCTACGTGAGCATAGTGACGTGCTTTCGTTTCATATTCTACGTGAGCTGTATTAATTGTAATACCACGAGCTTTTTCTTCTGGGGCTGAATCAATATCTGCATAAGATTTTGCAATCCCACCATTGATTTTTGCCATAGTCATTGTGATCGCTGCTGTAAGTGTTGTCTTACCATGATCGACGTGGCCGATTGTTCCGATGTTTACGTGTGGTTTACTTCGATCAAATTTTTCCTTGGCCATGGGGCTTCTCCTTTAAATATAAATACCTTTTTTCTCTAAAGTTATTTTTGTTAATTCTTTTGGCATTTCGTAATAGTTTTTAAATTTCATTGTAAAACTTGCACGCCCCTGGGACTTAGATCGCAAATCTGTACTATATCCAAATAATTCAGCAAGAGGTGCCTCCGCTGTAATTAAATCCTTATTTTGCTTAATTCCCATAGTTATAATCTTACCTCTTTTCATGTTGATATCTGAGATGACATCGCCTGTATATTCTTGAGGTGTCAAAATTTCTAGTTCCATTATCGGCTCTAGTAGTAGAATTTTATTTTTCTTGCAAGCTTCTCTAAAGGCAGCTGCAGTAGCTATCGCATAAGCAAGTTCTGACGATTCACTTTCATTATATTTTACATCAAGCAATGTTACTTTAATATTTATAAAAGGATATCCGGCAAGATTCCCACCAGGTGCAACATCCTCAACTGATTTTTTAATTGCATCTAGGTATTGTTGAGGAATTTTCTTAAATGTAATGTCGGTGGCAAAAGTTACTCCAGCCTGACAATCAATTGGTTCAATCTTAATATCGACTTCACCATATTGAACTTTTCCACCCAGTTCTTTATGAAAGATACCATGTGCCTCAGATATATTATCAATACTTTCTCTATATGCTACTTGCGGTCTACCAACCCTAATTCCAACATTAAATTCCCGCTGTAGGCGGTCTGCGATTATTTCCAAATGCAGCTCACCCATTCCGTTAATCAGCAACTGACCTGTTTCTGCATTTGCTCTATATGAAAAAGATGGGTCTTCCATTTTTAATTGATCAAGTGAGATTATCAGTTTTTTTTCATCTGAAGTTGTCTTAGGCTCTATCGCAACAGAAATTACACTTTCGGGAAAATCCATTAAGTCAAAAACAATTGGCTTATTTTCGATGCAAAGTGTTTCTCCAGTAGTTGTTTCTTTTAATCCCGCAAGGGCAACAATATCCCCGGCAGAAGCTTCTTTAATCTCAGTCCTCTTGTCAGCATGCATTTGAAATATCTTATTTACTCTTTCTCTTTTTTTCTTGAGTGGATTATAAATGGTTTGACCGCTAATTATTTTACCTGAATAAATTCTAACATATGTAACGCTACCAACAAATGGATCAGTTGAAATTTTGAATGCAATTCCACTGAACATATCCATTAAGTCAGGCTCACGATGTTCGATTATTGAAAAATCTTTTACTGAATGTCCCTTAATAGATCCTCGATCTACAGGTGACGGAAGATAGGCAATTATTGAGTCCAACAAGGGTTGGATCCCCTTGTTTTTAAATGCAGATCCACATAAAACAGGAATAAATGAGTTTTTAATTACAGCAACTCTTATTGATTTTTTAATTTCATCAGCAGTAATATTTTCTCCTGAAAGAAATTTATCTGCAAGTAGATCATCAAAGTCAGATAAAGATTCAACAAGTGCATCTCTTGAGCTAGTTGCTTCTTCTATTTTATCTTGTGGAATTTCTCTTATTTCTAACTTCATGCCCAGATTTTCATTAGGAAAATAAATTGCTTTCATTTCAACTAAGTCAATTACGCCTTCAAAGCTTTCTTCTATTCCAATTGGTAGCTGTATAGCAGCTGCTTTCTTATCTAATTTAACTCTAATTTCATTAATACAGTTTTGAAAATCAGCGCCCATACGATCCATCTTATTTACAAACGCAAGTCTGGGAACTTTATACTTATCGGCCTGTGCCCATACCGTTTCCGACTGTGGCTCTACACCAGAAACTGCATCAAATACGCCAACGGCACCATCCAAAACACGTAGAGATCTTTCAACTTCAATTGTAAAATCTACGTGCCCAGGAGTATCAATTATATTTATTATATGGTTTTGCCACTGGCACGTAGTAGCAGCTGAGGTAATTGTTATTCCTCGCTCTTGTTCTTGAATCATCCAGTCCATTGTTGCAGTTCCGTCATGAACTTCGCCAATTTTATGACTTTTCCCTGTGTAGTATAAGATTCTTTCTGTGGTTGTTGTTTTACCCGCATCAATATGTGCCATGATGCCAATATTGCGAATGCGGGCAATTAAAGTTGAATTCATTACTGATTATTTAGCGACGTTTGTCTCAAACAAAACTACCACTTCAAATGAGCAAATGCTTTATTTGCTTCTGCCATTTTATAAACATCTTCACGTTTCTTAACAGATCCACCACGATTTTGAGATGCATCTACGATTTCATCTGCAAGTTTCGTCATCATAGTTTTACCACTACGACTTTGAGCATAATCTCTCAACCAACGAAGAGCCAATGATTGACGTCTTGCTGGGCGAACTTCAACAGGTATTTGGTATGTTGCTCCACCAATTCGTCGAGACTTAACTTCAACTGCTGGCTTAATATTAGAAAGTGCTTTTTTAAAAATTTTCAACGGTTCTTCTGAGGTTTTTTCTTGAACGATCTCAAGAGCTCCATAGAAAATCTTCTCAGCGATTGATTTTTTACCACCAATCATTAATGTATTTACAAACTTTGAAACTACAATGTCTTGAAATTTTGGATCAGGTAATACTTCTCTGATCTCTGCCTTATGTTTTCTGCTCACAATTCCCCCACTTCACCTCATATCTCTATGAGATTACTCTTTTTTAATCTTGTTTTTATATTAAAAAAGTTCGTTAATATTTATTTCTTCGGTCTCTTCGCACCGTATTTAGAACGAGATTGTCTTCTCTTGTCAACTCCTGTCGCATCTAGTGCTCCACGAATTGTATGATAACGAACCCCTGGAAGATCTTTTACTCTTCCGCCTCTAATAAGAACAATTGAATGCTCTTGAAGATTATGTCCTTCTCCACCAATATATGAAGTTACTTCAAATCCTGATGTAAGCTTAACTCTACATACCTTTCTCATTGCTGAGTTTGGTTTTTTTGGAGTTGTTGTGTAAACCCTAACGCATACACCTCTTCTTTGAGGGCAAGACTTCAGGGCCGGTGATTTGGTCTTTGAGTATTTATCCTCACGACCTGTTCTGATCAACTGATTAATTGTAGGCATTTAAAATAGCTCCTTAAATCGCACATTACTTTTTCATCGTAGCTAGTTTCTATAACAAAATAAATTTGCTAGTACAAGCTCTTTTTAAAAAGACAACGTTGCATTTTGTTCAACTTCGTTTTCACTTATTACTGCTTCAAAATTTCTATATCTTGGAATACCGCTTCCAGCTGGAACCAATCTACCCATTATTACGTTTTCTTTTAACCCTCTTAAAGAATCTTTTTTACCTTCTAGTGCTGCTTGTGTCAGTACTTTTGTTGTTTCCTGAAATGATGCTGCAGATATAAAAGATTCAGTAGTTAGCGAGGCTTTTGTTATTCCTAGTAATTGCGGAATACCTTCGGCAGGTTTTTCGCCCGCTGCTACTAACCGAGTGTTAATTTCTTCAAAGTCAGCTGTTTTAGTTACAGAGTCTCCGACTACAAATGATGAATCACCAGCATTTACAATTTCAACCTTCTTTAACATCTGGCTAACAATTAC
This sequence comes from Bacteriovoracaceae bacterium, assembly GCA_036171615.1. Lineage (GTDB taxonomy): Bacteria > Bdellovibrionota > Bacteriovoracia > Bacteriovoracales > Bacteriovoracaceae > Bacteriovorax. The sequence continues at coordinate 46,594 of JAVHRK010000045.1, forward strand.
TTCAATGTGCTTATCATCGATTCTAACACCTTGTAGACGATACACTTCCTGAATCTCGTCGACAATATATCTAGCGAGTGCTTTTACTCCAAGAACTCTCAAGATGTCATGTGGATTGCTCGGTCCATCCATAATCGGCTCTCCAGCTCGAATATAATCTCCCTCGTTTACCACAACATATCGACCTTTTGGTACTACATAAGTCATAGACGCACTTCCGTCTTCTGGCTTGATTACAATTCTTCTATTTCCTCTTAACTCTGTTCCAAACTCAACAGTTCCGGAAATATCAGAAATTTGAGCAGCATTGGCCGGCTTTCTAGCTTCAAAAAGTTCAGCTACACGAGGCAGACCCCCTGTAATATCTTTTGTTTTTGTAGTTTCTCTTTGAATTTTAGAAATTGCACTTCCCATTTCAACAGAGTCGCCCTCGCTTACAATTACGTTTGCTCCAATTTGAAGTCGATAAATTGCAAATCTTTTTGTACCAGGAATTTGTAATGGATTTCCCTTCTCGTCACAAATAACAATTCTCGGTTGCATTGATGGATTTTTAGACTCAGTAACAACCCTGTGCGAGAGCCCTGTAACAGCATCTACTTGCTCATTTACAGTTGATCCAACAATTAAATCTTCATATTTTACGATTCCGGAAACTTCAGTTAAAACTGGAATTGCAAATGGATCCCATTCTAAAATTCTGTCTCCAATTGTTACTTCTTGACCTTGAGTAAAGAATAATCGAGAACCATAAACAACTGGATATCTTTCTTTTTCAGACCCTCTTAAATCTTTAATTATTACTTCACCATTTTTATTCATAACAATATTTGCCTTATCAGCATTTGTTACGAATTGAACATTTTCTAAATGCACAATCCCAGAAGTTCTAATTTCTGTTTTATTAATTTGAGCACCAGCTGTTGCAGTTCCCCCAACGTGGAAAGTTCTCATTGTAAGCTGTGTACCTGGCTCACCGATTGACTGTGCTGCAATTACTCCAACTGTTTCACCAATTGAAACCAAGCTACCTCGAGCAAGATCGCGTCCAAAGCAAAAGGCACAAAAGCCATGTCTCTCTTTACATGTTAAAACTGAACGAACTTTTATTTGATCGACTTCTTGATCTTTAAGAATTTTAAAGTCGCCTTCTGTTAACATGTGATTTCTTGGAAATACCTCTGCTCCCTCGGCATTAACAACCGCCTGTGAAGTTACTCTTCCCATAGCTCTTTCAGCAACATGCTCAACCACTTCACCAGCTTCTACCCGCGAAGTTAATGTAATTCCATCAGTTGCACCACAGTCTGTTGTACGAATAATTCCATCTTGAGCAACATCTACAAGTCTTCTTGTTAAGTAACCAGAGTTTGCAGTTTTTAAAGCTGTATCCGCTAAACCTTTTCTAGCACCGTGTGTAGACGTAAAATATTCAAGTACAGATAACCCTTCTCGAAAGTTAGATGTAATCGGTGTTTCAATGATTTCACCAGATGGTTTTGCCATCAAGCCCCTCATACCACCAAGCTGTCTAATTTGCTGAGTTGAACCTCGAGCTCCTGAGTCTGCCATCATAAATAATGAGTTAAACGAAGGCGCTGTTATTTTTTCTTTGTTATTTTCATCTGAAAATTCTTGAGTTGAAATTCTTTCAATAACAAATTTTGTCAAGCGTTCATTTGTTTGCGCCCAAACGTCTACAATTTTGTTATATCTCTCACCGTCTGTAATAGAACCTTCGTTATATTCTTCAGTAATTTTTGCAACTTCTTTGTACGCGTCAGCTAAAATCCCTTCTTTTTCAGCAGGAATTGTCATGTCGTTTACATTGATTGAAATACCAGCTTTTGTTGCATACTCGTAACCTAGTCTCATAATTGCATCAGCAAGCATAACCGTTTCTTTTTCAGTACCAACTCTGTATGCGTGGTCAATTAATTTACCAAGTGCTTTCTTAGTGAGGACTAGATTTATATCAGAGTATTTTAAACATTTAGGAACTGCATCATATACAAACGTTCTTCCTACACTGGTTTCAATTAACTGACCCAAAACCCTAACTTTAATTGGGGCTTGTAAGTGTAGATTTCCCGAATGGTAAGCAAACTGAGCCTCTTCTTTTGAAGCAAATACCTTATTATATCCTCGTGCAAATGGCCGTATTCTAGTCATGTAATAAAGACCAAGCACAATATCCTGAGAAGGAACAATTATTGGTGCACCATCTTTTGGAGAAAGAATATTGTTTGTAGACATTGCTAAAATTCTACATTCAATTTGTGCCTCAATAGATAATGGAACGTGAACTGCCATCTGGTCACCGTCAAAGTCGGCGTTAAAGGCAGTACACACTAGAGGGTGAAGCTGGATAGCTTTTCCTTCAATTAATATTGGCTCAAAAGCTTGAATACCAAGTCTGTGTAATGTTGGAGCACGGTTTAATAAAACCGGGTGTTCCTGAACTGCTTCTTCTAATATATCCCATACTTCTTGCTTTTGTTGTTCAACCATCTTTTTAGCAACTTTAATAGTTGTGCAATGGCCTTTTTCAATTAGCTTGTTGTAAATAAATGGTTTAAATAGTTCCAGCGCCATTAATTTAGGCAGACCACACTGATGTAATCTTAAAGATGGACCAACTACGATTACAGAACGGCCAGAATAATCTACTCGTTTACCGAGTAAGTTTTGTCTAAATCGACCTTGCTTACCTTTCAACATATCTGACAATGATCTTAATGGACGCTTATTAGCACCAGTAAAAACTTTTCCTCTTCTTCCGTTATCAAAAAGAGCATCTACTGCTTCTTGAAGCATTCTTTTTTCATTTCTTATAATTATTTCTGGTGCATTTAATTCTTTTAATCTTCTTAGTCTGTTATTTCTATTGATAACTCTTCTATAAAGATCGTTAAGATCTGAAGTTGCAAAACGTCCAGCTTCTAAAGGAACTAATGGTCTTAAGTCAGGAGGTAAAACAGGAATAACATCCATCATAAACCATTCTGGTTTATTTTCAGATTTTAAAATTGACTCAACAACTTTTAATCTTTTGACAGTTTTAGTGCGGGCCATTTCAGTATTTGCCGCTGCCAACGCTCTTCTTAATTCTTTATTTAAAATATCTAAATCAATTTTTCTTAAAAGATCTTTTATAGTTTGACCGCCCATTCCGGCTTCAAATTCAATATTTTGTTCTTTCAATTCTTGATATTGTTGTTCAGAAATAACTCGACCAATTTCTAGTCCGCCATCCATTGCATCAGTTGCCGAAGATGTTACAACATATGCTTCATAGTATAATACTCTTTCAAGCTCTTTAAGAGTTAGGTCCAAAAGTGCACCTAATCTTGAAGGAAGCGATCTTAATAGCCAAATATGAGCAACTGGTGCTGCTAATTCAATATGCCCACATCGTTCTCTACGTACTTTTGAAAGAGTTACTTCAACTCCACATTTTTCACAGACAACTCCACGATGTTTCATTCTTTTGTATTTTCCACAAATACATTCGTAGTCTTTTACAGGTCCAAAAATCTTTGCACAAAACAAACCTTCTCTTTCTGGTTTAAATGTTCTGTAGTTAATCGTTTCAGGTTTTTTAACCTCTCCAAATGACCATTCTCTGATTACATCTGGTGATGCCATTTTTATAGAAACTGCTTCTACGCTAATTGGATCCTTGGGCTTGTCAAAAAAGTTTAATAAATCTTTCATTTCTTTTATCCCTTTTCTTATAAAAATTGCATTTTCAAATTTGTAAATAGCTCTACTTTACTAACTAAAGGTTTCTTCCTCTGTATGTTCTTCAAGCTTAATATCCAAACAAAGAGCTTGTAATTCTCTAATTAATACGTTGAACGACTCTGGTAAACCTGGCTCTAGTACTTGCTCACCTTTAACTATAGATTCATACATTCTAGTTCTACCGATAACATCATCAGATTTAACTGTTAAAAATTCTTGTAATGTATAAGCTGCTCCATATGCCTCAAGTGCCCAGACTTCCATTTCCCCTAATCTCTGTCCACCAAACTGTGCTTTACCACCTAAAGGCTGTTGAGTTACTAGTGAGTATGGCCCAGTAGAACGAGCATGAATTTTCTCATCAACTAAATGATGCAGTTTCAACATATACATTGCACCAACAGTGACATCTTCTGAGAAAACGTCTCCTGTCTTTCCATCAAACAAAGTCGTCTTTCCAGACTTATCAAGATCTCCAAGTTCAAGCATTTCTCGAATGTCTGCTTCAGAAGCACCATCAAAAACACTAGTAGAGAATCTAACACCTGTTGATAATTGTTCTGCAACTTCTATCACTCTTTCATCACTTGCTTTTTTTAACCAATCTTTTACTTCTTCAGTTTTGTAGATTTTATAAATAAAATCTTTTACTTCATGAAGTTTTGCTTTTTCTTCAAGCATGATTTTAATTTTTTCACCAAGACCACGTCCGGCCCATCCAAGATGGAGTTCAAGTAACTGACCAATATTCATACGAGAAGGAACCCCTAATGGATTCAATACTATTTCAACGGGTGTTCCATCAGCAAGAAACGGCATATCTTCGGCAGGGACAACGTTTGAAATAACACCTTTGTTACCATGTCGACCGGCCATTTTATCACCTGGCTGTAACTTTCTTTTAATTGCAATGTAAACCATTACTTTTTTAATTACGCCTGGAGGTAATTCATCACCTTTATGTAGTTTTGCCACTTCTTCATTTGCTTTTTGTCTTACTCTCGTAATTCTATTTCTTACGTCTGCAAAGTATTCAGATAGTTTTTCTTCCATTGCAGATTCAAGAGGTAAGTAACCAATAAGTTCGAATGGAATTGATGACAATACTTCTGCCGTGATGGCCATACCTTTTGCAAGCAATTCAGTAGTACCATCTTCAGAAATTAATTTATCTATTGTTTTTGCACCATTAAAGAGTTCAACAATCTTTTTAATTGCTGATGTTTGAATGGCCTTAACTTCTATTCTTTCATCTCTTCTGATTAATGTAGCTTCATGATCAATAATTTCTTTTGATCGTGAATCAACTTCAACACCTTCTCTTGTGTAAACTTTTGCATCGATTACGGTTCCTCTTACAGAAGATGGAACTCGTAAAGAAGTATCTTTAACATCTCCGGCCTTGTCACCAAAGATAGCTTTTAAAAGTTTTTCTTCTGGAGACAGTTGAGATTCACCTTTTGGAGTAATCTTACCTACCAAGATATCACCTGGCTTAATTATAGCTCCAACACGGATAATACCGGCATCATCTAAATCTTTAAGAGCTTCTTCACTTACATTAGGAATATCTCTTGTGATTTCTTCTTTACCTAATTTAGTATCACGTGCTTCTACTTCAAAACTTTCAATGTGAACTGATGTGAATACATCTTTAGCAAGGATATTTTCATTAATCAGAATTGAATCCTCATAATTATATCCACCCCACGGCATGAATGCCACGAGTACGTTTTGTCCTAAGGCCAAATCACCCAACTGAGTAGCTGGTCCATCAGCAATTACCATTCCTTTGGTAACAATATCGCCTTCTTTTACAAGTGCTTTTTGATTGTTACATGTATTTTGATTTGTGCGTTGATATTTTGTTAATTTATAAACATCTACACCAGACTCACCTTCTGTAAACTTTTCTCTCTGAATAACTATTCTATTTGAATCAACAAAAATAACTCTTCCAGCTTCTTTTGAGAAGACGATTGCACCAGAGTCTCGAGCAATGATTGCTTCAACGCCAGTACCAACAATTGGAGCATCTGTTCTAACAACAGGAACCGCTTGCCTCATCATGTTCGATCCCATCAATGCTCTGTTCGCATCATCATGCTCCAAGAATGGAATCAAAGAAGTTGCGATCGAAATCATTTGAGTAGGAGAAACGTCCATCAGATGAACTTCGTTTGCGTGTACTAAAGTAAATTCACCAGACGATCGAGCTGCAATTTGGTCGCCAACAATTTTCTTATTGCTAACATATTTTGCATCTACCTGTGCAATTACTTTTCCTTCCTCTTCGAAAGCTGAAAAATATTTTGGTACAGCAATTGATCGATCTTCATTTATAACTTGGTATGGAGTTTCAATAAATCCAAACTCTGAAACTCGTGCATAAGTTGCAAGTGAAGTTATTAGACCAATGTTCGGTCCTTCCGGAGTTTCAACTGGACACATTCTACCATAGTGAGTCGCATGTACGTCACGTACTTCAAATCCAGCTCTTTCTCTTGTTAAACCACCTGGCCCAAGAGCAGAAAGTCTTCTTTTATGTGTTACTTCAGACAACGGATTTGTTTGATCCATAAACTGAGATAACTGTGATGAACCAAAAAATTCTTTAACTGCAGCAGCAACTGGCTTTTGGTTAACTAAATCGTATGGCATCATTGTTTCAATTTCTTGAATGGCCATACGTTCTTTTACAGCTCGCTCCATTCTAACTAACCCAACTCTGAATTGGTTTTCAAGAAGCTCACCAACAGCTCTTACTCTACGATTTCCAAGGTGGTCAATATCATCAACTTTACCTTTTCCATTATTTAATTCTACTAAGTATTTTACTGTAGTCAAAATATCCGAGCGGGTGAGGACTGTGTTTTCAACCGGAATATTCATTCCAAATTTATAATTAATTTTCATACGACCAACTCGAGAAAGGTCATATTTTTCTTTTACAAAGAAAAGATTTTCAAAAAGCTTTGTAGATGCTTCAAGAGTTGGAGGTTCTCCAGGTCTAAGTCTTTCAAAGATTTTTACCAATGCATCTTCTTGAGTTTCTGTTTTGTCGAGCAAAAGAGTATTGCGAATTTGATCACCATAATTAATCATATCGATATAAAGAACTTTAACATCCTTGATACCCGCGTTCATTAAATCATGAATTCGAGCCTCAGAAAGCGCTTCATTGGCAAGACAGATAACTTCACCAGTCTTATCATTGAAGATATCTTCTGCTATTACTTTACCTACAACTTCATCAAGCTCTGCAGATAAAGTTGTTATTCCAGATTCTTCCATCTTTTTAACAGAAGCTTTAGTATATTTTTTACCTTTTTTAAGAATAATTTTTGCAGTTTTTGGCTCAAGAATATCAAGTTGTGCTCTTGTTCCAATCATTAAATTTAAATCTAATTCACGAGAATATGTACCATCTTTATTAAATTTAATTTTTTCCATTTGGTAAAATTCACTTAAAAGATCAGAAGTTGTACATCCCATTGCTTTTAAAACAACGGTTGCATGTAGCTTTCTTTTTCTATCAATTCTCGCAAATAAAATATTCTTATGATCAAATTCAAAATCTAGCCACGATCCACGATGAGGAATAATTCGAGCTGAATATAAAAGTTTTCCACTTGAATGTTTTTTTCCATTATCATGTTCAAAAATAATACCTGGTGATCTATGAAGCTGAGATACAATTACTCTTTCCGTACCATTATAAACGAATGAGCCTGTTTCAGCCATTAGAGGAATATTTCCAAGATAAACTTCTTGTTCTTTTACTGATGAAACAATTCTTTGCTCATTTGAATCTCTATCAAGTGAAACTTCATAAAAAACAAGTCGAACAACAACTTTGAGAGATGCTTCAAAAGACATACCTCTTTGACGGCACTCTTTTACTGTATATTTAGGTTCCTCTAGTGAGTAACTTACGAACTCAAGAGAAACAGTTTTATTAAAATCGTAAATTGGAAAGACCGATTTAAATACAGCTTGCAAACCTGTATTCGTTCTTTTATTTGGTGGTACTTCTCTCTGAAGAAATTCATCATATGAATTTACTTGGAGCCTCATTAGAGGAGGAGTATCAAGAACTACTGGTGTATTAGAAAAGTTTTTGCGAAACCATTCGTTAGGTGAAAAAACCTGAGTCATCGCAGTCTCCTATAAGATATTTTAAAAAATAACAAATTACTAAAAATGACAAAAAGGTATGCGTGAGATCACTCATCGCATACCTGGAAAAACTACTTTAATTTACAAGTAAATTACTTAATCTCAACCTTAGCTCCGATTCCTTCTAACACTTTTTTAATGTTATCAGCATCGGCCTTATTGATACCTTCTTTAACAACTTTAGGAGCACCTTCTACAAGGTCTTTTGCTTCTTTAAGTCCAAGACCAGTAATTGTTCTGATTTCTTTAATTGCGTTAATTTTTTTCTCTCCGCCATCTAGAAGAATAACTGTAAATTCAGTTTGTTCCTCTACTGCAACAGCAGGACCTGCAGCGCCAGCTACTGCAACAGGAGCTGCAGAAACACCAAATTTAGTTTCAAGTTCTTTAACTAGATTAGCTAAGTCTAAAACTGACATTTTAGATACGTGTTCAATTAATTGTTCATTTGTGATGCTCATATGGATCTCCTTAAATAATAAATAATAAATATTAAGCTAACTGACCTTGTTGTTTTTGTTCATTAATTGCATAAAGTACTCTTGCAAATGCAGAAGCCGGTGCCATAAATGTAGCTAATACCGTTCCTAGCATTTGATCACGAGATGGCAAGTCTGCAAGTTGTACAACTTGAGCTTTGGTAAGTAACTGACCATCTAATACTCCGCCTTTTAAATCTACAAGCTCAAGCTTTGCTCCTGCGACTTTAAGACATTTTGCAACTGCTGCTACATCATCAAAAGCCAATGCTATAGCATGTGGTCCTTTAAGATTTGCAAGTAATTTTTCAGCACTAGTTCCTACTGAAGCTTTACGAAACAAACTGTTTCTAGTTACAACCATTTTTCCTTTAGAATCTCTAACTGATTTTCTTACGCCAACAGCATCATTTGATTTGATACCGATTAGGTTGGTAAGAAAAACAGCTTTAGCTTTTTCAATATCTACTCTTAGATCTTGAATAATTGCTTCTTTTTCTGACCGAGTAAGCATATATCCTCCTATGTTTATGGAGGGAGATTTGGGCAGGCTTTATGATGAGGGCTAATCATCTACCGACTTTCATCAATCCCTGCGATTAATTAAACTAATGTTCCAGCTTCTGCAGTTATTACTTTTATCCCAGGACCCATTGTTGTACTAAGTGTAATTGACTTAATATAAGTACCTTTCGCACTGGTTGGTTTTGCTTTTACAATAGCTGACATTATTGCATTGTAATTTTGCTTAAGCTGATCAGGAGTAAATGAACTTTTCCCCATTAATACGTGAATAATTCCATTTTTCTCAGTTCTATATTCAACTTTACCAGATTTTTGCTCTTTAACAGCTGATGCAACATCAACAGTAACAGTTCCAAGTTTTGGATTCGGCATTAATCCACGAGGCCCTAGAAGTCTTGCAACTTTTCCTAATTTACTCATCATGTCTGGAGAAGCAATTACTCTATCAAACTCTAACCAGCCACCAGCAATTTTATTTATGATTTCTTCACCACCTGCATGATCAGCTCCTGCAGCTTCAGCCTCAGTAACCTTAGCGCCAGACGTGATAACAACAATTCGTACTTTTTTTCCAGTACCTGCAGGAAGAGCTAAAGCTCCTCTTATCATTTGATCTGCATGGCGTGGATCTACTCCTAATCTAAATGCAAGATCTACCGATTCATCAAATTTAGTTGATTTAATTTCTTGAGCTAACTTAATAGCCTCATCTGACGTGTAAAGCTTTGTAGCATTTACTTTTTTAAGTGCTTCTGCGTAACGTTTTGAAATTTTTTTCACAGTAATTTCCTTTGCGGTTCCAACGAATTAATTCTCCCGCTATTAATAAATATTTATAGACGAACTAGTAGTCTAGCTTTAGTCCCATTGATCTAATCGATCCTTCTATTGTTTTAATTCCTGCTTCTTTTGTTCCTGCAGATAAATCAACTTTTTTAATTTCTACAATTTCTTCTACTATTTTTTTAGAAACTTTTTTTGCCAATACTTCAGAGCCTGGTTTTTGAGCACCTCGTTCAAGCTTTAATTTATCTTTTAATAAATATGTAGCAGGAGGAGTCTTTGTAACAAACGTAAATGATCTATCTGAATAGACTGTTATGATCGTTGGAAGAGTTACACCTGGCTGTGCTTGAGTTTTTGCATTAAAAGCCTTGCAAAACTCCATAATATTTACACCTTTTTGCCCTAATGCTGGACCTATTGGCGGAGATGGATTTGCTTTACCACCTGCAATTTGTAATTTAATAAATCCCGTTACTTTCTTAGCCATATAATCATTCTCCTAAAATTTTAAACTCTATTTATACTTATGATATTTTTTCAACCTGAGAAAAATCTAATTCAACAGGTGTTGGTCTACCAAATATAGAAACATTTACTTTAATTTTACCCTTTTCGTTAACAGCTTCTATAGTCCCTACAAAATTTATAAATGGACCTTCGATTACTTTTACAGATTCTCCTTCTGAGAAACTTACAATATTTCGAGGTTTCTTAAATCCATCCTCTACTTGTCTAGTCATATAACTAACTTCTTCGCTTGAGATTGATGCTGGTTTATCAGCAGAACCGCCAACAAATCCAGAAATTTTATCTGTACCACGAATAAGGTGCCAGGTTTTATCATTCATAATCATTTTTATCAATACGTAGCCTGGAAAAAACTTTTTCTTCAAACTTCTCTTTTTGCCATTTTGTGTCGTAATGACTGTTTCTTCTGGTACTAAAATTTCAGAAAAAAGTTCAGTCATCTTATAGTTAACAATTCTTTCTTTAAGTGCTTTAGTTACTTTATTTTCCTGTCCTGTATGAGCCTTAATGATATACCACTTAAAATCAGCAGTATCGCCCTTTGCAAGACCTGGATCATTTGAAAGAGATGGAACGTTTATAGTTTCAGTCATAAATAAATACCAATGTTAATTAATAAAAAAAGTTCAAAATTTTCTTAAATACAAAATCTATAGAAACAAAAATACTTGCTACTATAACCAGAGATATACCAATCCCTATAGTCATCTTGGTAGTTACATCATTCGAGGGCCACACAACCTTCAGGAGTTCATTATAGACATCTTTTAAGTAATTATGTGCTTTACTAAATTTTAGCAAATAAACAAATGCAGTAAGACCAATCACAAGACCGAGTACCTGGTTAAATACATAAAAATTTGGAATTTTAGCTTCAAGATCAAACCAAACTGCAAGCTGCTCAGTAAATCTAGTTACCATAAATCCTAGTACAACGGAGCAAAAAGCCACAAAGGCATTAATCCATTTTGCTGAATCTTCACTTTTAATGATTGACATAGTTGCCTTTAAATAAATTTTAAAAAATATGAGATTAATACATATGCTAGAAAAAGTACAAAAAGTCTATTGATTTTTCAAAAATGATTCAGATTAAGACTAAAATTGGCGGGTGCAGTAGGATTCGAACCTACAACCTAGTGATTTGGAATCACCAACTCTAACCATTGGAGCCATACACCCGTTTACAGAAAGGGGTCGAAAAATCGACCCCTTTTAAAAAAAATTATAAAAACAATAACTAGTCTAAAATCTCAGAAACTGTACCAGCTCCAATAGTTCTACCACCTTC
>JAVHRK010000046.1:0-4790 GCA_036171615.1 Bacteriovoracaceae bacterium
ATTTTACACACAAGGAAAAGCCGAAGCAAGCTTCGGGGAATTAAACCCAAGAGATAAAACTATTCTAAACAGAGACCCCTTCTTTGGCCAAAAGCACTAAAAACTCAATTTACACAGGATTTTTTACACTACCGAAAATTATCACCAGCATACCTGGAGAAAAAAAGTAGGAAGCTACGACGTGATGAAGAACAACACTTAGCTGATGGCCTGCAAGGATTTGCATTAATGTTGGGGTTAGTTGTTGAACGAGGATTTGGTAATATTATTCAAGATGTTGATGGCAATGAATTTCTAGATATCATCGGTGGTATTGGGGTTAATGGACTTGGACATTCACATCCTAAATTTATTCACGCAATTTCTGAACAAATTGAAAAAATATCTGTAGGAAGTTTTACTTCTCAACCAAGAATAGATTTATTAAATTTACTAACTACTGTTTGCATTAAAAATTTAAATCGTCTTCAGCTGTATTCAAGTGGATCTGAAGCTGTTGAATCTGCTCTACGGTTAGCAAAAAATAAAACTAATAAATGTGAGATGGTTAGTTTTGCCGGTGGATTTCATGGAAAGACTCAAGGATCATTAGCATTAATCGGATCAAGTTTTAAAAACTCTTATGGGCCTTTTGCCCCTGGAAATAATATTATTCCTTATGCTAGTTGCTATCGATGTCCTTTAAAAACTACTTACCCGGTTTGTGGTTTTGCCTGTCTTGAAGTTGGACGAAATCAATTAAAATCGTCTGTTTTGAATGGAGTTGCTGCTTTTATTATTGAACCAGTACAAGGCACTGCGGGTAATATTATTCCTCCTTCAGATTTTCTTCCTGCTGTTAAAGAATTAGCAAATGAGTTTAACGCCTTACTTATTGTCGATGAGATGATTACTGGATTCGGAAGAACTGGTAAGTTTTGGGGTTCTCAACTTTCAAATGTAGTTCCAGATATCATCACAATTGGTAAACAATTTGGTGGCGGTTATCCAGTTAGTGGTATTTTAACAAGTGAAGATATTGTACATACAAAACCTTGGGGAGATCCTTCAGGTTCTTCTTCTAGCTATGGTGGAAATCCACTTGCTTCTGCTGCTGCAAAAATAGCTACAGAAATTATAATTGAAGAAAATCTTGTTATGAATTCTGCTGTTATGGGACAGTACTTCCTAGAACAGCTAAGGCCATTCGTTGATCGCTACTCATTCATCGGAGAAGTGCGGGGAGCGGGATTAATTTTAGCTATTGAATTAGTACAAGATAAAAAATCTAAAATTCCCCTATCGAAAAATTCTACTGATTGGATTTTTAATGAGTTTATTAAAAGTGGTTTATTGACGATGTCCTATGCTTCAAGTTTTAGAATACAACCTGCAATGACAATTGATTATGATACAATTAATACAATTAATACAATTAATACAATTATTTCTATTATGAAGGATGTTTTTGATGCCTACGAAAAAAATATGATTTACATTCATTAATAGATAAGTTTGTTATAGATTCGTTTTTCATTCGCATGTGATCTTATATAATATTCTATTTTTTCTTTCTCATGTTTTGAGAACACATGTCCCTCTAGTTTTATAAAGTTTTTGCTGTTGATAATCTTGATATCCTTAGAGTATTTGCTTAAATATGCTTCATCATTGCTAGTAATCTGTCTTGGATACTGAGGTTGAGGCTTTGCTCCAGCAGACAATAAAAATATAAAAATCAAACTTCCGATCAAAAGTATTTCTCTTATTATGTTCATAAAATGCTCCTTGATCGTTTATCCAAGGATTTGATAATAGATTTTTTACGTTTTAATTAATAATACTTATTTTCTATGTGATACTAGTTTACAGTTATCCATACTTTACCAACTCCATTAGCACGAACCAGTCTGTTAAAGATCTGACCATTGTCTGGATGGACTCTTACACATCCATGACTTGCAGGAGTGCCTAGTTTGCCCCAGTTGCCAATTGTTGTTCCATGAATTGCATAACCACCTCTTATGAAAACAGCGTATGGCATATTTCCTAATCCATTATAATCTCCTCCGGGAAATTTAGTAGATGTATAACGATCATAAATTCTGCCATCGGGATGTGTGTCCATATCTGGTGTTCTATATCCGGCCTTACCTGTTGAAGTTTTCCAGTAGAATGACAATACTCCATCAATGTAGATATAAATAATTTGTGCTGATTTATCTACATCGGCCCATATTGGACATGAGTTTCTAAAACAAGTTGGCATGAGTTGTTCCAGTAGATCGATATTAAGATGAGAAGGTTTTCCTGTTGTTTCTTCATAGTCACGATCAATTTCTTGTAATAGGTTTTCTATATTTGGATCTTTAGGATTTAATTTATCAAAGATATTCTCCTCCGCTGCTGCAGATCCATTAAGTTGCCAAAATATACAAATTAAAAGTGTTATTGCTTTCATGATTTCTCTCCTCTTTTAAGTGGTCTTGGACCTACTTCTAATTTTTATCACGATCAATTCAGAGGGAGCAAATGGAGTATTGTCGTTATTCATTAAATGGAGCTTAAGATTCTCTAATACATTCCTTTACATTGGTGTGATATATTTATTAATATTATATATCCAGCACCTATGTTTTTATTTTGGAGACTTAATCAATGTCTAGTAGTGAGCATGAAAATACACAACACTCAAAAAAATATCATTTTCTTCTAGCGTTAAGCGCTTTAGGTGTAGTTTATGGCGATATTGGTACAAGTCCTCTATATGCCTTAAAAGAATCGTTACATCATGGCCATAATATTTTACTAGCTGAGGCAAGTATTTATGGAATTCTCTCTCTAGTCTTTTGGTCCTTAATTACTGTTATTTCTATAAAGTATCTTCGCTTTGTCCTAAAAGCAGATAATCGCGGTGAAGGCGGAATTTTAGCACTTACAGCTTTGGTTTCTTCCGACGATAATTCAAATGCATCAAAGAGAAATAAACTTATTCTTTTAGGACTATTTGGAACTGCACTTTTGTATGGCGATGGAATGATTACTCCCGCAATTTCAGTTTTATCGGCTGTTGAGGGGTTAGAATTAATCACACCAGTATTTACTCCCTATATAATCCCCATAACCATTGCGATTCTTATTGGTCTTTTTTCTGTTCAAAAGTATGGAACGAGCGTTGTTGGAAAAGTCTTTGGTCCGATTACACTTTTATGGTTTCTTACCCTTGGTTCGCTTGGCATATTTAATATTTTAAAAGCACCTGCCGTATTATTGGCCGCTAACCCTTATTATGCTTTTAAGTTTTTCATTGATAATCAATGGAATGGTTTTATGGTTCTTGGTTCTGTCTTTTTAGTTGTAACTGGCGGAGAGGCGCTATACTCAGACTTGGGACATTTTGGGCGTAAACCTATCGAACGAGCTTGGTTCTTTGTTGCACTACCATGCTTGCTCTTAAATTATTTTGGCCAAGGAGCACTATTGACTCATATGCCAGAGGCAGTTAAAAATCCATTTTTTTTAATGGCTCCAAGTTGGATGCTTACACCGTTGGTTATTTTGGCCACACTTGCAACCGTTATCGCATCTCAAGCTTTAATCACAGGTGTCTTTTCTATTACAATGCATGCTGTACATTTGGGATATATCCCAAGAGTTTTAATTCAACATACTTCCGAAAAAGAATTTGGACAAATTTTTGTCAAAAGTATGAATACATTTTTAATGATTGCTTGTATTGCATTAGTGTTGGCATTTAAAACATCCAGTAACCTTGCATCTGCCTATGGAATTGCAGTTACAACTACTATGATGATCACAACAATTCTCTTTTATATTATTGCACGTGAAAAATGGAAGTGGAGTTTGATTAAGGCCATCTCACTATGTGGATTTTTCTTAATTATTGATTTATCTTTTTTTGGTGCTAACCTTGCCAAAGTTATAGATGGTGGTTGGGTTCCACTTGCCGTTGGTGTTTTAATC
This sequence comes from Bacteriovoracaceae bacterium, assembly GCA_036171615.1. Lineage (GTDB taxonomy): Bacteria > Bdellovibrionota > Bacteriovoracia > Bacteriovoracales > Bacteriovoracaceae > Bacteriovorax. The sequence continues at coordinate 3,964 of JAVHRK010000046.1, forward strand.
TTTATATTTATGACAACCTGGAAAAGTGGTCGAAAACTTCTCGAGCTTAGAAATAAAGAAAAAACAATTTCACTTGATAAGTTTTTAGAAATTTTAGAGAACGAAAAACCCCATAGAAATGTTGGAACTGCTATTTACATGTCTAGTAGCTTGGAGATTGCTCCATATGCGCTTGTAAATTCCTATGAACACTTTAAAACTATTCATGAAAATTTAATTTTTCTCAGAGTTATTACTGACGAGATACCACATATAAGAAAATCAAAACGCCTTCAGGTAAAGAGTATTGGACACGGATGCCACACTGTCATTGTTCATTATGGCTATATGGATATACCTAATATACCTGAAGAAATTTGTAAGATAAAAGTTGGTAATTTAGTTATTAATACTAACGAAGTAAGCTATTTTATCGGGAAAGAAAGGCTTTTTGCAACGAATTTACCAGGAATGGCACTATGGCGTGAAAAGTTATTTGCATTTCAATCTGCCAACTCTCAAGATGCTACAACCTATTTTCAACTCCCTAGAAAACGAGTTATGGAAATTGGAATTCATATTGAGCTATAGGAAGCATCTGCCATATTTTTATTTAATATTCCTTATGACAATATAACAAATAATAGAAACGAGATTGTTTTCATTTAATTGGAGTCTTAGTTAATGAAGATTATTATTAAATTACATTCAAGGGTTTTTTAACTACACAGAGAATATAAAATATTTCAACTAAGCATTTGCAAATGAAAAAATTATTGCTAAAGATTTGCAACTAACTAGTGGCTGGTGCCATTTAGCCAGCCCACTTAAGTTCAACGTGACTCAAA
>JAVHRK010000047.1:0-14142 GCA_036171615.1 Bacteriovoracaceae bacterium
CATCTAATCATATTTCGATCCCCTGGGTGATGGGATATGATATTTCACCAGGTCAAAGCACAAAAGATAAGCGATCTTTTTTGGAATTTATTGAAAAAAATAATTTAGAAATAGTTTTTGAACATGATCCAGTTATTTCTTCGGCCAAAATAAAAAGAAATAGTAAGGGTGAATTTGAGCTTAAGGGACCTCTTTAATCTGAATCTCTAATTCTCCAATATAGACGCTTATCATTGTAGTGATTGCATCGGCTTTGGACATAAATTTTTCACTAAGGCCGCTGCTCGTTTTTTTACTAATTTTCTTCATCGGCGTAATTTCTGTAATCATCTGGCTTGCTAATTCACCAATTTTTTTACCAAAATCTATAATCCCTTCATCTAGTCGTTTATTTGTAGGATTCTTTTCTAAATCTTTTACCGCAGTTAAAACTAAAACTTGAACGATTGGACTAATCTCTTTGAGATAATCCTGTTCAAATGCAGCAAATTTTTTTCCAGTAGTACTCACTTCTAAATTCTTTTTAAATAATTCACTATTTTTTTCATTTAAAGATTTTAATGTCTGCAAAATTTCAAGTTTGTCTTGTAATGGCCTTAACCTTAAATTTTTCTTCGCAATATTGAGTTCAATTAACTTCCTTTCAAATTCACGGGTATTCCCTGAAAAAATTAAATTTTTATAATCTACAGTAAAATCTAAGTTAAGTGCGTCCAGATTTAATTTTAAGTATTGATTCAGCCAATGAATTTTTTTCCCTATTACATGTACGTTATATTCTCCAGGGAAAAACTTAGTTCCTTTCAACATTTTCATTGAAGTAAAGTGTCCAAGATGATTTGCTATTTTTCCCTGCAGACGCACTTCAATTTCTTCATTTTTTTCTTGGTCGTCTCTTAATAATCTACCTGGTTCCGCTTTTAGATCAATAGTTACAACTAAATTACTATTTTGATTTGTTGCTATCCACAAATTGCTCTTATCCATAGTTAGAACAATGGCCAAGCCAATATTTTTTTGATCGATTGAAAGTTGTTTTTGTAATTGTTCACGATTATAGGGTGATATTCCTTTGATTCGAAAATCAGGTGAAATAGAATTTTGGTAAACGATAACTCCTGCAAAACAAAGAACTAAACTTAAAATAAATGAAATTATTTTTATTAAGTACTTAGGTTTCTTTTTTATTTTATCATTTACTTCAGATTGCGATTCTGTAGATTGCTCAAGATCAATTTCAGAATCTTTTAAAATTAAAGGAATTGAAGTTTTTCTAAAAACATCAGGAGGTAGAGGTGGCGGGACTTCTTCTATTGATACACTTATTGGAACACTAAAAGACTCAACTTTATTGAGCGGGAGCCATTCGGTCATTCCCTCTTTCCAAATTAAAGTATTTTCTTTTATATCTCTTTTTTCATAAAATCCCTTAATCTCAATAAGAGAATATGGTCCGATATGACTTGAATTTATGAAGATATACCATTCTTTTTTCATTTTGAATTAATGATATACTTAAGACCTGTCACTTCCAAGGAAAATAATATGATAGATTTGAAACATTTGAACAAACGTAATCTTGATAGAGTCGCTAGAAATCAAGAGATTTCTAAAAAAACACAGTTGAAAATTTTAACCGCTTCTTCTGATATCGGCGTTGTGAGAAATGGAGGCCGCAGAGGAAGTAATTTTGGCCCTCAAGCAATTCTCTCCAATCTCCTCAAATTAGCTTCACATCAAACTGAAAATAAATTTTCAATTCATGAAGTTGGTACTTCCGGATTTGAGCAAGAAGCTGAAATTAATAATATTCTTCCCTTCATCAAAACTGGCGAGGCAATTCTTAATTTAGGTGGTGGTCATGACCACATCTTCCCTTTTTTATGTGCACTCAATAAATCTTATAAAAAAATAACTGTTATTAATATCGATGCCCACTTAGATACTCGCCAAGATAAGACCTATCACTCAGGTACACCTTTTAGGCAATTTTCAGAAATTATGGATGGAGAATTTCATCTAGTTCAATTTGGCATTCATGATTTTGCAAATCCAGATTCTAATTTCTTACCTCTTAAAAATGGAAAAATGGATATAGTTTCATTTCAGGAGATAAAAAATAATACCTCAAATTTTTCCCTATCTTCTATTCCTATCTTAAATAAAATTCTTCAAAACAATTATAGTGATGATCATGCGATTATCTTTAGTCTTGATTGTGATGCAATTGACTCTGGAGTCATGGAAGGAGTTTCAGCGGTGAACCACCATGGCTTACCTCTTTATATAGTAGAAGAAATTCTTGAATACTTGACCAGTACATTTAGAATAAAGTTTTTTGGAATTTATGAATATAATCCAATTTATGACAACCTATCTGAGAAAGGATCTAAGGCCATTGCCAATCTAATCTATAAATTAATTGAATAAAAATCTTAGACAAAAACAAAAAGGCCCAGAGCATATTTCAACTTTGGGCCTTTTGAGAGACATTCACAGGAGGTCTAAAAAAATCCTTTTCTTAGATTCTCCACACACAAATATAATATATACAAGACTCGTGCCAAGTTTAAATCTTACTTCTAAAATAATAAGTAGCTAATATTAGTTAAATCCCTAACATTGCCTAAGTCACTAATTTGACTTAAAACTGTTTTACTAAGTCATTAATATGACATACGTTTCTCAAATAATCTTACATCTAGGTAGCCCATAATTAGAGTCATGTCGAGTAGGCAAAAGAATAATCTAAATTCATTTAATACTAATAAGATAAGTCATTCTTCCGAAAAATCATTGATGTAAATTTTTTGATAACACTAAAGGGAGTTATAATTTTCATATGAAACTTATTATTTTATTTTTATTTCATGCTTCAATCTCTGCCCAAGAAAATTTAACGATTGCAACCGATCGAGCTAACTGTGCTGCCAATTCAGCTAGAGAGTGGTCGTCAGAAGTTAATCGATGTGTGGACAAGGTACAGGCAGTAGCAATACGTAATAAGGCAGCTGATTGTAATAAAATTGAAAATCTGGACCAACGAAAATCTTGTCATATGAACTTAGCGACATCAGATACAGGCTTGAGTGCAGATGCCAATGCATCTGCTTCTAATATTACTGGCGGACAAACTCAATCAATGGTGGTAAATGGTGCGGCAGCGATAGTGGCAGCTATCAATTATTTTGCTAAAGCTGGAAAAGAAAATACCTGCATGTGCAAAAATATTTTTGGTATTACTGCTGTTGGCGGAATTGTCACTGATATTTATCTTAAAGGACAAACAACAAAAAAATTAGATAACCTTCAAAAACAATATCAGATTGATAGTAAGACAACTGCTTTCGATGCCCAATATAAAGCGTTACAATATTTAAGAGATGAGCAGAAAACGATTGCATCTATCGCTGCTCAAGAAAAAAAACGCCAAATGCTTCTTACCTTGGGATATGGGGCAGCAGCAGCCACGGCCTTATATGAAGGATGGTTTAATGAAGAGTGCTATAACCCAACAACTGTGGCCGGTACACAAGAAGCACCAGCGGCGACTCCTAAAGTAGCTTCAAAAGATGAAGCTGCATTAGATAAAATAGCAGGCTCTCTTGGTAATATAAAAGACTTAACAAGCAACCCACCAGGTATTTTAGTCTTGGCCTCAATAGGAACTTTCAATTCCTTAATTCTCAAACAATCAGCTGAAGATCAAGAAACTGCTTCCAATGACAACGCCGCCAAAGTTGAAACAATCATGAAAACATATCAAGATTCATGGGCAAATAATTGTCCAAACGGAAGAGAAAAACTAGAAGAGCCAAATTGTTATTGTTATTTAGAAGATGGAACTAAAAATACTGGTCGAACTAATTCTCAAACTTGTGTTCAATTATGGGCCAGTAGAGACTTCCGACTAGCAGTTACAGAAACAAATTATGATAATCCAACAGGTATTGTTAACCCTATTGGGTGTGTTGCTGTAAATGGACAATTTGATCAAAATTGCCAATGTAAAAAGATGATTGATTCCAGCGGAAAAAATGCTTGTATGCAATCCTCAATCACAACAGTGAGTGGAGCTAACCCAACAGGTACAAGTTATTTAACAAACTCCGGTATCGGAAATGTTGTCTCTGCTGTAAATAGTATGACCAATGGCTCAGGTAACTTAACTGGTATAAATGGTGGTGTTTTACAAGGGGCCATCGCAACACAAAATCAATTAAACAGTCAATTATTTAAAGCAGCACAAAACGATCCAAGTAAAAAAGATTTTCCCCTTTTTAAGTCCAATGCAGATTTATTAAAAGCTCAGCAAAGCCTTTTTTCTCCCTCAAATATTGGAAAAATTTCAGCATCGATCGGAGCTTCTCCAATTAATATGGCCAGTAATAGTTTGCCAAATAAATCAATGGCAAAAGTACTCGCGGCGACAAAAAAGAAATCTGGACTTGAAATGACTGGTGGCAAGGGATTAAATAAAAAAGGATCGAAGTCTGAATTTAATTTAAATTTTGGTGATAGTGGAGTCAGCTCTGGAAACGGCGCACTAGCTCAAAATTTTATGGATAAAAATTACGAATATAAACAGCATGATATTGTCAATAGTCCTGAGTCCTCAATCTTTGATATTATATCAAATCGCTATATTGAATCAGGACTTAGTCGACTATTTCAAGACAAGTAATATTTACAGTTGATAAAGAATTTTAATCTGTTCTACAATAGTAGAAGAGGTGTTCATGATGAACTCTCCTAAGCTCAAGGATGAAAAAAATGGATTCAATTAACTCTCTACTTTTATCAGAATTTTTCACCGCAACCGGATATCTTGATCGCTTATTATTTGCTCTAACTGAATTAGATAGTCTTCACCTCTCTCCCACTGGAAAAAACTTAATTCAAAAAACTTGTTATAGTTTTTATGATTTTTATAAAACCAATTTGCCCGACTTGGCTTTTGATATTAATTCCTACGAATTTAAGTTAAGTAATTTTAAAAAAATCATTAAAGCATTTCATCAAACGGCAGAACATTTAATAAAATTACCACTTACTTCAGACAAGAAAAATAAATTTGCAATCGAGTATATTAATCAAGTCTATAAAAGTGCTCATGAATTTCATAATTTTTGCTTGGCCCAAACACATTTTGATATCCAGTATCCTCGAAATGGCATGATTCAAGAAATGATTATCAACGAAGAAAAAGAAAATATTCATGCTACCCCCTTATTTTATTTGGAAGAGAAAGACTTTCTTGAAGAAAATATTCATGTTAATTTTTTAGATTTTAAACGTGAAGAAAAATATGACCATTTTATTAGAAGAGGACATGCATTTATGTCTGAAAAAAACTTCAAACGTGCCGAAGAAAGTTTTTACAAAGCACGTAATTATAGAGAAACAGCAGAAGTACTTACCTTACTTGCTTGGACTTATTCGCTTCAAAACGAAAATGAAAAAGCTAAATCTTTTTGCCTAAAGGCCATTCAAAAAGATGATAACTATGGACCTGCCTTTAATGATTATGGAAATTACTTACTAGCTGAAGGCAAAACAGATGAGGCCTTACAGTTTTTTAAGTTGGCAAAAAAAGCGACTAATTATCAGAATCGTGAATATCCCTATATAAATAGTGGAAGGGCCTTTGTCAGTCAGCATAAATATAATGAAGCCTTAAAAGAATTTTCAGATGCACTAACAATAGCTCCATATCATGAAGAATTGCATCAAACAGTGATGAAATTAAAATGGAATTTGGATCGCGATAATCCAAATCAACCACTTTCATGAAAACAAGAAGTGAAATAGAACTTTTTTTAAAAGATCTTTTCAGGCCTGAAATATTTGATGATTATTGCCCCAATGGTCTACAAATTGAAGGCAAGACAGAAATTAAAAAAATCGCCTTTGCAGTATCAGCGACTCGAGAATCAATAGAAAAAGCAGTTGAATTTAATGCGGACATGTTGATTGTTCACCACGGACTTTTTTGGAAATTTCATGGAACAAGAACTCTGACGGGTGCATTCGCTAAAAGAGTATTTCCACTAGTAAAAAATGATATCAATCTGATTGGCATGCACTTACCTCTTGATGGTCACCAAGAAATTGGAAATGCAGCAACTATCGCTAAATTTCTTAATCTTATAAATCTTGTCCCATTTGGAAATTGTAAGGGAATTGGTAAAAATATCGCCACTGGAATCAGGGGAGAATTTGAGCCTCCTATTTCACCTTTAGTTTTAAAATCTCAGTTAGAGAAACTTTTAAGTCATAATATTATGTACTCCGCACCGGTTGATTCTCATGAACTAATTAAGGATATCGGAATTATTACAGGTGGCGCCAATGGGGATTGGAAAGAGGCCCATCGATTAGGACTGGCAAGTTATCTAACAGGTGAAATGAGTGAGCATGATTATCATGAATCTCGAGAAGCAGGAATACATATGTATGCTGGCGGACACCATGCTACTGAGAAATTTGGGATTCAAAATCTGATGCATGTACTTAGCAATAAATATTCTGATATTGAGTGTAAATATTTTGATTCAGAAAATCCGGCTTAATCTTTTAATTTAAGCGAAAGAGTTAGTTCAAATGTGGCAACAATTTCATCAGGGTCGATGGAAGGAACTGTTGCATTAATGATAACGGGAAAGTTCATTCGTTCACCAGATTGAATAATATCTTCAACAAATTTTTTAATCTCACGAGTTTGTGAACATTTAAAATGAACATCTCCTTCCGCTCTTTTTAAAAAATTGGCCTTAAAATCTTTAAAAGACAGAGAAATATTTTTCTTAGAATCAACAATTTCGTTCATTGCAACCAGGCCACCGGCAATATCAGCTCCGGTACATAGGACACCAAAGTACATCGACTTTAAATGATTTTTAGTTCTAAAGTTTAGTGGAATTCTAATAATACAAGCATCTAAATCAAACTGAATGACTTTTGGTGAAACAAAAAGAATCATGGGTACTTTCATCAGGCCAAAGGCCCGTATAAATAAAGTGTGCTTCAGATTTTTCATTTAAAATCCTGTGTTCTTTTATAGGCTGCAAGAAATGCTTTATGAAATATATTTTGAAGTTCATTATCTTTTAATACAGTTAGTGCTTCAAATGTTATTCCTTTTTTTGAGGTGACAGCATTTCTTAAATCTTCAAATGAAGATAAATCATTTGTCATCAAAGTAGCAGCTCCAAGAAATGTCTGAGCAATAATCTCTCTGGCCAGTAGCTCAGAGTTTGTTAATAGATTTAATTCTTCTTCAAAAATTCTAGCAAGTTCAAAAATTAATCCTGGTCCGCTTCCACTAAATCCCGTAGCTCTATCAAGCTGATCTTCAGAATTCATCTTGAAAATTTTCCCTGTAGATTCTAAAAGTTTTACACTTTGTTCTTTTTCAATTTCTGAAAATGCAGAAGAAAAAAAAATAAGCCCGGCTCCAACTTGATAAAGTGCAGGAGTATTGGGCATCAACCGCATAATCTTTTCAATCTTAAATTTTTCTTTTAACTTTTCAACACTAACTCCCGCTAAAATTGAAATAATTTTATGATCTGGACGAAAATTAAATTGAAAATCAATTAGTGATTGTGGTTTAAAGGCCAAAACATAATAATCTAAATCAAGAGGCATTTCTTCTATAGGAGAATTTCCACTTGGTGTATAAATATAAGTTTGAATTGATGGAAACTGTGATTCCATAGCAGCAGCTATCGCCCGGCCCATATTACCAAAACCAAAAAAACCAATTCTCATAAATTTATATCCAGAGGAGCACCATGTCTCATTGTATTTATGGCCATAGACCGAACCCAAATATAATTCATGTGTTGATGATAAAAATCATTGGCCTGTAAATGGTCTGAGATTGTTAAAATTTGTCTCATCCGAAGATCGTTTTTGCCATCATTAAGAAAATTGCCAACATGAAGTGAATAATCAGTTAAACTTCCATCATAAATAATAACAGATAATTTTTGTTCATTTAAAGCACGTGTTAAATCTTCATTATTTACTAAGAATACATCGAAATTTTCTTTTGAAAAACCTGATTTGAAAACTTGATCTCGAATTCCCATCCACCACAAGAAGGTATCTTTATTTCTACAAAGAATAGTCATACCAGTACCCATAAGAATACCAGAAAAAATTTGAATTAAGGTTTTCATCGCTGGTCTAGGACTTGTGGCCACAGTAACTGCATGCTCTGCTTTCATGGAAAAATCATTATAGCTAATTTGACCTGGAATAGTTCTATTTTTATGTTGGCGTTCAACAAAATCAATATAGTTTTTGCTCATCCACTTACGATAATTTCGAAGAAATTCTTTATGTGGTCCAAAAATACCTTGATAATTAGTTTCAAAGCTCCAAATAAATTGGTCTAAAAATATTTCCATTCGCTGAAGTTTAGATTTCGGCGAAAGTAACGAAGGCCTAGCTATTTCAAAATAAAAAAGAGCACCTTCATCAATTGGCCTTGCTGATTCAAAAATAAATTCATCCATCTGAATATGTAAATGCTGTAGATAGTGACGACCTCCGGCCTTAGGTCCAGTTCCAGATAATTTAAATCCACCGAAAGGTTCTATCGCAACTCTCGCTCCAGTTACACTTCGATTTATATAAATATTTCCGCATTCTATTTTTTTAAGGAGATAATCTATATCATTTTGAGACTGACTAAATACTCCACCTGTTAATGCATAATTAGTCGAATTGAAAAGTTTAATAGCATTATCTAAATGGTCAAAGCCAATAATATGTAAAACTGGACCGAAGAGTTCTCTTTGAGCAAAGCTGTCTGCATGAAAGGCCCTTTCAAAAGGAAGTTCAATAACGGCCGGACCAATGCAAAGTCCTGGTAACGAATCATTGCTTCGATCAATCACAACTGAGCCACCATATTGGATTGCTTCTACTGAGGCTTCTTTTATTTGTGAACGCAATCTAGTTACATCTTCAACACTTATAATGGGATTTACTGTGGTTTCAAAATTAAATGAAGGCCCTACCTTTAAATCACCACAAGCATCTTTCAATCTTTCGATTAGCTTCTCTTTAAGTGAGTTATGAACAATCACTCTCGAAAGGGCCGAACATTTTTGACCAGCATGTCCAAATGCCGAATAAATTACTCCTGAAATTGTTTCATCCAATTCAGCATTTTGAGTGACAATAACAGCATTTTTCCCACCCATCTCAGTAATGGCCTTAACTAAATATTTTTTATTAGTTAGACGATTATGAAAAATTCTTTTTCTAGCAAGACTGGCAATCATCATCCCTACAGTTTTTGATCCAGTAAAAATTATTGTCGAAATTCTTTCATCTCGAACTAACTTATCCCCCACTAATTCGCCAACTCCAGGAAGATGAATAAGAACATCCTTGGGAATTCCGGCTTCATGTAGTAAATCCACCAATACTTGAGCAATAAGTGGCGTTTGCTCAGCAGATTTTAAAATAACTGTATTTCCTGCAACCAATGCGCTCACTACCATTCCACAAGGAATTGCTAAAGGAAAATTCCATGGAGCAATTACTGCCACTGGTCCACGTGAACTTAGATTAGGTTCACTGCGGTTTAAAAAAGCTTCTGTTCGAATATAAAAATTAATAAAGTCTATAGCTTCATCAACATCTGCAAGTGCTTCATTGATTGACTTACCTGCTTCATAAATAATTAATGCAGATAATTCGCATCGCTTGGCCAACATTAAATTAGCGGCCCTAGCCAATACTGCAGTTCTAAATGACCATTTTTCCTTACTCCATAAACCAGAATGATAAACTTCATCAGTTAATATAAGGGCCTTTTCTGTATCGCCAAGATTAGCAAAACGGATTTGACCAACTAATAGTTTAGGATCAGAACTTGAAAAAACTTTTGTCCAATCACCTGTTATGGAGAAAACATTTTCATAATTTTTTCCGCATATTTCTTTGGTAAAAAGTTGAATTCTTTTTTGCATCCAAGATAAATCATTTTCAAGATATAGTCTGACAGGAGGGACATTAAAAAATTCATCTTCTAATTTAGAAACCGAAATATCTCTAACTAGCAAACCTTCTTTTAAATTATTTTTATGAACTTCAGTTGGCAAAGACAACGTTACGTTTTTTTTATGTGAACGCATAATAGTTAAAACTCCAACTTGCGAAGAGTTTTCCATAATACGTCTCACAAGATAGGCCATTCCTACAAGTAAACTTCCAACTGGAACATAGTTCCTTGTTGGCCACTTCATTTTTGCGAGAGCTGTCGACAATGCTTCATAAGTCATATGTAAACATTGATGTTCAAATTCACCTATATCTGGAAATTGAATTTCCTTTAAGGCCCTAGCATATGCATGATCTGAAAAATTATGAGAGGCAAGACAGAGTTTTAAATGTGGATGAGCTTTAAAAATTTGTATAATAAGTTGTCTAAAGTGAATATCTGTTTCTTCCTTGTTTAAAAACTGAGGAGCATTGAAATTATTTGCGTCAGCTTCTACTGTTTCTGCATCCCAATAAGCACCCTTCACTAATCTAACAGGCATATTTATCCCACGTATTTTCGCCAGTTCAATAATTGATTGCAAATGAGAGTAGGCATCACGTAGATAAGCTTGTACGACGATCCCAGTTGAAGCGAATTCCGCTAGCTCAGGAGTCTCTAGCAATAATTTTTTATAAATATTAAATACATTGTCACGATAATGATAATGTTCAGCATCTATATTGATAAAAACATTTTCTTCTTTTGCTGCTAGTAATATCTCCTTCAATCGTGGTGCAATTAGATTATAAGTGTAATCAAAAGCATGGGGTTTGAAGTCAGAACAAAGCGCTGACACCTTTATTGAAACATGTGCTCTCAAAATACCTGCATTATTTAATTCACCTTTAGTAACATGTAGTGAGAATCCTCTTACAAGTTTTAAAACATGTTCACAGTAGTTATCTGCTTCTTTTTCTGAGACAACGAGTTCTCCTAATTGATCTAGAGTAACATCACGTCCAGTTACACTTAAATCACGTAATGATTTATCTGCAGTTTCAATGCTCTCCCCTGCAATAAATCGTTTTGCCATCAAACGAACACTATACCTTACCAATTTAGCTAATAAACTCGCTGGTAAAAATTTGGCAATATAAAAAGTTATTTTAACGGCCAACGAGTATGAGTTAGGAAATGCTCTCTCTTGTCCCTTTTTCTTTAATTTTTTTGCAAGACGATTATCTTTTAAAAATCGAAATAGGGCCTCAAGAAGTATACGCTTAACTTCTTTTCCCTTTTTATCATGATCAAGAGATGGAAGAATTGCTAAAAACTTTAATAAATGAATTCTCAAAAGTGCATATTGAGCGGTTAATCCTAAACCAAAATCGGTAATATCTTCGAAGATTGAAGGTTGATAATTATTGATTTGTACTAGTAACTTTTTAATAATTTCATTTGATTTTACTTCGACTTCTCCAAACTTAGTTTCATCAAAGATATTAGGTAGGTCATATTGACCGATTAATGACTCAATCTCCGAGGGAAAATCTTTAAAGGATAACGCAGCTGCAATTTCCGTGTGCAAACGCAATTCTTTAATAGTCATGCTATCAAGATTTAAAATTTCACTTTGTTGGAGTAGAAAAAGCTCTGTAGATAATTTAGGCGTGTAAAATCTTATTTGTTTTTTATCTAAAAAAACTCCCATCAAAAAAGGAGTGCTACGAATAACAACCTGTGATCGAAAGCTACTTTTCGAGTAATTAATATATTTATGAATTACATTAATTACATCAAGTGCTAGTTCTTTTTCATCAAGAAAAATAGTGGAATATTCATCATAAAAATAAATGCTCCAATCCGAATGGGTTTGTGAGGTTAATGTTAAAAAACAGTTTTCAAGGTTAATTTTTCCATGAGACGACATTGAGTACTCCGGAGTTCATCGCTATAATTATTAGTATTTATTATTGTAGTTGCAAATTTTTTAGAAGGTTCGACAAATTGATCATGCATGGGCTTAACTTGCTTTGCGAATTGTACTCGAACACCTTCCTCTGTTCTTCCTCTTTCTTCGATATCTCTTTTAAGTCTTCTAGAAAATCTCAATTCTTCTGGAACATCGATAAACAAAGACTCATTAAATACTTTTCTAAGCTTTTCATTTGTTAAGATTAAAATCCCATCGACTATAATGATTGGATGTGAGTGCAGAATTTCGACTCTAGTGAGACGTCGATGTGTAGCAAAATCATAGATAGGTACATTGATAGTTTCGCCATTTTTTAATTTTTCTAAATCTTCAATCATTAACTCAAAATCTATAGAATCTGGATGATCAAAATTGACAGCACCCCCATCTCCATCAAACTTTGAACTTTGATCAAAATAGTAAGAATCTTGTAGTAAAATTGCACAATTCTGAATGCCTAAATCATTTCGAATTTTTTTGGCAAAAGTTGTTTTACCTGAACCACTTCCACCAGCAATTGCTATAATATACGACGTCTTTTTCATAGACAAGAAAGTACCATGAGTTTAACATTTTATCTATATGCTAAAAAGAACATTGATTTACATTCTTTGTATGCCATTTGCTGCATTCACTCATGCTGAACAGCTCTATGATTTAAAAGATTTAGAGGTATTAAATCAACAGAAGAATTTTGAAGAATTTCTCCTCCATGTAAATGATATTCGACCTAGTGAGCGAAATCAGCACTGGAAAGATATGTTCCAAACCATGAGTATTGGAATGATTGATTACAAAATTAAAATTAAAGATTATACCCCTAAAAGCTTTAGCCAAATTGAAAAAATTGGAAGATCTTCAGCGTTATTAGATGATGAATATTATCAAATCAAGAGAACTACATTTGCCAAAAAATACCTTACAGAATGCTTTAAAAATATTGAACTAAAGTCACAATGTGAAAACGATCTCACTAGTTTTTGGTTTTTTTCCAATAAAGACCCTGAAACTGCACTAGCACTGGCCACGATCTTAGAAGTAAACAAAAGTAATATTAATAGATGGCCATTCTACCAGGTTGCCATAAATGACAAAATTGCACCTCTTTACTGCGCGAGACCTGACATTCAAAAATCAATTATCCAAAAGATTACTCAAGAATCCTTTAACGTAAATTTTGATAATAATTATAAGCATATATTAGATAAATTTGTACCAAACAAGTGCTTTGATAAATTAGTTGAAAATCTTCGAAATGCACTACTTTCTCCTAATACAAACGGATCTGATAAGGAACTGGCCATGCACCTGCTAGAAGCAAAAAACCTTCTCACAGAGACTGAGCAGGATTTCTTTGCCGTTATATTTCTCCTTAATGGCCCAGTTGTTGGTGATAAAATGAATTTGGCATGGAAAAAAGTAGAAGCTTTCAATGACAACTTCTCAAAAAGACAAAAAATTCTAGATTTAATCAAGGGGCTTGATATTATTCCGGACGAAATATTTAAGGATCCAAATCTACCACGTCACAAGGCCGTTATTAATCTTCTGGCAAAGAACTTTCCTGAACTTTTAAATTACTATGGAAAAAATTGTCTTGAATATATAACTACCAAAGGAAAAGTAAGTAATAATATTTCCTCTTCCTACCAATGCCACCAGTTCTTAAAAACTGCTAAAAACAACTCTCTATGGCTTACAGACTCAATTCAAACTCAATACTCTGCTCTTCAAAAATAATTATTAAACTTTAATTGACCCAATAAAAAAGGCCTGCTTCACAGCAGGCCTTTTTATTTAAACTAATGTAATTAGAAATTAGCTAAGGTGTTTTCCAACAATCCCAGCAAGTTCGAACATCGTTACTTCTTTTTTACCAAAAACTTTTAAAAGTTTTTCATCTGCAAGGATGTTTCTTTTGTTTTTTGGGTTTTGAAGGTTATGTTTTTTAATGTATTCCCAAATTTTAGAAACAACTTGTGTTCTTGGAAGTGGGTTTTTTCCAACGATTTCAGCAAGGCTTAACGATGGAGTTAAAGCTTTCATGAAAGCTGGATTTGGTTTTCTTGCTGTTTTAGCTTTTGGAGCTGCAACTTTTTTAGTTGCTTTAGCTTTTGGAGCTGCAACTTTTTTAGTTGCTTTAGCTTTTGGAGCTGCAACT
>JAVHRK010000047.1:14242-20941 GCA_036171615.1 Bacteriovoracaceae bacterium
GGAGCTGCTTTTTTAGTTGCTTTAGGAGCTGCTTTTTTAGTTGCTTTAGGAGCTGCTTTTTTAGTTGCTTTAGGAGCTGCTTTTTTAGTTGCTTTAGGTGCTACTTTTTTCTTAACTGCCATCTCGAATCCTCCGTTTAATTAGACTGTTGTTGTCTTGTCTAATTGTTATTAATAACTAATTAAATTTGTCTTAAATAAATTATTGCTCGAAACTTTTCATCATGTCTATAGGAAAATGTATTTTTTTTATTTTTTTCTCATTGGGGCCCCCTAGGGACTGCCTAGGGGGTGTCGGATTTATGCTAAAGTGACTTCACCCATTCTACTACTAATTCGCCTGGTCCATACTTATTTGGAGTCTTCTTATATTTATGACTTTCATTGAGAGAATAGGTTCTAAAGTTATCAATTCGGCAATAATGAAATATCTTTTTCAAGTGATTTTCTCGGGCCACTTTTTCAAAAAACTCCTTCATTTTATGAGAATAACCGCTTCCTTGGTGGGTAACTTTTATTGCTGTATTTTTTGTTAAAAGGGAATCTTTTTCTATTTTATAGAAAATTGCGGCGATAATTTCCCCATCTAATGTCATTGAAAATAGCTGCCAGTCTTCACTTACCTCTTTTTTTATTTCATCAAAGGTCCATTTAAAGTCAGGTGAATCAGAAAAAGCATCTATATTGTAGTCATAAATGTCCCGAATTTCTTTTTCAGTTTTTGCTCGTTGAAATTTTAGTCTCATGACACTTCCTTGGTCTTATCGACATTTATGAAATTATAATTTACTGATATATGCTGCAAGATCTTTGAAATCTTGAGGAGTTAGTTTACTTAGAAATGGGTTCATAACTGGGTTTTTTCGCCTTTGGGCCTTAATATCTTCCAATTGCTTCACTATATACCAATCGTATTGTCCAGAAATCCTAGGGGCTTTCATGGCCGGATTCCCATCACCTTTGTCACCATGACAAAGAATACATTGCTTATATAGAGTAGCACCTTTGGTCGCGTCTTGTGCATATAAGTTAAATGACAAAATAAATAGGGCATAAAAATAAATTTTCATAGTCTTCCTCATAATATGTTCAATCTGAAAAATTTTACTCTGAAAAGAGAAAAGAAACAATACCATCAGATCTGTTCTTAAAAAAATAAAGGGTCCGTTTTTCTATTAAAACAAACTCTATCCCTTCTAGAATTGAAAAAACGTCCATCCAATATTGGTTTTCTTGAATCACTGAAACAGCGCCTGATATAGCGGATTGATAAAAATTAAAAAAAAGAGACTGTAAATTACTTAAGATCTGATCGAAAATTATTTCAGCATCAGGATCTTCAAATGCTGGAATATCATTCTGGTCTCGTAAGTAACTTTCCAATTCTCTATAGGTAAGAGTAAATAAATTACTTAAATTTCTCTTATTTAACATTAAAGCGATGGTTTCCATAATGGCGATTCTAGTTCGATTGAATGTTGATTCATAGGAAACTGTCAAATTTTTGTCGCTTGTTAATTTCCAGCAAAAAGATTCGCCTTCTACAGCAGGTAGAATTTTTCCATATTGAGGTGTATTTAAAAGAATTTCAATTCTTGTACTCATTTTAAAATTAACTCATGTGAATTCTGGGCGTTAATAAGCTGATCATCTAATAATTCTGTTCTATATTCGCCTGCAATGAAGCGTTGAAGCTGATTTTTATAAAACGGTGATAATAAATGTGAGGATTCTCCAATGGGCAATATACCAAAAGCTTGTTCAGGATGAGCAAAATCAATTATTCTTCTTGTAGATGGACCAACAGAAACATTAAAGGCTCCTTCAATTCCAGAGGATTTTTGATTATTAATATCATTATAGCTTCCCGAAATCCCAAATGGTCCGAGATTAAAAAATTTTCCTAAAACAGGGATTACACCTAATGGGTGTTTAAACTCCACTGTATGTAATAACCCCCATTTCCACTCTCTAGAATCTTCACCTAATATCTGCTTTAAACTTTCTATTGTATGGATAAAAGCATCTTTATAGACCTTATTACGATCATATTTTGTCCAGACAATGGATTGTGGGTCAAGTACAGCTCTTTTAAAAAAAATCCATGATGCTGGCAAACCTGCATAGGCTTTTTGTTCCTCTGGTTTTAAGTCACTCAAAATAATCTTTGAAATCTCCCGACACCAAGTAAAATAAAGAGAAGGTGCAATTGAATCAATACTAGATATATAATCCCATTTTTTTAAAATATTAAAATAATCAGTATAAGTACTTTTTAACCATAAATTATCAAACTGTGAGCCTTTTAATAATTCATCTAGAATTAATTTATTTTCTAAATTAAAGCTCAAAGTTTGTAGCTCTTTTATATCATCTACTGACCATTTAGATTTTTGATTTAATAATGTTTTAATAGTTTGATAGCGATCATTGGGCTGCCAATCACCACGCTGATCAGAAGGAAAACTCTCAGGCCTAGCATTGGCAGATACAATGATGCCATTTTCCGGATTTTCTAAGTGTGGTTTTTGAAGAAATGTTAAGCTTCCCAAATATTCGTCGTTACCTGTTGCTCCGTTCTGAATAAAATCGGATTGAGCACGAGGAGACCTTAAAGGAATTTCACCAAACATCCACCATGCAATATTTGACTTATCCGCATAGAGGACATTAAGACCAGGTGAGACTCCTGTTGACACTGCTGCCTTAAACTCGGCCATCGATTTAGCATTTCCCATATTATAGAGAGAAGTAAGTGGGTCATTATTGGGATTATAATATACCCAGCTTAACGCTAAAGATTTTTCAGGTAATATCTCATCTAAGATAGGCCCGTGCTGAGTTACTAAAACATTCATTTTAACATCAGCTTCTCCCTTTACTTTTATAACTTCTAGATACTCTTTATAAAAAAACTGTTTATCCTTGAATCGATAGGATTTAAATTTAGGGTTCAATTCTTCACGAAATAAATCCATGTCATCGACTAGACTCATTGTAAAACCATAACCTCTCTCTCGGTTATGGGCCAAAACAGGAAAAGGAATATTCGACAAGAAGTGTCCATAGGTTTCGAAATCTGGAGATTTTAAATGCGCTTCAAACCATACCCCCGGATGTGAGTAACTTATATGTGGGTCATTGGACAATATAGGAAAGCCAGAGGCCGATCTTTTTCCAGCGATAAGCCACCCATTCGACCCCTCAAACAAAGGCAAACCAAGCTCTTCAATATTTTTCATGGCCTCAGTTAAATAAGAAGATTTAAAAAATCTAGTTTTATCAACAATGCGACGTGGTTGCTCCTTAGTAGATAAAGTAGGAATCTTATCAACACGCATTTCATTAATCCATTCATCTCCTAAACGAGCACGAAGTGCACTAAAGAGTGGCTCCTCGCGAGTTGCAACGGCAAAACTAAAGCTCATTAAACCTACAAAGCTATACCCATCCATAGGCGTAAAAGGCCTTGGATTAATATTTAATAATTTAAATTCAATAGGAAGATTTCCCATATTTTGAAATTGATTTACACCGTCATAAAAAGCTTCCATCAATCCCAGCATTTCAGGATTAAATAATCCATTTTTTATTTTTCGATCAAACATTTCCTGCATCGATGATCGCAATCTAAAGGTCCGAAACATTTTATCACTGGCCAACCCCTTAGGTCCTATAATTTCTGCCAATTCACCATTGGCCATTCTTCTGGACATTTCCATTTGAAAGAGTCGCTCACTAGCAATCGTGAATCCAAATGCACGATATAAGTCTTGTTTATTTTTTGCATAAAGATGAGGTATTCCCTCTTGGTCTCGTATAATTTTCACAGGGGATGTTAGCCTGAGAAGAGAAATTTCACCATCTAGAGGAGGTAGAGAACTACGTAAGTAAAGATAAAACCCGATCAATATTGTTATTAATAAAAGTAAAAAAAGAAAAAGCAACCTTTTAAACGATTTTTTCTTGCGAGTGAGGTATTCCATAGGAATAATACTATCTATGTATTCAAACAAAGACAATTCTCGATTTATTTTTATTGATGTGCTTCGCGGTTTTACTATTATCCTAATGGTAGTTTTTCATTTTTCTTTTGATTTAAATTATCTGGGATTTATAAAGATAGATATAATGAGTCACCCCTTTTGGTATTTTCTGCCACGATTAATAGTATTTCTATTCTTTATTGCAGTCGGCATGTCACTCACATTAGTCCATAAAAAAAAGATTAAATGGTCTGCTTTTTTAAACCGATTTTTAAAATTAGTCTTATTGGCCTTATTAATTAGTATTGTTACTTATTTTTTATTTCCTGAGAATTGGATCTATTTTGGAACTTTACACTCAATTGCCCTTGTATCACTCATGTCCTTGCCATTTCTTAAGTTTCCAAAAATTGCTTTAGCTTTAGCACTTCTGCTTTTTATCCCTTCAGCAATTTGGGATTTAAATTTACCATGGTTTGAAATGGCGCATTCTTCGTTCGATTATATCTCACCTTTTCCTTGGGTTGGTGCTTGTCTCTTAGGAATTTTCGCAGTTTCTAAAAATCTTCATAAAATTTATTGTAATCAAAACAATCAGATAATAAAATCTCTGAATTTTATGGGCCAGCATTCTTTGCTGATTTATCTCATACATCAACCTATCCTTTTTGGTCTTCTCTATGTTATAAAACTTGTAATATGAATAATAAAATAAAGTGGAATGAAATAGAGCGCACTATTGGCGGAATGAAATTTGCGGTAGTGGTAATAGTACTTTTTACGATCTGTATGATCACAGGAACTTTTTTTGAAAGTTACTTTGGGACAGATTTTGCCAATAGAACAATCTATAAAGCACCATTTTTCATGCTTATACAATTGGCCATGTTTTTATCAATTATCTTTGCTGCATTTTTAAGATTACCACCAAAGAAAAGACTTTACGGCTTTTATACAATTCATTCTGGACTAGTTATCATCGGAATTGGTTCATTAATCACTTGGATTGCTGGTGTAGATGGACAAATCACACTTCCTCCCAATGAGACCACAAGACAAGTAGTTCTTTCTAAAGATATTTTTAAAATTACTTACACAGATGAAGGCAAGCAAGTATCGACATATCTCCCATACACCGCTCGCGAAACAGAAATGAACCAAGTGTATGGCAATATAACTTTAAAGAAATTTTTACCTTTTGCAGAAGGAAAATTAAGCTGGGTTGATAGTATTAATTCTTATTCTGAAACTGAGCAATTGCAATCATCCCAGTATCATTATAAAAATGCATTTGCTGAGCTTGACCTAACAATGTCATTACACCCAGAAGCAGGTTCTGATTTTCCAGCAACAAGTAATATGGGTCCTCTTTCATTTATTTATTTGCCAGATAATATTTCAAATTGTTTTAAAAATGTAGGACCTTCTAAAATAATTTTTTGGAATACCAAAACTGCAGAATGCTTCACTCCAGAATCAAAATTTATTAGTCCTAAATTAACAAGTACTAAAAAAAGTTTCTATACAGTACCATACAATGGAACTATGCAAATATTTTTTCCGGCCGGGTCTCCTTTTGCGATGAATGCAAATGGACAATCAAATCAAGATTCAGTATTGAGAGTACTTTCATTAAATTTATTCGAAGCAAAGCCTACCCTCTTTCTATTTGGTAAAAAAGCAAGTTTCTATTCTAAATCCGACACGAAATGGCATAATGAAGAATTTTCTGCCATAAATAGCAGCATCTCACTTCCATGGATGGGAGCTGATATTCAATTAACTGCACATGAAACAAAAAAACTTCCGTTCAATGTTCCAACAACGACAATTCCTATTCAAAAAAATGGAAGCTTAATAAAGGGTGATCTTAGAGCAGTTCAAATTGAAATATTAGGAAGACGCTATTGGGTATCTAACTATAACCCCCTTTCATTAAATATTCAGGGCAGAAATGTAATTTTTGAAGTAACTAAAGAAACTTTAAACCTACCATTTGAAATTGCTTTGACTCAATTTAAAATGGATAAGGCACCTGGTACCAATATGCCAGCAAGTTATGAATCATT
Organism: Bacteriovoracaceae bacterium; assembly: GCA_036171615.1. GTDB lineage: Bacteria > Bdellovibrionota > Bacteriovoracia > Bacteriovoracales > Bacteriovoracaceae > Bacteriovorax. The sequence continues at coordinate 20,297 of JAVHRK010000047.1, forward strand.
TGTTAAATTATTTAATGGTAATGGTACAACCAATCATCATGTTTTTATGAACAATCCATTAAAAGTCCAAGGGTACACTCTTTATCAGGCTTCTTACGCTGAAGGTGAAAATGGAGTATTTAGTTCCACTCTAACGGTAAACGTCGATCAAGGACGTCCCTTAAAATATCTCGGATCATTAATGTTGGTTTTTGGAGCTATCTGGCACTTTAACCTTAATAAGAAAAAGAAAGGAACAAATGTATGAAAATATTTTTTTTAATTTTAACACTTCTTCTCTCTACAAATCTTTTTGCCGATAACTTTTTTTGTAAAAAAGATTTAGAATCACTCCCCATTCAACAAGGTGGAAGAGTAAAACCACTTTATGTTCATGCCTCTGAAATGATAAAAGCACTTACAGGAAAATCATCCGTGAACGGATTATCTGCTGTTGAAGCCTACTGTTTATTGTCTATTAACGGCCTTGGTATGAATTCAGCTCTCTCTCTTTCAGCACGAATTGACCATGTTGATCTTATGAAATTTTTGGGACTTGAAAAAGATCAACACAATATGTCTTTTGAAGAGTTGATCGGCAAACAAGATGCTCTAAAATCAGAAGCAAGAACGATCAAAGACAATGCTTCTTATCGTACAGCGATT
>JAVHRK010000048.1:0-2972 GCA_036171615.1 Bacteriovoracaceae bacterium
ACGAGGAAAGGGGAAATATTATTTAGAAACCACTTGCTTTCTTAAAGATGAAAATCAAGATTGGATTTTGAATGAATGCAGAGATTTTTCTTGTAGAATTAGTAATGATAATACCAAGAAAGGAATACTTAAATTTTATGACGATGAAATGTGTGGAGAAACTACAACATTTCAAGCTAAGAAAACTAATACAAGCAACAACTCGGATAAAATTGTGGAGTGTGACTAATCCTCTTCAAAAAATGCCTAAAGAAAATAGGCCTTAAAGAATTAAAAATCCTCAAGGCCCAAAATTTCAAAATTGAAATGAATGATTTAAGATTATAGCGAGAGATAGCAAACATAACATAGCACAAGCTTTTTCGAGTTTAGTTAATTCCATTTCATCAATCAACTTGTAGCATTTTAATTTTAAATGCTCATTTGTAGGTTTTCCTTTCAGTAAAATTTCAAAATCCTCATTTGAAAATTTTAATGACTTCAAGAATTTTTTTAAATACTCCGGATGGATTATGGCCCTGCCATTTTCCATATGACTGACTGTCGTAAAGGAAATTTTTAATAGCTCTCCTACATCTCGGACAGATAGAGAACGCAATTCTCTAAGTTTCCTCAGGGCCTTTGCTTCATTACTCAATTCAATTCTTCGATTTCTTTTTTCTTTTGTCATAGACATACTTCCTCCATTTTTTAAAATTCAAAACCTAAAGCGTGTAGTCTCTGTATAGTCCAACAATCACCAAGGGCTACACGCGTATAGGTGGCAAAAAACGGCTAAAACCACACAATGTGCTTACGATCGCCGTGTCAGGATTTCAGTAAGCACAAAAGTAAGCACAAATAAGCCAATCGTAGAAAGTCTGAGACAGTTCGAGACAGAGTTGTAATAAAAGGAATTGCTAACTTATCGAAACCTAAATGATTGATAAGAAAAACTTTTTAGTAAATCGGCGCTAAAATTAATTTTTGGGGGTTTTCACGATGGAGGAGACGTCCGGATTTGAACCGGAGGCTTTACGGTTTTGCAAACCGTTCCATTTGACCACTCTGGCACGTCTCCTAAGATGATTAAGCTTTGCTATAATGTTATAATGTCTAAAAATTGTCAATAAAATTCAATCGTTGTCGTTATTCAACTCTGATCATTGAGATTCTCAATAGCTAAATTAGTCAACAGAGTCTAAACCTTGCACTGTACCAATTTAGAAAAATTGCGCCAAAGCACTTTGCCAGGCCCTCTCGCTTGCTCCCGACTTGGTCATCTATTCTTTCAAATTTAAAATAGAATGTTTAATAATTTCTGTAATTTCTATAATTTCTTTCGAATTAATATTTTCAATAATAACAGGTTTACCAATAGTCAATTGACATTCCATAGGTACTAAAAATGGATCTCCTTTAGGAAGCGCCTTCCCCATCCCCTTTATAAAAATAGGAATTAAAGGAACAGTAGGATTATTTTTGAGCAAAATTGCGGCCCCATTTTTAAACTCTTGGATAATTTCGGCCTCACCTCTAGAGCCTTCTGGAAAAATCAAAATAGATTTACCTTCTTTTATGAGTTGATCAATACTATCAATAGCATTAATTTTTGTTTTATCCTTTTGTCTTGAAATCAGTAATGTATTAACAAAAAACTCAGTAAGAAATTGCGTGATAATATTTTTTCCAAAGTAATCACCTGCTGCAATCGGATGGACCTTTGTAAGCATGGTAATTGGTAATGCTGACAGAATTGACATTGTATCTAAATGGCTATTGTGATTAGCAACAACAATAAATTGAGAAGTACCTTTAAACTGCTCAGTATTTTTAAAAGAAACACCAAAAATAATTCTTAAAAAATTTTTCATAAAAATTCGATACAATACAAGATGAACAACAATCTGAACTTTTTTTTAATTTTTATTCAAGCGAAACTCCAATATCGCATTAAATAAAAGAACGCAATTGTGGTAAATGCAAGGCTATCTAAACGATCCATCATCCCGCCATGTCCTGGAATACTTGTGCCCATATCTTTAATCTTATGTTCTCGCTTGACTGCTGAAAGTGTGATGTCACCACCAAAGCCTACAACACATAAAAGTATTGTTAAAATAATAGTCTTGTCTGTATTCACAGGAAGTAAGAAGTTCAAAAAGTAGCCTGTGATGGTGGTCAGTATTAATCCTCCGACAAAGCCTTCAATCGTTTTATTAGGTGATACCGTAGGAATGATTTTATTTTTTCCAAATAATTTTCCACAAGTAAATTGATAAACATCATTCACTTCTGTAATAAGTACAATAAAAAGAATCATCCCGCCATTACCAGCAGTAAATCCTTCTTTTGGTGGAAGAGATAATATATAGGCCAAATGAGAAAAACTAAAAACTGTCAGCATCACTGACCAATGAATCATACCTAATGAACGAGTGATATTTTGAACATCACCACTTGAAACCGTTCTCAGTGTTAAAAATAAATACATAATGACAGGTATGAAAATAACAAAAAAACTGTAATATTGAGTGTAGGCGGCCATAAATTGAAAAGGAATAGCAATATAGCACCACAAGAGACTTCTTCTATCAGTATTTCGTAAATTAAGATTCGAACTTAATTCTCTAAAAGCAATCAGTGATAAAAGTGCAATACCAATAGTCGCAACTTCCCGATTTATAAAAATGACTAAAGTAAAAATTAATATCATTACCCACCAGGAAAGTGTTCTTGAAATTAATTCAGAAAGTAATTTTGATTCACCTTTTATAATTTTTATTCCATAGAAAATAATAGTAAGAAATGTAAGTAAGGCAAAAATACAACCTAAGACACTTACAACTTCTGGAGTTAAATAGTCTGCCAATGAATCCCTCCCCGTAGCTTGCTGCGGGGAGGGATTCATTAGTGAAAGTTTAATATATATTAGAATAAAAGATAGTTTTCTCATATAATGACTTAATATGGACATTATTAAACATTATCAG
>JAVHRK010000048.1:3072-20891 GCA_036171615.1 Bacteriovoracaceae bacterium
AAAAGATAGTTTTCTCATATAATGACTTAATATGGACATTATTAAACATTATCAGAGTCTTTTAATCGAACAAGAAGATTGTAAAATTCTATGTTTATTACTTGATACCTCACTGACAAATTACAATTTAGGACTAGGGTTATTTTCTAAAAAAATTTCCTCACATGTGGGTACATCTGATCTCACCAGACTATTAAAAAATTTAATTCCTAACTTGATTACAACCGATGCATTTTTGATAGATAAAGACAAGTATCTTACTCCAAAAGAAGCGTTGACGATGATCGATAGTATTTTATATTTAGAAATTTTATATGAAGAATCTAAAAGGAATTCAGGTTGAAGAGGATTTTTCATAGCGACCTATAAATCGGTGAATCCCTCTTGGGTTTATTTTTCATACGAATTTATGTTATATAAGGCTCGCTTAAAATCTGCACGTGAATTTCTGGCATTGGCAAAAGGACTAAATAACTATAGCTTTAAGTTAAATAATAATTGTCAACATGAAGAACTAATCCGAGCATTTGTATCTCTTACTCGTCCCAAGAAAGTTGGAATTGTCCAAGATGGAAAATTTTTAGGTTTTACTAATTACAATCGTATTAATGATACAGAAGCTATTCTTCAAAATATTTTTGATGAAATAAATTTACTTGCACAGTATTTTGAAAAGAAAGAAGGTTATTACTTTGACATTTATGGAAATATACCTGGAATTTTAAAAATTCAGGAGAGCCAGATTATAATATCAACTCCCCCCACACAAAAAGCACCCAAGAAAAAGGAATTAACAGAATTAGAAAAAAATCTAATCCTTTTAAAATTAAAAGAACTCCCTGTTTCAAGAAAAGAATTAAAGAAGATTTTTTTTGGTCTGGCCGTATCTACACATCCTGATAAATTTGAACATGTTGATAAAGGGACAAGAACAGAAATAGCAATTATTGATAAGTTTCGTGATATTCATAATGCATATGAATATATTGAAAAAGAACTAGAAAAACTCAATCGTTAAAGTCTAAATTTGCATTGTCCTTCCAACAAGATTAGAATCCACTGAATTAACATAACCAAGGATACACCATGATTATTTTTATAGCTTTTGCATTATTCTTTTTATTAACAACTTCACTTCGAGTTGTTAAAGAGTATGACCGTGGAGTCATTTTCTTCTTAGGTAAATGCACTGGTGTTCGTGGACCAGGATTAATCATTCTTATGCCAATTATTGAACAAATGACAAAGGTCACTCTCAGAACTATAACGATGAATATTCCATCACAAAAAATAATTACAAAAGACAATGTTTCAATTGATATCGCTGCAGTTGCTTATTACCATATTGTAGATCCCACAAAATCTGTTTTGGCAATTGAACAAGTTTACGATGCTGTTAATCAGATCAGCCAAACAACTGTCAGAAATGTTGTAGGTCAGTTTCAATTAGATCAATTACTTTCTCAAACGGTAGAAATTAATCAACAGGTAAAAACAGTAATTGACGCTCACACAGAACCATGGGGTGTTGAAGTTACTGCTGTTGAAATAAAAGACATAACCCTCCCTGATAATATGCAAAGAGCGATGGCCAAAGAAGCAGAAGCAGAACGTGAACGTCGAGCTAAAATTGTTGCAGCACAAGGTGAATTTGAAGCAGCAGTAAAATTAGGAGAGGCAGCGGATATCATTGCCCAACACCCTATAGCACTTCAATTACGTACACTTCAAACCATGGCCGAAATTAGTGTTGAGAAAAATTCAACTATTATTTTTCCTGCACAATTTCTATCAACTGTAAAAGAAGCTGTTGCCTTTTCTCAAAATGAAATAAAAAATATATAATCTTTAAGAATGAAAAGTAGAACTGGCTCCTATAAAAAAATTCTAATTGAAGCAGATACTTTAAAAATTCATCATGAATTTTTAAGAATTAATTTATTGGCCTTAAAAAATCTGCAACTCACAGAATATCTTTTTACCACGTTATATATACTTTTGTTTTTAAGAATCAAACATCCAAAAAATTGGCTGCAAAAAAAGAATCAAGAGATTGTCTCAATTGGAAATGAAATACCACTTCTTGAATTAATCCCCGAAAGTTTCAAGCTTAATGATTGGGAAAAAAACAAACTGGATGGTGTTAGTGCATCTTCGCTTTTTCACTTATTTCACTTGAAAGCAATCCCTGAATCAATCAATAGAACAATGAATTTTTGGTATATAGGCAAGTGGAATATTAAAATGCTAGAATATATCCCTACTCCACGAGAATTATTATTACTTCAAGTTAAAAACTCACGATGTGTGACTCTTATCACTGAACCTACACAGATTAGCTCACTGGTGATGGAGTCACGAGATCCTTTAAGTTTCGTTCTTCACGATCTTATGCACGCAGATCAATTTTTTAGTCAAATAGAATCTCAAAAAGGACAATTAGGATTTTATCAACTGATTATGAATATTTATAATCGTCCAGAGTTGCGAGCACTACTCAAAGAGAACAAGGATTTTAAAAAAGAATTTGAATATGTCACTACAGATATGAATGCTTACGTCATTCATTTGTTTAAATGCTTTAAATCTTCAATCTATCGTATAGATCCAGATCTATTTGAAAATATATTACAATGGTGGAATATGAGCGAAGAGGAAAAGCATTCATCCCTTAGTCTAAACTCACCAAATTACACAGAGAAGGATGAATTTCTTTTAAGAATTTTCTTTGAAAGAAATCAGGAGATTATTTAATGGCCAATTTACATATACGTAATCTCCATCAAGAAAGATATAACTTTAACGAACTCATTGCGAGTTGTCCCGAATTACAAAAATATATAATTATAAATAGCTTTAATAAGGAAAATACAATTGATTTTTCTAACCCAGATTCAGTAAAATTTTTAAATAAGGCCATATTAAAACATTTTTATAATATTAGTGATTGGGATATACCTCCCAATTACCTATGCCCTCCAATTCCAGGCCGTGCTGACTATATTCACTACGTTGCTGATCTGATACCTGATGGAAAAAATATAAGAGTCCTTGATATTGGCACAGGAGCTAATTGTGTCTATCCATTAATTGGAAACCATCAATATGGTTGGAGTTTTGTTGGTTCTGATATTGATTCAACTTCGCTAAATTCGGCCAAGAAGATTATTAATGCTAATCCAAGCTTAAAAAATTCTATAAATTTTAGACAACAGACTAATCCTAAAAATATTTTTTCTAATATAATCCTAAAAGACGAAAAATTTGATTTATCAATTTGTAATCCACCTTTTCACGCATCACTTGCAGAGGCAAAGGCCGGTACCAAAAGAAAGCTTAAAAATCTAGGATTAGATAAAAAAAATAATGCTGAACTAAATTTTGGCGGGCAAAACCTAGAACTGTGGTACCCCGGTGGAGAAGCAGCATTTATAAAAAAGATGATTGAGGAAAGTCTACTATTTAAGGAAAATTGTTTGTGGTACACAACCCTCGTCTCAAAGAAAGAAAGTTTGTCAGGAATATATGGTGAACTTAAAAGAAATGGTGCCTTAGAAGTCAAAACAATTGAAATGGCACAAGGACAGAAAATTAGTCGTTTTGTGGCATGGACATTTTTAAATTCCAACCAACAAGCTGAGTGGAGAAAATCAAGATGGACCTAGAAAAACTAAATAAAGAAATAGAATCTTTTTCAATTGAAAGAGATTGGAATAAATTTCACTCTATAAAAAATTTATCCATGGCCTTAAGTGTAGAATGTTCTGAACTCTTAGAAATATTTCAATGGAAAACAGAAGAGCAATCTAATCAAATTATAAATAACCAACAGGAATTATCTCAAGTTCAAGATGAGTTAGCTGATATATTTATTTATCTTTTAAAAATTAGTTCAAAATTAAAGATTGATCTAGAAAAAGCAACATTAGAAAAGATAATTAAAAATTCAAAAAAATATCCAATTGAACTTTCCAAAGGTAACTCCAAAAAATATACCGAATTCTAGGTATAGAGTAATGGACATCTAAAAAAAACGCTAAAAATGCCATTTATAAACTTTCCCTTTAATATCTTTGACTTAAGACTCAAAAGTTACGTATAATATAAATTATACGTAACTTTTTCTTCGTTTTCAGGGATTGAAAAGAATGAACCTAATAAATTTAGAATTAATGGATAGCTATCTCCACAACCTCACACGATTAAATAAATCGGCACATACAATCAAAAACTATAGAGCTGATTTATTAAAATTTTTTATGTGGATTGAACATTTAGATAAAAATAAAATCCATAAATCAAACGGAGAGATGATAGGACGATATAAAGAATTTCTCACAAACGGCGGTCCGATATATAAGGAAGTTTCAAAGTATCCGCAAATCGCCTTTATTATGTGGTTTAAACTTATTTTAATTAAGTCTAAACTAAAAACTAGAAGCTCTAAATCTTTGCTTTTTTTTCAGGGCCCAATGAGTGTTTCTTCCAGAAGAAGACATTTATCAAGTCTTAAAAACTTTTTTCAATTTCTTAAAGAAGTTAATGAAGATGCATCAAATAAATTTTCAAAAAATCCGGTAAAAAGTAAATTACATGCCATACAGCTAAAAGATATCGATATAACTCCAACTAAAATGATTTCCAGAGAAGAATTTAAACTCATAGAAGAAAAAACTTATCGAATAAAAGAAAAATTAATGCTTTACCTGCTTTATTACGGAGGTTTACGTTTAAGTGAGTTATGTTACTTACGTATCAGTAATTTTGATCATCATGCAAAAATAATTACCTTTACCCGTAAAGGTGGTTCGATACATACTTTGGTCATTCAAAAAGCGGATTTGATTTTTAAAACATTGGATTTTTACCTAAGTCAAAATCAATTTGACTCAGATTTTTTATTTCAAAACAAATCAGGCAAAGCATACTCATTAAAAACTTTTTACAATCAAATAATAAAAATCATCAGGCGCGCAGATGTTACAATGGGCATTTCTCCACATAGTTTTAGAAAAGCATGTGCTACAAATATGTATATTAAAACCAAAGATCTTTTGTATGTAAGAGATTATTTAAATCATGCAGATGCAAAAATAACTCAAACTTACATAGATAAAGCAACTCTAAGTAAAAATACAAAAAGGCTCCATTAAAATGTACGAAAATTTTTCCACATTTAAAATCACCAATAGAATATTTAATGAATGTAGTTTTATTTTTGAAAAAATTAATCCGACACCATTACAAAATATGAAAATTCTTCATCTCAACCTACCGTTATATAAAAAATTAAATTTCATTGAAGACCAAAGTAATCAATTACATTTTAAAAACTTTATCAATGCAGAACTGCAATCAGATCAATTTGTTTATGCGTCTACCTACTATTCTGGACACCAGTTTGGTCATTATGTTCCACAACTAGGCGATGGCCGGGCCACAACACTTGTAGAGATACAAAATTCACTTGGTGATTTTTTCGAATTACAAATGAAGGGATCAGGACCTACACCTTTTTCTCGAATGGGCGATGGCAAGGCCGTCATTCGATCTTGCATTAGAGAATATCTAGCAAGTGCTCATTTAAAAGCATTAAATATCCCAACAACTGAAGCGCTAAGTTTAACTATTGGAAGTGAATCAGTTGCCAGAGAAGAAATTGAAAAAGAAGGTATGGTTGTTAGAGTCGCTGAAAGTTTTTTAAGATTTGGACACTTTCAATTTTTTAGCAAACTTCAAGATCAGTCTAAATTAGATACACTTTTAAATTTTACCATTCAAAATTATTTTGCAAATATTTCAGATAGTGAAAATAAATATTATCTATTTCTAAAAGAAATAACCGAGCGGACCGCTGAATTATTCGCGAAATGGCAATGTATTGGTTTTTGTCATGGTGTTTTAAATACAGATAATATGTCTATTCTCGGCTTAACACTTGATTATGGACCTTATGGTTTTATAGAAAACTTAGATTTCAATCATATTTGTAATCATTCAGATCATCAAGGCCGTTATAGCTTTGGAAATCAACCGACTATTGGTTTATGGAACATACAACAATTAGCTCACTCCTTAAATAAATACTTGAGTAAAGATGAAATCACCAGTATTACTGAAATTTATTCAACAGCATTTTTTAAACATTATCGCAATAATTTAAAATTAAAATGTGGTCTGTATGAAGAAGATCAAAATGATTTAAACTTACTTAATAATCTACAAATTGCTCTGGTTAATTCCAAAATCGACTATACGCTTTTCTTCAGAAATTTATCCTACGAAAATTTTGAGGAAAAATTAAATTCAAGTAGTAAAAATTCAAAAGAGATCGATCAATTTATTAAGGATTATAAAATCAGATTAAAAACTGAAAGCCTTTCTTCCAGTGAAAGATCACTAAAAATGTTGCAAAATAATCCAAAATTTATATTAAGAAATTATCTTGCTCAAATTTGTATTGAAGATCATTCACAAATCGAATTAATGTTTAAAGTGCTTACTGCTCCCTATGAAGAATGGACTGAACATGAAGAATGGGCCAAAGAAACACCTGCTAAATATTGTGATTTAGAAGTTAGTTGTTCTTCATAAAAATGAAAAACCGACAGAAATCTGAGAATGTTTATTCTTCAGAATCTATTTCATTATCTGTGGATAATATTTCAGGCAAAATCATTTTACTATCAGTTTCAGATAAGGCCTCTATGGATTTTAGCTTTCGTCTAATCATGTTTGATCGTGTTCCAACCAAAGTATCCAAATCATCTAATCCAGTTTGAATATTTTTTTGCGCCTTCTCTAATAATCCACCAAATTTTTCAAATTCCGTCTTAACTCCACCTAATACTTTCCAAACTTCACTACTACTTTTTTGAATCGCCAGAGTTTTGAAACCCATTTGAAGACTATTTAAAAGTGCAGCTAAAGTGGTTGGACCTGTGACTATAATTTTATAATTACGTTGGAGATCTTCAAGAAGGCTGGCCTTTCTTACAACCTCTGCATAAATTCCTTCAAAAGGAAGAAACATAATTCCAAAATCAGTGGTGTATGGTGGGTCTAAATATTTGTCTGAAATATCTTTTGCCATTTTTTTCACAGCTATTTCTAAGTTTTTTTGTGCTAAATCAATTTGTGTCATATCCCCAATATCATGTGCCATTTGAAGTTGCTCATAGTAATCTTTGGGAAATTTGGCATCAATCGGCAACCAAACTTGATCTAATCCTTCTTCTTTACCTGGTAATTTTACTGCGAACTCTACTAAATCAGAACTGCCATGTTTTGTTTTAACATTTGCTGCATATTGATCAGGCGCTAATATTTGCTCTAATAACATCGCCAGTTGAACTTCTCCTATACCACCTCTCATTTTAACATTTCCAAGAACTTTTTTTAGTCCGCCTACGTCAGCAGCGAGAGTACGCATTTCTCCTAGACCTTCCTGAACAGCTTGTAATTGTTTTCCAACCGTTTCAAATGATTGACCTAACCTTTCATTTAACGTTTTTTGAAGTTTTTCATCAACTGTTTCACGCATAAGATCTAATTTTTTTTCAGTCGTTTCAACCAGCTTTGTTTGCTTTTCTTCAAGTAATTCAAATTTCTCTTTTTGTAACTTATTAAACGAATCAACATTTTTATCAAAATTATCTTGAACACCTTTTAATGATTTTTCTAATTCGTTTCTTAGGTCTAAATTATTATCTTTCGAATTTTTTGCCAACATCTCTAATTTGACGTCTAAAGTTTTATTAACTTCTTTTAAATTATTAGCATTTTGATCTGTGATTGTTTTAAGGGTTTCAGATAATTCTTTTTTTAAATCTTTTAAAGAAGAATTTAATTCATCTCGATTTTCTTTTGATTGTTTATGATTTTCTTCACGATTAATTCTAAATTCTTCTTTTAAACCAAATTCAATTTTAGTTAATGATCGATCAAGATCATCTAATTTATTAGGTAAAATCATATCTGATGTATTTTTTTGTTTTAGTATAATCACCATTACCAAAGTAATAATGCTAACAAGGCACGTCAGGACTAATAGCAAATTAAGCATAGCTTCTCCAAAAATTAAGATAGTGTATTGTAGTTTTTAGATCACCAGATGTAAAAATAATCGACTAAAATAGTTCACAGATGATTGTTTTTTTTTCAAATAAAAAGAAGCTTAAGTTTACATAATTCAGTAACGGACTTATATTGCTTTTTATCTACGATACTTATCCTCCTAACTAAGGATCACACAATGAAAACTGAAGATTTTTTAACTGAATTAAGTCAAAATGTAATTGATAGAGGCGAACAAGCAATGGATGTTTTTTTCGCTCCAAAAGCTGTCGCAGTCGTCGGTGCTACTGAAAATCCAGGGAGTGTTGGACGAACTATTTTATGGAATTTAATAACCAGTCCTTTTGGTGGGTCTGTTTATCCTGTAAACCCTAAACGAACAAATGTTCTTGGTATAAAGTCATATACAAGTATTGCAGCTATTCCTGATAAAGTTGATCTTGTCATCATAGTTACTCCTCCCTCTACAGTACCGGATATTATCCGCCAATGTGGTGAGATTGGAGTTAAAGGCGCAGTAGTTATTTCTGCAGGTTTTAAAGAAATTGGCCCTGAAGGATTAAAATTAGAAAATGAAGTTCTAGCTGAAGCAAGAAAAGCTGGTATTCGATTAATTGGGCCCAACTGCTTAGGAGTTATGTCGCCCCTTACAGGTCTCAATGCAACTTTTGCATCAGGTGTCGCTCGACCTGGTAAAGTTGGCTTTATTTCTCAATCAGGTGCTCTTTGCACAGCTGTACTGGATTGGAGTTTGCAAAACAATGTAGGCTTTAGTGCATTCCTATCCCTCGGCTCAATGGTTGATGTAGGATGGGGAGATCTTATTAATTATTTAGGTAATGATCCACAAACAGAAAGTATCGTTATTTATATGGAAACAATTGGAGATGCGCGCTTATTTCTTTCGGCCGCTCGTGAAGTTGCTCTAAAAAAACCAATCATCATTATTAAGCCAGGAAGAACTGCGGCCGCTGCAAAAGCTGCTGCTTCACACACAGGTTCTCTCGCTGGTTCGGATGATGTTTTAGAGGCCGCATTCGAACGATCTGGTGTACTACGAGTTAGCTCAATCGCCGATTTATTTTATATGGCCGGAGTTTTAGCAAAACAACCAAATCCTCGTGGACCAAGACTCACAATTCTTACAAATGCGGGAGGCCCAGGAGTCTTAGCAACTGATGCTTTAATTATGGGTAAAGGTGAGTTAACAGAATTGACTGCCGAAACAATTGAAGAATTAAATAAAGTATTACCTTCAACCTGGAGTCATAATAATCCAATCGATATAATTGGTGATGCACCTCCAGAAAGATATGCAAAATCAGTTGAGATTGCAGCGAAAGATCCAAACTCTGATGGACTTTTAGTTATCCTTACTCCACAAGCAATGACTGACCCAACTAAAACAGCTGAAGAATTAAAGCCATATGCAAAATTAGGAAAACCAATTTTGGCAAGTTGGATGGGCGGAGCTGATATTGAATCAGGAACAAGAATTTTAAATCAGGCCAATATTCCAACTTTTCTTTATCCTGATACTGCTGTTAGGGTTTTTAATTATATGTGGAAATATGCGGATAATTTAAAATCGATTTATGAAACTCCATCACTTGCAGAAGATGATTCAACTAGTACTCCTGATAGAACATTAACAACTCAAATTATTTCAAAGGCACATTCCGAAGGTAGAACTCTTCTTACAGAAGATGAGTCAAAAGAACTTTTACGTGCTTATCATATTCCAACTGTACAAACACTTGTTGCAGACACAGAAGAGATGGCGGTTGAATGGGCCATAAAAACAGGATTCCCAGTAGTTTTAAAATTACATTCTAAAACTATCACTCATAAAAGTGATGTTGGTGGAGTTATCTTAAATCTTAATTCAATTGATGAAGTAAAAACTGCTTTTAAAAGTATCAAAAAATCTGTTACTGAAAAAGCAGGTGCAGAACATTTTCAAGGTGTCACAGTTCAACCAATGATCAAATCAGGTGACGGCTATGAAATAATTGTTGGAAGCAGTTTAGATGCTCAATTTGGACCTGTATTATTATTTGGAACTGGAGGACAATTAGTAGAAGTCTTTAAGGATAGATCACTTGCGCTTCCTCCACTTAATACAACACTGGCAAGACGAATGATGGAAAAAACTAAAATATATCATGCTCTAAAAGGTGTAAGAGGGAGAAAACCTGTTGATCTTGTAGCACTAGAAAATTTACTTGTTCGTTTTAGCAATTTAGTAATTGAGCAACCAATGATTAAAGAAATTGATATCAATCCATTTCTTGTTTCAGCTGAAAGAATTATTGCATTAGATGCACGAGTTGTACTTCACGATGTAGGAGTAGATCTGGCCACAATTCCAAAGGCAGCGATTAGGCCCTACCCTATTCAATATGTCGCTGACTGGAAAACAAAAAATAATTTAAATGTAACTTTCAGACCAATACGTCCGGAAGATGAACCAATGATGATTAAATTTCATGAATTATTATCAGAGCGTTCTGTCTACCTTCGTTACTTAAGTTCAATTACTCTTAATCAACGAACTGATCATAAAAATCTTCTACGAAATTGTTTTATTGATTATGACCGCGAAATGGCCATAGTGACAGTTTCAAAACATGAAATCATCGGAGTGGCCAGACTGAAAAAGGCCAACGGCCGCAATGATGGAAGAATGGCAATTGTTGTAGGAGATAATTTCCAAGGGCACGGGATTGGTACTGAACTGGCAAAAAAAATGATTCAAGTAGCAACTGATGAAAAACTATCAATGTTACGAGCAGATATTTTGACAGAAAATAAAAATGGAATTTCAATGCTGGAAAAACTTGGTTTTAAAATTCGTGTTGGAGAAAATAAAGATATCGTGCACGCTGAATATACTATTAAATAAGTTTCTTATTTTTTAATGCTTTGATATTCATAATTTGTGTGACTTCTTCTCCATGACAGCTGGGCACTGTACATCCTCGAGTATTATCTTGAATGTAATCAGTGTCCCCTCTTACTAAAATGCTCTCATCACCGTAAACTAGTTTATTTAATTGAACGTCCGTATGAAATCATTGAAAAAAATGTATAAAAAAAAGTTTCATAAAATTTCTTTCTCACTCATTTCATTTTCTCTTTTTTTATCTTTTTTACTTTTTCTTTTTCCCTTTACTGGGGTTAGTCCAATTTTTTTTTCAGGAGATAAGCCTCTTAATTCAAAACCAATAACCTCTTCTCGCTCTAAATATATTTCGGCCCTTTTTTCAATTAAATGGAAATGATCTTGATCTTCATGACCTACAAAACTAATGGCCAATCCACTTTCTCCGGCCCTTCCTGTACGGCCTATCCTGTGGATATAGTCGGCAGGCGAACGTGGTAGATCAAAATTAATAACCAATTCTAATTTTGAAATATCAATTCCTCTACCTGCTACATCGGTAGCAATTAAAAATTGTAATTTTCCATTTTTAAAATCTGTTAGCGCCATATTCCTTTCAGATTGGCTTAGATCACCATGGATCGTACCAGCATTAAAACCGGCCTTTTTTAACTTCATAAAAAGATTATTTGCAGCAACTTTACTAGAAACAAAAACGAGTGCATGTTTCCACTTCTCAGTTTGAATTAAATGTCGCAAAAGCATTCCGCGATTTTCTCGATTTACCAAGATCACACGTTGAGAAATATTTTCGACAGTTGGTGTAGTCGAATCAATCTTAATGTGTTCAGGATTTGTTGAAATTTTTCTAACTAATTCAATTACTTTCTCTGGGTAAGTTGCGGAGAAAAATAAATTTTGTCTGTCTTTTGATATTTCGCTTAGGACTAAATCAAGCTCAACAGCAAATCCTTGATCAAGAATTTTATCTGCTTCATCTATAACTAAAAATTTAATATTTTCTAAAGATAAGCAATTTTGACCAATTAAATCCAATAAGCGTCCAGGTGTGGCCACAACAATATCTACTCCACGAGTGAGGGCAATTGTTTGTTGAGAAATACTTTCACCACCAATGATTGGTAAAACGGACAACTTATCATTTTGAAATTCACCAAATCGAAAAAAAGCTCCTGAAATCTGTAGAGCAAGTTCTCGTGTAGGGGCTAAAACTAATGCGCCAACAGAACTTGTATCTGTATTTTTACTAGCACTTAGTTTTTGAAGTATGGGCCATGCATAACAAGCAGTTTTACCTGAACCTGTTTGTGCTTCAATTAAAAGGTCTAAACCTGAATAGATCATCGGTAATGTTATTTTTTGTATATTCGTAGGTACTAAAAAACCAGATTTCTTGATGGAAACCAGAATTTCATCGGAGATACCCAGCTCTTTAAATAAAGTAAGTGATTGAGTTGACATGACATTTATGTAACATACTTATTCCTAAATCAAAATAAGAGTGTAAGAGTTACATCCTGCTTGCAGAAGTATCATTTATTCTTTAAGTTGCCTTATGAAAAAGAATTTTAATCTAACAGCTGCTAATAAAACACCTGAACGTCAAACGGACTCAGTCAAACATGAAATTAAAAAATACATAACAAGAGAACAGCGAAAACCTGTTACTCAAGATGTAGATTTTTGGGATTTTGATTGTAAACTAGGAACTGATCTTCAAAATGCTAATATAATTCATGTTTCTGAGATCAATAAAAAGATAGATTTACTTGTTTCAGAAAAAGTAGAATCATTTTATATAGAAATTCTTGCAAAACCTGGACACAGAGTTAAGAAAAAAAACAAGTAATAAATTTTTATGATTTTATTTGAAAATTTTGTATCAGCTTACGCATCAGAAGAATGGGTTTTATTAATTAAAAACTATCTCACTACTAAAACATTTAAAAAAAATACTCGCATTTTTAATGAAGGTGACCCCGTTACTGGAATTTATTTTATTAATAGCGGTAAAGTAAAAGTAACTTCTCGCTACAGCTTTGAAAATGAAAGGATTGTGAGACTTTCTAAAAAAGGGACTTTACTAGGACATCGTGCATTCTACAACTCGACCTATACAATTTCGGGGATAGCATTAACCGATGTTGTAGTGACCTTTATTCCTCGAGATATTTTTATTAAATTTCTACGTGCCAATCCAGACTTTTCTCTTTTTCTTTTAGAATTTATGGCAAAAGATTTACATGATAGTGAAGAAAGAATGAAAAGTATGATTCATCATGAAGTTATCGTGAGAATAGGTAAAATTATTTTCATGTTAATCGAAGCTTATGGATATGATTCAGAAAATCCTAAGAAATTACACTACACACTTTCTAGAAGTGACATGGCGAATCTGGCAGGAACAACTTATGAAACGACTATCAGAAACCTCAGCAAATTAGAGGAGCTTAAATTAATCATACTAGATAATAAAAGTATTATTATTCCAAACGATAAAGCACTTCATAAATTCATTTCTAGCGCAAATTTAAAAGCAAACTAAACTTTTAAACTCGCAACATATTTATTTAATTGTGTCGCTATTCTTCCAACTGCTTCGGCTGCCTCTTGAGATTTACCTGCATCTTTTCCAGTGCTAGCAGCAGCTGAGGACACCTGAGAAATATTTTCGTTAATTTGTTTAACACCTTCAGCAGCTTCTGAAACGACACGTGTTACTTCGTTAGTTGTTGTCGCTTGAGTTTCTACTGCAAGAGCAATGCTTCCGTTATATCCATTTACTTTTTCAATTGCTTTACTAATTTCGGCAATCGCACTTACTGCATTTTTCGAATCTGTCTGAATAGCTTCAATCTTTTGTGTTATTTCATTTGTAGCAATTGCTGTCTGATTAGCTAGTTCTTTAACTTCATTCGCCACAACTGCAAACCCCTTACCAGCATCACCGGCGCGTGCGGCTTCAATCGTTGCATTTAAGGCCAGAAGATTTGTTTGTTGAGCAATTGATGAAATAACTTTAATAACATTTCCAATGTCCATTGATGAAACGCCTAATTGATTTATTAAAGTATTTGTATTACTTGTAATCCTCATCGCTTCATTTGTTAAAGCTGATGCCTCTTGAGTAGTTTTGGTAATATTTCTAATGGCCACAACCATTTCCCCCATATTACTGGCCACTGTTTGTACTCCTGCATTTACCTCTTCAGCTGCCACACTGGCAGTATTGGCTTGCGCTGATGTTTCTTCCGCAGCTGCACTTAAGTTGGAAGATATAGATAAAACATTAGCGGCGGACAAAGCTAGATCTTCAGAGGATTTTGTTAAATCCTTTACTAAGGCAACTTTTTCAGTCACAAACTCCCAAGTAACCATAGGTCCAATATATTTTCCATTAGCATCATAGATTGCAGCAACTACTAAACTAATTGCTTCAGGCCCAAGTGCAATGATTGATTTATGAGGCAAATTTTTAGGATCAGCAATGATTCGTTTTACCATCTCAGGATTTTTATGTAGTAAATCAATATTTTTGCCTATTAAATTTTCAATTTTTTCAGGAATTAACGATTGTAAAGTTGATAAGTTATTACGAGCACTTTCATTAAGAAGTGCTATTGTACCTTCTGGAGATGACATCATAATATTTATAGGAGATTTCTCAACAATATTAAAGCTTCTGACGGCCTCGAACATAGATTTTTTACCTTCTATCTCGAATTGTACTAAATTTCTAACTAGATAAAATGCAAAAAGACTTATAACAAGAATTATTCCAATGAAAAAAACACCCATTACTTTAAATCGTTCTTGAGCTTTATTAACTGAACTTAAAATCTCTGGGGTGACGGAAGCAGGACCATCTTCAAAAGTAATCTCTTCTTTAATAAAATTTTTTAACATTTTTCTATTTTTAGAAAAGTCTTCTGTTGCCTCTGGTAGTTTCAATTTGTTTTGATTACAATCATCTCCCCATTGTTTCAGAACTAACTCTAACTTATGATAACTCTCTTTAATTTTATTGGATTTCTCTTCTCGATTTAAAGATATTAACTGACCTGTAATTGTAGAGATTTTTCCGGACATAATTTCTAATTGTACTAAAAAATTCTCAGAAGGCCGTTCCTCCTTATTTGAAATTCTTAACAATGTATCTTTTGCATGATAAAGAAGTGCATTACTTTCGGTATATACATCTTTAGATTCAGAAATAAGAGTTTGGTATTTTTGATTAACCAATTCTTCATTACTTAATTTTGTAACTTGCTCGGCAAATCCATTTATAAAGCTAGAAGTTAGAAATAATAAAATTAAGGCCATGGCCAATAGTGGAATCACTATTAATAGTAATTTTGATCTAAAGCTTATATTTGTTAATTTTATCACTTCTAACTCATTTGTTAATTTTATTTACATTTGTTAAATTCTGTATCTTTTTTATCGTAGTCAGCACAGAAATCTTTCTTGCCTGTTTTAGACATTATTTCCTTACCTTTCCATTTAGCTGTTATAACTTTTAGTTTAGTAATATCAGCTCTAGAATTAGCACAAGCTTTTAATGCAGCATCTTTACATTCTGATTCATCTTCAGCGCTTTCAACTTTTACACAAGTTTTTTTACCATCACATTTTGAGTATGATTCAACATCCTTACCACTACATGCTGTTCTATCGTAGGACACTTCACATTTAGAAAAGGCGTTGATTGATAATGATAATAAAAAAAATGCTGTTAAAATCTTCATGAAATTACTCCTGGTTTATTGATTATTTTGCGATCGTCGCAAATTTAATTAACTATAACTTTAAACTCGCAACATATTTATTTAATTGTGTCGCTATTCTTCCAACTGCTTCGGCTGCCTCTTGAGATTTACCTGCATCTTTTCCAGTGCTAGCAGCAGCTGAGGACACCTGAGAAATATTTTCGTTAATTTGTTTAACACCTTCAGCAGCTTCTGAAACGACACGTGTTACTTCGTTAGTTGTTGTCGCTTGAGTTTCTACTGCAAGAGCAATGCTTCCGTTATATCCATTTACTTTTTCAATTGCTTTACTAATTTCGGCAATCGCACTTACTGCATTTTTCGAATCTGTCTGAATAGCTTCAATCTTTTGTGTTATTTCATTTGTAGCAATTGCTGTCTGATTAGCTAGTTCTTTAACTTCATTCGCCACAACTGCAAACCCCTTACCAGCATCACCGGCGCGTGCGGCTTCAATCGTTGCATTTAAGGCCAGAAGATTTGTTTGTTGAGCAATTGATGAAATAACTTTAATAACATTTCCAATGTCCATTGATGAAACGCCTAATTGATTTATTAAAGTATTTGTATTACTTGTAATCCTCATCGCTTCATTTGTTAAAGCTGATGCCTCTTGAGTAGTTTTGGTAATATTTCTAATGGCCACAACCATTTCCCCCATATTACTGGCCACTGTTTGTACTCCTGCATTTACCTCTTCAGCTGCCACACTGGCAGTATTGGCTTGCGCTGATGTTTCTTCCGCAGCTGCACTTAAGTTGGAAGATATAGATAAAACATTAGCGGCGGACAAAGCTAGATCTTCAGAGGATTTTGTTAAATCCTTTACTAAGGCAACTTTTTCAGTCACAAACTCCCAAGTAATCATAGGTCCAATATATTTTCCAGTAGTATCATAAATTGCAGCAACTAAAACATCTAATACTTCGTGACCAAAATCCATTAAAGATTTAACAGGAAGATTTTTTTCATCTCCCAAAATTGCATTGCTAATTGCTTTATTACTATTAAAGATCTCTACTTTTTTTCCTACTAAATTATCAAGTGAATCTGGTATAAATTCTTTTAATTTTTGTAAACTAATTCTAGCATTTTCATTGAGAGAAGTGAGGAGACCGTCAGGATTTGCCATCATAATATTAACAGGAGATTTTTCTACCATATTTTGGCTTCTTACAGCTTCGTTCATAGATAGCGCACTTTCATTTTCAATTTTTACGATGGCCCTATAAACAATTACTGATAAAACGGAACCACATAGCAATCCCATAATTAAAATGAGTACAGTAGTTTTGGAACTAGATTCAGCAAGAGCAACTGCTTCCTGACCATCAGCTCTGGCCTTTGTTTGAAGTCGATCACTTAATGACCCCAAAGGACCTTCTAGTTTTTTAAAATGCTCTTCAAAATCATGAACTAACTGATCTGAGATCTTTTCTTTTTCTAGTGCTTTTAAGACTTTTCCAGCTTCAATGAGATAAATTTTCATTATAGGTGAAATTGTTTCTAAATCAGTTTGAATTTTATCACTGAGTTTTAAATCTTTAATTGTGTCAAAACTTACTTCCATTGTCATAGCAGCTGTATCAAGGTCTGAAATATAGTTTTTTAAATTTTTTCCAGAGTTATGTTCATTATCATAGATAGCACTAAAAACTATTCGCACCACTCCATCGTGGTACATATCTAGTACACCTGCAGATTTACTGGCAATAATATCTCGATCTGAAAGCTCTATAGCATGTGAACTTAATTTCTTGATATTTTTCCAAGAGACAAAACCACTAATTGCTAAAATACAAATCATTACTGTACTTAATAAAACTAGTAGTCGACGCAAATTAAACTTCATACAAAACTCCAAAATATTAATATTTATAAGATATCTATCGGAACATATTAACATTACTTAAGAATTTTAATCCTAGTTCCTACATCTTGGAGAGGGCGGCATTATTTTTCATAATTCGCCATTTTTTGACTACTTATCACATTCAAAAAAGTTCAGTTTGAACTAATGAATCCCTCCCCGCAGCAAGCTACGGGGTATCGAGGAGTTCGCACAGTCC
>JAVHRK010000049.1:0-57462 GCA_036171615.1 Bacteriovoracaceae bacterium
TTTATTTGAAATTGTAAATAAGGAGTTAAAATGAGTGCAAACAGTTCATAAAGCTTTAAAAGAATGCATCACTTCTAAAGAAACTGCTCCAGCAGCAGCTGCAGAAGCTCCAGCAGCAGAAGTTCCAGCTAAAAAATAATTTTATTTAACGAAAGTTAAGTTTATTATAGGGGGCCCTTGGGCTCCCTTTTTTTACCATTTTATAAGAACTATTCTCTCTCAAGAAGAGTTGCAATTCCCTGTCCCATACCAATACACATTGTAGCGACTCCTAAATCTTGACCACCTCTTTTCATTTGTTGAATGAGAGTGGCAACGATACGAGATCCTGAACATCCAAGAGGATGTCCTAAAGCAATAGCGCCACCATTCAAGTTGACTCTTTCTTTCATACTTTTATGTAGGCCTAATTCTTTTAAGACAACTAGAGATTGAGCTGCAAAGGCTTCATTCAATTCAAATAATTTTATGTCATCAATTTTCAAATTTGCCTGTGCTAAAAGTTTTTTAACAGCTGGCACTGGTCCAAATCCCATGATAGAAGGATCACACCCAACGGTAGACATACCTCTTACTGTAGCGAGTGGAGTTAAGCCTAGACTTAGTGCTTTTTCACGAGACATTACTAGAAGTGCTGAAGCACCATCGGAAAGTGCAGAAGAATTTCCTGCAGTAACAGAACCACCGTTGGGATTAAAAACGGGACGAAGTTTTGCAAGATCTGCAAGTTTTGCATCTTGTCTTATCACTTCATCGATAGAACTCATAAATGGTAGTCCATCTTCATCATGTGCAAGTGTCGCTACTATTTCATCATTAAATTTTCCGGCCCTAGTGGCTTCTGTTGCTCTCAAATGTGAGAGAAGTGCAAATTCATCTTGTTCTTCACGAGAGATTTTATACATCGTTGCAAGTAGTTCTGCAGTGAGGCCCATTGAGCCAGCGGCCTTTGCTTGTTGTTGAGAAAATGCTGGATTAAAATCCACTCCATGGGTCATTGGAACGTGTCCCATATGCTCAACTCCACCGACCATATAAATTTCACCTTCGCCACTTCTAATTCCTTGTGTGGCCATGTGTAAGGCGGTCATAGATGAACCACATAGGCGATTAATTGTTTGTGCAGGCACATGTCTTGGTATATCTGTAACCAATTGAGCATTACGGCCAATATTATATCCCTGTTCTAATGTTTGTTGAACACATCCCCAAATAATGTCCGCAATTTCGGATGTATTCATTTGAGAATTTCTTAAAACTAAAGAGCGCATTAGGTGTGCACTTAATTCTTCGGCCCTAATATGTCTAAACATACCATCTTTTGATTTTCCCATTGGGGTACGGATGGCGTCAACAATTACTGCATCTCTATTATTTTTTGTTGTCATATATTTCTCCATTAATAATATGTTTTATTTTCAGCGGCCATTTTATTCATTGATTGTGTAGATGAATAAGCATGTCCCAATTTTTGATATTTTTGTGATAATTCAGTAAGCTTTTGGGCACCGATACTATCTGCATATTTTAATGGTCCTGCTCGAAATGGCGGAAATCCAAGACCTAGCAATAATCCCATATCAACTTCAATAGGAGTAGCAACAATTTGTTCTTCTAAGCATCGTGCACTTTCAATAATCATCGGTAGCATCATTCGTTCAATGATACTTTCATCTGAAACTTCGATAATTTGTTTTGTTGATTTTTTTATCAATGAATATACTTCTGCATTAAGAGTTTTTACAGGTTTCCCTTTTTTATCTATTGTATATTCATAAAAACCTTTTCCATTTTTTTGACCATAACGATTTTCTTTAAACATAATATTAAAAATATTTTCACCTTCATATTTCATACGATCAGGGTATGCATCGGCCATTATTTTGGCAGCATGAACAGCAGTATCTAAGCCCACAACATCTAAAAGATAAGCGGGTCCCATAGGCCAACCAAATTTTTCCATCACTTGATCTATTCGTTTAAAATCTACACCATCTTCTAATAATTTATTAAATCCAAAAAAATAGGGGAATAGTATTCGATTGACTAAAAATCCAGCACAGTCATTGACAACTATTGGAGTTTTACCCATTTGTAGTGCGTATTGAACAGTTTTGGCAATAGTTTCTGTGCTAGTTTTTGATCCACGAATTACTTCTACTAATGGCATTCTGTGAACAGGATTAAAAAAGTGCATACCACAAAAATCTTCTGGTCTTTTTAAATCACTTGCAAGATCAGTAATTGAAATGGTTGAAGTATTAGAAGTTAAAACTGTACCAGCTTTAACCTTTGTTTCAAGTTCACCTAAAACACTTTTTTTTACTTTGGGATTTTCAACAACAGCTTCAACAATAAGATCAGTTTGATCAATATCACCATAGCTAAGAGTGGGAGTGATACTTGCAATTACCTGTGCCATTTTATTTGCATCGATAGTTTTTCTTTCAAGTAATTTACCTAGAAGCTTTCCTGCCTCACCCATGCCGAGTTCTAATGCTTCTGTCCTAATATCCTTCATGATAATTGGAGTACCTTTTGAAGCTGATTGATAAGCAATTCCTCCACCCATAATACCTGCACCAATGACACCTACATATTTTACTTTTGGTGTATTTTTGGTTAATTGCTTACTTACTTTTTTTAAGTATTGATCACCTAGAAAAACTGTAACAAGTGCTTCAGCAGCGGGCGTTTTTGTTAATTTAATAAAGTTAGCAGTTTCTATTTTAAGCGCTTCATCACGATTAAGTAGTGAAGCTTTTTGCATTGTAACGATTGACATTACTGGCGCTGGGTAATTAGGGCCTGCAACTCCTGCAACAAATCCCTTTGCTGTTTCAAATGCCATCATTGCTTCAGTTTGATTTAATTTTAGTGCTGATTGTTTTTGAGCTCTTTTCTTTTTCCAATCTAATTCATTAGAGATAGCTCTCTTTAATAATATTGTAGCACTGCTAATTAGTTTTTCATTTTTAACAACTGCATCTACAACACCAATTTTTAATCCATCAATGCCTTTATATTGTTTGCCAGATGTAATCCATTCAATAGCATTATCTGCTCCTGCTACTCTCGGCAGTCGAACTGTTCCTCCCCATCCTGGCATAATGCCTAGCTGTGTTTCTGGTAACCCAATACGACCGCTCTCACTAACGACTCGATAATCTGCAGTCAAAGCAATTTCAAAACCACCACCTAATGCAAATCCATTAATAGCAACCACACTTGGATAAGGAAGATCCTCAAATGAATTAAATAATTGATTAACACTTTCTAACCATGCAATTAATTCGGACTCTGGTTTTTTAAAATGAGACATAAATTCTGTTACATCCGCACCAAAAATAAAGTTATCAAGTCCTGAACTTATTAGTAATCCCTTTACGCCGATAACTTTTTTTAAAGCATGGTAACAATCACCAAGTTCTTTGAGTGTGGAAGCATTGAATATATTTGTACCCGTTGATTCATTATTAAAACGAAGTTGTGCAATACTCTCTTTATCAATTTGGCATTGAATGGCCGTACCATTAAAAGTCATAATCTCTCCCGTGTTATGTTTTGACTTTAATAATGATACCGCTCATTGAGAAACTTATCTAAATTTTAATATTATTTTTTCGTGATAAGAAACCATTTTAATTGGTTATTTTATATTATTTAAGGCATTTTCTATTACTAGATCTAACGCATCTTCTTTAGAGATATTTTGATTTGAAATCATTAACTCATTAATTTTCTGATCTAGTAATATGGAAAATTCTCCATTTTGTCCGTAGTATTGTGCATCTTCAATAATTTGAATTGCTTCCTTACAATCTCCTGCTAGGTTACAAAGTGACTGTAAAATAGTAGAGGCATAAAGCGAACTTCCAACTGAGACGACTCCCGCTACTTGCATTGCATTTGCATTGAAAGCTGTTAATGAAGTTGTAAGCAAAATTCCAATAATTACACTCTTCATAAATTCTCCACATTTTTTTTGTATATTGTGCCAGTTCTAGTAAAAATAAGTGACTTTTTGTAAATTTTACAAGGTAAATAATTTTTTTAAATATGCTCTGTGCCTACCTTCCATAGCTAAATCCGTGCTAAATTATGTCAAAACAACAAGGAGTTAATATGACATTTATATTATCAGAATTACCTTACGCTAAAAATGCGCTTGTGCCTTATATGTCAGAGGAAACTTTACAATTTCACCATGGAAAGCATCACAATGCTTATGTGAATAATCTAAATAATTTAATAAAAGAAACGAAATTTGAAAAAATGAGTCTAGAAGAAATTATTTTAAGTTCAGAAGGTGGAATTTTTAACAATGCAGCTCAGATTTGGAATCATACATTTTTCTGGAATAGCCTTTCTCCCAAAGGAGGAGAGAATCCTACAGGTGCCATTGAAAAATTAATTAATGAACAGTGGGGAAATTTTGAAGCTTTCAAAGAAGCTTTTACTAAATATGCAGCAACTTATTTTGGAGCTGGGTGGACTTGGCTTGCAAAAAATAAAGAAGGAAAACTAGAGATTATAAATACTAGTAATGCTCAAAATCTTATTAAGACTGATATGAAACCATTATTAACTCTCGATATTTGGGAACATGCTTATTATATTGATTATAGGAATGAAAGACAAAAATTTATAGAAGGATTCTGGGCATTAGTTAATTGGGATTTTGCGAATAATAACTTATAGAATGGAATTATTAAATGTTTAAACGTAGTTTATGTTGGCTCAGACGAGATTTGAGACTTCATGACAATCATGCATTATCAGACGCGCTTGCAAAAGCGGACGAATCTTATGTCGTTTTTATTTTTGATCAAAATATTTTGAAAAAAATTAAAAATAAAAGCGACCCTCGAATTAGCTTTATAGTTAACTCACTTAAGGAAATTGAAATCCAATTAAATAAACATGGTTCAAGTCTAATTATTAAATATGGCGATCCCGTTTTAGAAATTCCAAAAATTATTGAAGAGTATAAAATTGAAGCACTCTTCTTTAATAAGGACTATGAGCCTTATTCCAAGATTAGAGATAATAAAATTAAACAGACATTGATTTCAAAAAAGATAAAAGTGTTTGACACTAAAGATAGTGTTTTTTTTGAAAGCCGAGAGGTAGTAAATGGTACTGGAGAAGTTTATAAAGTCTTCACTCCTTATAAAAATAAATGGCTTGAAAAGTTTCGCGCACAAGATGAGTTGATACCAAATTTTAAATGTAATGCAAAAAAAATTGCAAATTTTAAACATACTACAAATGTCCTAGATTATGACTGGTATAAGATAATTGGATTTGTTGAAAGTGATTGTGAAATTGAGCCAGGTACAAAAGCGGGTTTAAAGCAACTCAATCAATTTGAAAAAATTATATCAAACTATAAAGAAGCTAGAGATATTCCCTCACTTGAAGAAACATCTAATTTATCAACTTATATCAGGTTTGGTAATATTTCCATCAGAGATATGTTAAGACTTGCAATTAAAAAAGATAATATTGGCCATCAAACATGGTTTTCTGAATTAATTTGGAGAGATTTCTATCAGATGATTCTTGATGCTTATCCACATATAGAAACAAAATGTTTTAGAAGTGAATATGATCAAATAGAATGGCTCGGAAATAAAAATGATTTCTCTAAATGGTGTGAAGGTATGACTGGATATCCGCTCGTTGATAGTGCGATGAGGTGTTTAAATAAAACAGGGTTGATGCATAATCGTCTTAGAATGGTGGTTGCATCTTTTTTAACCAAAACTCTTTTAATTGACTGGCGCCAAGGAGAGAAATATTTTGCTGAGAAGCTTTTAGATTATGACTTAGCTGCCAATAATGGTGGCTGGCAATGGAGTGCTTCGACTGGTGTAGATGCCCAGCCATATTTTAGAATTTTTAATCCCTATAATCAATCGAGAAAATTTGATCCCAACGGAGTTTATATTCGACGTTGGTGTCCAGAGCTATCAGATTTTTCTGATAAAAATATTCATGCCCCACATGAGACAGAATTAGATGAACAAGTTAAGGCAAATTGTTTTATTGGAAAAAATTACCCACATCCAATTGTGGCCTATAAAACGCAAAGAGATAAAGCATTGCAAATGTATAAAAAAGTTAAATAATTATTTTTCTCTTAGATTTGTCATTAAAGATCTCGAGCGAAATGGAAGAGATAAAACTTTTTAAGATCATGTTTTAAAAAATATTCTTCAACAATATGAAGATCTTTTGCGTCAACTTTTCCATGTAGTAAATAATTACTAAGTAAATCACACAATAAGCTTGGATATGTGTAAGCATCAGGATCTTGTTTATTATATTCTTTGCATAATAATTCTTTAATTTTTCTTTTTTTGAGTTTTACATTCAAGAGATCATAAATAATTACATAATGAGGATTTTTTGAGCGTTCTACTTTGTATCGGGGTAATGCATGAAATGCCTTAGTATAGGATTTGTGGATAATTAATTTTGCAAGAGAGTCTTCATCAATTAAATTTTTTGTTGGGATTTTTGCAGCGTAGGTACTGGATGAAACAAGTAAAAATAAAATAAGAAAAAAACATTTTATGCTTTTCATAATTACCTCATTTTTCTAAGTGAAAAAAGATCACTCAGTAAGTATTATATACGACTTATTAACAAGTCACTAAGCTTGAGCAAAAGAGATAAAATTACCATGTTAGTTGACTGAAATGCTTTAAAGGCTAAAAGTGATGAATAATACTGCTGATAACATCTGAATTCATGTTATTTGTAAAAGCTAATTCTTTCATTTTCAAAGCTACTTCTTTAACACTAACTGGACGAAGTTTACTAAGCGGTCCAATCATAAATGGTCCTAAAAAGCTTATTAAGTGAATGGCCATTTTTTCAGCTAATCGATCTTCTTTTCTCTTTCCAACTAAAAAGCTTGGGCGAATAAGTGCTAAATATGGGAAATCTAATATTTTTAAATCTTCTTCTACTAAGCCTTTAACTTTACTATAAAAAATGGAAGAACTTGAATCAGCACCGAGCGCGCTAATAAAAATAAATTTTTTAGCACCAGATTTTAAACTTTTTTTCGCAAAATTTAAAACATAATCATGGTCTACTTTATAAAATTCACCCCTACTTCCAGCTTGTTTTATCGTTGTTCCTAAACAGCAAAATGCAATATCTATACTTGGAAGTGTTAGTGTTTCTAAGTTCTCAAATGATGAAATAATTAAATTAAGTTTAGGGTTTTGTATAGGAATTGAAGTGCGAGCAATAACAAATACAGATGACACACTAGCATCTTCAAGTAATAAACTTAATAAGTTTTGACCAACTAAACCACTAGCACCAGCAATTAAACAATTCATCTATGATCCTTGCAGAATATGATAATATCATTAAATGGATCATAATATAGTCACTGTAGAATTTCTAGAAACTTTTAAAATTTTACTTCATGAACCCTTTGCAGATTTTCTTTTAGCATCTGCTCGTGAGATCAATTTTGAAATAACTTTATTAGAGGTTGTGAAATTTGGCGGGCACGCATGCCCGCCATGAGTACCACCTATCGAGATAAATAAATTCCAATCATAATAGGTGAGACGCTATCTTTTTAGATTCAATGACGATATAAAATTAAAGCGATTTTAGAAAATTCAGATATGACATTAGAAGTAAAATATTTGTAAATACGAAGAGATCATAAAAAAGATATTTATCATTGAAGAACCTTGAAAAAATAATAAAAAAGATTATAGTAAAATATAATTTCATTCAAAATCTAGCTGATAAAGGACTTATATGAGAGTCAATATACATCCTAAATTACCAAAATCATTTGATGAACATTCAAAAATCATAGGTGATTTATTTAATAATTAAAACCATATTTCAGAAATCAAAAAAAATATTTTGGGAGCACTACCATTTTTACTTGCAGGACTTCTCACCGCAATAATGGCCACAATGTATGCGCGAATTTTTGGATTTGTTGAACGAGAGTCCCTTGTTCTGTATTCCACACTAGGCTATTGGGCACTTGTAGCAGTCCCTGTACTTTTTTTACTTTCCTGGTTTCTTGTAGATAGATACGCTCCATTTGCTAATGGAAGTGGTATCCCTCAACTAATGGCGGCAGCAGAATTATCTCAAGAAAAAGTCCAATCTCCATTTATAGAATCACTGCTTGGAATTAGAATTATAATAATTAAAGTTTTTAGTTCATTACTGGCCGTTCTTGGAGGTGGTGCTATCGGACGTGAGGGGCCAACCTTGCAAATGGCCGGCTCAATTTTTCACCTAGCAGGTAAGTATCTTCCTACAAAGTATTTTTCCAGAAATCACCATGAACTCATTTTAGCTGGAGGTGCTGCAGGTTTAGCATCTGCCTTTAATACACCTTTAGGGGGAATTGTATTTGTAGTTGAAGAATTATCCAAGTCCCATATGTCTTCCTTTCGAACAGGAATTCTTCACGCTATTATTATTGCTGGTTTAGTTTCACAGCTAATTATGGGGCCATACTTATATATGGGATATCCTAAAATTGAATTTTTTCAAATGAGTGAAGTGGGAATTGTCATCGCCGTTTCTATTATAGTTGGGATAGTGGCTGCTTTATTCGGGCAAGCATTAAAACTTTTAGTGATTTACAGAAGTCGATTTAAAACTAAATCAAAAAGTATTTATGTAGCGTTGGCCTCAGGACTCATTTTTGCTGCCTATGCCATTTATGTCTCAAAAGTTGGATTGGGATCAGGGAAAGAATTATTAAACGGTCTGATCTATGATGATAAGCATGCTAGTATTTTAGATATTGTATCTAGATTTTTCGGAAGTGTTGTGACTTATGCAGTAGGTGGAGCAGGAGGAATTTTTGCTCCAACATTATCACTTGGTGGTGCAACAGCGTCTTTTTTTACAAATCTTTTTGGATCGGCAATGGGACCACTTGCCGTATTGATTGGAATGACAGCTGCACTCTCTGCGCTAACTCAATCACCATTTACGGCCTTTGTTCTCATTTTAGAAATGACAGATCGTCACAGCGCAATTTTTCCATTAATGATTGCAGCTTTAATTGGCCAAGGAGTTTCCAAGTTTGTTACAAAAAAATCATTTTATGATTTTGTTTGTGTCAGACTTTTAGAGGCCCATAGTGAAGAACATAAAAATCATCCAGTAAAATAAAAAAGATCATTCTCCTAACCAATTTAACAAATTAGAATTCCGATTGCACCTTTGTCGGTATTTATAACAGAAAGTTGCTTTCCACCTTGAAGTCCCACCACTCTTTCTCAGGAAGGTGTCGGATGAATTTTTGCTTGTCGAGTAAAACAGACATTTCCCATCAGATTTAACGATATTACCAATAAATAAAAAACGCTTGACCATCGCAAAGATACGATATACGATAATCGTATGGTGTTAGCAAAAAAAGAAGATTTTCCAGAAAAAGATATCAAACTTGCTGATTGGTGCAAGGCTCTTTCTCATCCTGCAAGAATAACAATTTTACGCTTACTTGCTTCTAAGAATGAATGTATGTGTGGAGAACTTGTTTTAGACTTACCACTTGCTCAATCGACAGTAAGTCAACACTTGAAAGCGTTAAAAGCAGCGGGCCTTATCCAAGGAGAAATTGAAGGGATGAAATCAAAATATTGTATGAACAAAAAAAATATTGATAAATTTTTTAAATTAATAAATCAGTTTAATTATCACTTGAACGACTGAGGTACTTATGAAAGCAATAAAAGTATTAGGTCCTGGCTGTAAAAAATGCAAACAACTGGAAGATAATGTACGAGAAGCAGTTTCAAAATTATCAGGTGAGTTTACAATTGTAAAAATTGATGATTATCAAGAGATGGCAAAATACGGAATGTTAGCAACTCCTGGATTAGTAATTAATGAAGAATTATTTTCAGCTGGTAAGGTTCAAAGCATTGAGGAACTATTGGAAATTCTAAAATGATTGATACTTTTTCAAGTTGGTTGATTTTTGATCTAATTCGTATAGATCCAACAAGTAAGCTTGGAACCTCTCTCCATTTCTTTGTTTATGATACTATTAAAATTTTATTTCTCTTAATGCTCATGACAACCATTATGGGGATTGTTAATTCTTATTTCCCTGTTGAAAAAGTTAAAAATTTTCTTACAAAAAGGAATTGGTTTGGATTCGACCATCTTTTAGCATCTCTTTTTGGGGCCATTACTCCATTTTGTTCATGCTCATCAATCCCACTTTTTATGGGATTTTTAAAGGGAGGAATTCCACTAGGTGTTCCATTCTCTTTTTTAATTACTTCACCATTGGTTAATGAGGTGGCCTTGGCGCTTTTTGTAGGTGTTTTTGGATTGAAGGTAACAATAATATATGCTGTTTCTGGAATTTTAGTTGGAACTATTGTTGGTTTTATCTTAGGCAAAATGAAGTTAGAATATTTACTTGAAGATTGGGTGACAGAATCAATAAAAATTAAAACTAACGGTAATAATATTTTAGTCGATACTTTATCATTTAAAGAAAAGTTTCCTGGAATTTTTCAGGAAGCACTCAATATCACCAAAGGAGTTATCCCCTATTTACTAATTGGGATTGGTATTGGGGCACTTATTCATGGATTTATACCTACGGGGTATTTTGAAGCTTATATTTCAAAGGATAATCCACTGGCAGTTCCACTTGCTGTAATTTTGGGTGTTCCTATGTATGCAAATGCAACAAGTATAGTTCCAATAATACAAGCACTGGTTGAAAAAGGTACTCCACTAGGAACAGCGCTTGCTTTTTCCATGGCGGTAGTCGGATTATCATTACCAGAAGCTACACTACTTAGAAAAGTTATAAAAACAAAACTGATTTTTATTTATATTAGCAGTGTTGCTCTTGCAATAATATTTCTTGGATATTTTTTTAATTATATTTTTTAAAGAGGAGAAATTATGCCCATTCAAAACATTAAACCAAAACTAGCTCGAGAAATGGCCAATGCCGGAACTCTCTTTGTTGATGTTCGTGAAAAAAATGAAACTGATTGCTCTAAGTATGATCTTAAAAATATTATCTATATTCCGCTAAGTGAATTTGATAAAAAATTTATGGCCATGTTGCCAGTTGAAAAAGATACAAAAATTATTTTAGCTTGTCAGGCCGGTGGTCGAAGTATGATGGCAGCAGGATTTCTTTTTAAGAATGGTTACTCGAGTCTCCTAAATTTAGATGGGGGACTTTCTGGTTGGATCGCTGATGGGTTACCTATTACAGGGGATGAC
Source organism: Bacteriovoracaceae bacterium (assembly GCA_036171615.1). Classification (GTDB taxonomy): domain Bacteria; phylum Bdellovibrionota; class Bacteriovoracia; order Bacteriovoracales; family Bacteriovoracaceae; genus Bacteriovorax. The sequence goes on from JAVHRK010000049.1 coordinate 11,278, forward strand.
AGTAAAACGACCGATTGCTGTTCAAAACCAGGTTGTTGCTAAGGAGGATTTATGGAAAAAAGTCATGCACATACTTTTACAGCATGTCCCAAATGTCATGCTGTAAATAAAGTTTCTACCGAGAAAGTGGAGGCCGCAAAAGCTGTTTGTGGTAAATGCCAAGAACAATTAAATTTTCATCAACTAGTATCTGACGTAGATGATGCTGGATTATTAAAAATTATTAAAAATTCAGATCTACCGGTTGTGGTTGATTTTTGGGCCCCATGGTGTGGACCTTGTCGTGGATTTGCCCCAACTTTTGAAACAGTGTCAAAGTTATCTGAGGGGAAATTAGTATTTATCAAAGTAAATACTGAAGATCATCAAAGTGTTTCTCAGCAATTTAATATTCGCGGCATTCCTACATTACTAGTTTTTAAAAATGGTAAAGAAATTGCTCGTGAATCTGGAGCATTTCCATTAGAAACTTTTAAAAAATGGGTTACCCAATTTTAACTTGTAGTTAATTTATTTATGTTCTCGATATATTAATTTTATCATTTTTATATTGATGATTATAAAACGATAAATTTGCCATGGAATAAAGTTACGAAGAAATATCGTAGACTTCGTTGGCATTGGTGGTAATTCACTTAAATTTTTATATTTATTTTGCATTTTTTTCTCCTACTCTGGAATAACCCACCAAAAAGGTTTTGCTTTGGCCTTATAAATAAAAACTGTGTGAAGAAGACGCTTTAGCCAATGTCCAGCTAATCCAATCTCTCCATAAGTTTCTTCATCATTACGCCCCGTCAATGGATAGTCTGAAAAATTTGGAACTACAGGACTCATTACGATTGAAACAGCGGAGCCATGAAAAAGATCTGCACCTGCAGACGCAACACACGCAGCACCTAATTCGGCCATTGAGCATGTTTTTAATTTCTCATTATTACCAATAATGATATTTGCTATATTTCTCGCAACAACTCTACCCATGGTTGCAGATGGCATTCCAGTTCGTGGAGGAGCTGGTGCAATCATCACTCCATTCGGATTAGTTCGTGGAATTGAAATTTGATGAGGAGGTGCAAAAGCAATTCCTATTGCATAAATATTGCTATACTTTGGATTTATATAATATTCAGGCCAATCTTTATGTGACCAATCATCATAATGTTTTGCTTGATAGTTTGCATCTACTTTCATAAAACCAGCAGGCGTATAAATTTGATCTGTAATTTCTAAACCAGATTTATTAAACGTTTGCATTGAATTACCTCTAAAAGGTGGAAGTAACATTGCAAAATCAAAGTTTAATGCATGAATTGATCCATCAAGTGTTTCATATTCAACTTTATTTTTTTCAACTCGTCTAACATGAGCACCTAAAATAAATTTTACATCTCTTTCTAAATAAAGTGATTCTGCAAATACTTTAGAAGAGGTTAGAAATCCTCCAACATTTAATTGCATCCCGTTAACACCAAAATCTCCCAATTGAGCTTCGTTGGTAATATAAATTAATTCGGCCATATGTCTTACATTATGTTGGCGTAACTCAAAGTCCACATTGAAGACGTATTCAAAAGCAGCACCTTCACAAGTGCACATTCCATGACCAGTACCTATTACTAAAGTTTTCTTATTGCCATTTTTCATTTCCAAAATTAACTGACTTAATTGATGGGAAGCTTCAACTGCATGTTCTGGCGTGCAGACCGAAACAGAGTGTCCTTCAGGTCCAAGCCCTGGGGTAGCGCTAAAATTTAATTTTGGTCCTGTTGCATTTATTAAAAAATTATATTCAAGTGATTTTTTTTCTGTTGTAGCTGAAGTTGTTGTTTCATAAATAATAAAGGGTGATGTAATTTGCTCATTCCCTTCAGGCCATAATTCAATTCCCTTACCTTGATGAAAATTTATATTTTGTTCCTTATAAATTGGAGCTAAAGATATTTTAACTTCACTCGGATCCATCTTCCCAACACCTACCCAAATATTGGAAGGAATCCAATTATAATTTGAAGCAGGAGAGACAACATGAATTTCTGCCTTGTCCCCTAGATATCTTTTTAAAAAAAGTGCAGAAGTATGTCCAGAAATCCCAGCACCAAGAACAACAATTTTTTTCATAAAGTACCCCTAAAATTAATATACTGAAATTATATCATATAAAAAAATAATCATTAAAAAGAGCAAACTTGCCCACTATGGCAGGAATATATTTAAAAATGATGATTTTGGTCAGATTTAAGCCAATGAAATAAAAATAATATGAATATGATCTAATGTCTTTCTGAGGTTTCTTGTGCTTGTTCTACTGAATTTTCAAAATCTCTAATTTCTGAGATTGTATTAATTTTAATTTTCATAAAATTCTTTTCTCCTTTGGAGTCATATCGACACTGAAATATATAAAAAACATTACTTTTATAATTTGATTTCTTACTTACGATTACAGTCCTAATAATGATCAGCTTTGAAGATGTTACGGCCCATATTCAAACTTTACATTCGTTATATATAGTATAAGTATCACTTAGAATAAGGATTGAATAAATCAAAAAGGAGTTTTAAAATGAAAAGCTTATTAGTTGTAGGTGTCGTATGTTTATTAAGCACAACTGCTTATGCGAAGCCTGCATATGTAGCAAAATTTAAAGCAGCATATCCAGATGCAAAACAATTACAAAATTGTAAAACATGTCATATCGGTACAGGTTATAAAGAACGAAATGACTTTGCTAAAGATTTTGCAGCCAATGCCTACGATTTTAAGGCCATTGAAGGTTTCGATTCAGATGTAGATGGTTTTACTAATATTAATGAAATTATGGCCGGAACGCTTCCTGGAGATCCTGATAATCATCCTGAAATTCCAGTACCACCTATAGAAGAGCCAATACCTCCGACTCCACCAGTTCCACCAATTGATCCAGTTGAAACAATGTAAATAATTTACTCAATATAATACTTTAAAAAAGGGAGAGGATTTGTCTCCCTTTTTTTATCCAGAGTAAAGGATAAGCTTGACCGATATTTACTAATTTTTAATTCTATGTAGAATGTACGACATGTATAATAAACTACAAAATGCTGAGCTTAATGACTTAATACTTAAATATTCAAATCAAGAAACATTACTTGAGCATATTGATAAATTAATAACTACTCAAAAAAAAGAAATCAAGAACCATAAAGACGAATTTGATCGTTTAAATGTCATCATTGATCTCATACCTAATACAATTTCTTGGGTTAATCGAGATATGACATATTTTGGAGTGAATAAGGCCTTAGCGGATACGTGTGGTATGACCCCTTCAGAATTCACAGGAAAAAAAATAGGCTTTCATACCCAAGAGAAATTTTTTGCTGATTTTGTAACAGATCTATTTGCAACTCAACTCAATACTATTTACCGGGAAATGACAGTTCATATTGGCGATTCAACTCATTCTTACTTAGTTTCTGGAACTAAACTTGATGACCAAAATAGGGCCGTTGTGATTGGTGTAGACATAACTGAGCTTACACTTTTAAAGGGACATGTTTCTTTTACTGAGAAATTAGCAACCCTCGGTGAAATGTTTGCAGGCATTATTCACGATATTAATAATCCCCTTATGATGATTGAAGGTACAGTAGCACGAATAAAGAAAAAAATTGAAAATGAAGAAGTACACGACTTATTAGATAAAATTGACATGAGCTCTAAAAAAATTTCAAAAATAGTTCAAGGAATAAAAATCTATATTAGAAATGATGGTTCAGTTCCATTTCAGAATGAAGTATTAGGAAGTATCTTAGATGACGCTTTAATAATCTGTGAAAACAAATTGAAATCTAAAGAGGTAAAGTTATCATTTGATAAAAGGATTCAATCTCTTAAAATTAATTGCAATTTTACTCAAATCTTTCAAGTTTTTGTAAATCTTATAAGTAACTCTGTTGATGCCATTGGTGATTTTAATTCTAAATGGATTGATATAAAATTACTTAGTGATGAAGGTGAATTTATAAAAATTCAGTTTCAAGACTCAGGCGATGGAATTCCACTAGAACATCAAAATAAAATTTTTAATGCTTTTTACTCTACCAAAGAACGCGGTGTAGGTTCTGGACTTGGCTTGGCATTATGTACAAAAATACTTGAAGCTCATGGTGGAAAGCTTTCGTTGGATAATTCCCAATCTCATACGACTTTTATTTTAGAATTTAAAAAATAATTTATTGCTCGTAACAAATCCTTTGGGTTTTCTCTACTAATACTATGTGATGCATTTTTGATAACTTTAAATTCTGAATGTTTTATTAATTTATGATATTTTTGAACTGTCTGAGGAGTGGCCTCATCATGTATTCCACAAATAAATAAGATCGGCATTTTTAGTTTTTTTAATTGACCTACTCTTTCATATTTTTTTAAAGTACCTGTTGCTTTAAATTCGGAGGGGCCCCACATATGAGAGTAGATTAAATCTCCTCCTAAATTTGGCTTTCTTTTGTGATTTGTTAAGAGCTTTTTATTACGAAGAACATGTTTTAAGTAATATTCTACTACAGCGTTTTGATAAACTTTAGAGTCAGTCGCTTCAATTTCATGGCAATAATTGATAACCTTTTGTGAAGCCTTGGGCAATAGGCCTATTAATCGAGTTGCATCTTTTTCCCAGTCTTTTGTAGAAAACAATGGAGATTGAAAAATTATTTTTTCAATTCTAGTATCTTTTGTTTGTAAAAAATATTCTAGTGCCAGAGTTGTCCCCCAGGATGTGCCCATTAAAATAAACGTATCTATTTTCCAGGCCTTGATCAGTAAGGATAATTCTTCTACAAATGTGGTAATCGTCCATTGTTGAGAAGGAATTGCGCTACTACTCCCGCCACCAATTTGATCGTACATATAAAGATCTCTATCTCTAGAGAGAGATTTTAATGGAAGGAAATATTGATGCGAACCCCCTGGACCACCATGGAGAAAAATAATAGGTGTTTTTTTATTAATTGATTTGGATTTGTGTAGTATGAAAAATGTTTTACCAAAAATATGTTTTACGTAACTCATAATCTATCCTTGCTAAATTAAAAAAGACTTTTCTCTTTTAATAAAAAATTTACTCTTAAGTTGACCATCAAATAGAGAACAGTTGCAATTCCAGTCATTAGAGTTGAAATTTGAAAAATCTGTGTTATTGATTCTGAGTTAAATACATACTTCATGAGAACAAGAGTCATAACTGAACCAAAAAATAAAGAAAGTAAGGTAGATAACAGAATAAGAAATAAAAATTCCCGAGTGTATATTTTTTTTATAATATTTTTTTTTAAACCTAGCATGTGAAAAAGTGTCATTTCTCTCTTTCGTAAATCGAGATGGTTAAAGCTAACTGCAGCAATGACAACGAGTGCAACCATGAGAGAGAGAATAGAGATAAATTTAATCGCCATTGCCATGAGATCAAAAATTGTAGTGATTTTTTTAATAACTTCTGTGGTATCTAACAGTGAAACATTAGAAAAATTATCAGCAATCTTAGAAAAGACGGCCATCTTCTCCATTGAGGATTTTACTTTAAAAGATGCTAGATAAGTTTTTGGTGCATCCTCTAAAATACCAGGTTGGAAAAGGATAAAAAAATTCGGCTCGAAGCTTACCCATTTCACCTTGCGTAGACTTCTAACTACACCTTCAACCTCTACACCACCTACATCAAAAGTTAAGTGATCACCAATTTTGACACCTAACTGACTTGCATAAGTATCAACTAGAGAAATTTCACAGATTGATTTGTTTGTATCGCAATTTTTTCCATTGAAAGCACCAGCAACTACTTTTTCAGACCAGGATAATTGACTACGATAGCTGAGATTTACACCTCTGTTTTTCATTCGTTCACTGTTTTGTTCATCTCTCGTAGAAAAATCACTTTCGACTTGCTCGGTTTTTTTTTGTGTAAGTTCTTGATTAATTTTAATTAAACGGGCCCTAATCATTGGAGCTAGTAATGTTTGATGCCATTTCTCATCGTAAACAAGTTGACTGAATCTTTTTGCTTGAGAGTCCTGTAAATCAAACATAAAAAGATCGGGACGACGATTACCAGATGTTTGTGTAAACTCTTGTCGAAGCGAGTGATCAAGTTGAAAAATAAATACTGAAAAAGTCATGCTTATTAGTAGACAGATAAAAATTGTAAAAGTTGATGTGAAATATCGACTCAAAGTAAATGAGGCATGTCGATTAATAAAGTTGAATTTTACTGCTAACTGTTCAAATAATTTTGTAAAACCCTTAAAGCAAAGAGCTGCTACAATAACGATGATTATTAAAGTAAATAAAAAATAACTTCCTGTCCTAACAGAATTTGACAATAGAATTGTTAAAATATTTACATAGGCCACTAAAGGTAAAAAATAATAAAACTTAATTCGCTTCAGTTCTGTCGGTAAATCTTGGAAAACATTCCCAATCGATGTTTGAAGTGCCCCCCAAAACAATGGTCCTAACGCCAACATATTACCAAACAGGGAAAGAAGTAAGATTCGCAGTAAAGACCATATTCCTAATTTAAAGTGAATATTGTCACCTATCAAGTGAGTTGAAATAGTTTCTACAAAAGGTAATAAAATAATAATTAAAATAGTAGAAGTGACAACGGCCATTAAAGTTAAGACAAACAAATGAAGAAAACTAATATGAAAAAGAAAGCTTGTTTTTATTCCAAGCGTTTTATAGATAGAAAAAGTCTTAAGCTTTTTTGATAGAAAATATTGTGTAAAATAATAGAGGCCTACTAAACTTAATAGATATGTAAGTAATGTAATTAAGCTTAAGTAGTCACTTAAAATGTTTAGTGACTTTGCTATTTGCTTACTTGATTCATCAGGACTCACTATGTGTATACTTTTATCTGGTAATAAAAGTCGAAGTTCAGCTTGAATCTTTTTTAAGTTTAAATCAGGAGAGAGTTTGATGGCATATGCATATGTGGCCGTCGACCCAAATTTAATTAACTCTGTTTGCTTGAGGTAATTATATGAAAGAAAAATTTTAGGTGCTAAACTAAAACCTCTAAAAGAAGAAAAGTTATCTTCTGAAATAATTCCATCGATCTTAAAATTAAGTTCCCCTATTTTTAATTTATCCCCTACTTTTACCCCTAATTGCCAAGAGAGATCCCTTGCAATCCATACTAATGGATTTTGATGTAAGCTTTGCCAAGATCCTACACCTTTATATCCAGATTCTTCTAAGGTGACACCACCATAGTAAGGAAATTCTTCTGATACAAAATTTAAATCAGATAGTTTGGCCAGTGGTTCTGATTCGTTTGTTTTTGAGACGAGAGAATAAGTTTCCGTCCATCTAGAAAATGGAAGTTTATTATTTTGTAAATATGTCTCAAGTTTGGTAGTTTCACTTGGATCTAATGTCCTTCTTGTTGATACAGAAAGGTCTGAAGCGATAAAATTCTTTGCATTTTTAGTTACCTTATCTTCAATGCCGCCCTTAAAAGATTCTACAAGTAATAATCCAATAATTCCTAGAGATGCGCATAGGATATAAAACCAATTAAATGATTTATCTGACTTAAAATCTCTTATGAAAAAACCTATAAACGACATTTCCCACCTATAAGTCTAATAACTCTATCTGCTTTCAACGCTAGCTCTTCATCATGTGTCACCAAAATCATTGTGATTTTTTTCTTCCTTACAATATTGAAGAGGATCTCAATTATTTTTTTACCTGTTTCTTGATCGAGGTTACCTGTTGGTTCATCTGCCAAGATAAATGGAGGATTAGTTACGAGAGCTCTGGCCATGGCTATTCGTTGTTGTTCTCCTCCTGATAACATGGATGGAAAATGATTCGCTCTATCTTCTAATCCTACTAAGTTGAGCCATTCTATCGCTTTCTGATTTTCCGTGATGCCATTAATTTCTAGGGGTAAATAAATATTTTCAATAGCACTTAAATGTGGAATTAAATTAAATTGTTGAAAAATAATACCAATATTTTTGGCACGCCAATCACAAAGTTCTGATTCTGAAAGTTTCACGATATCAGTTTCATTGGCAATAATTGTTCCTTGATCAGGTTTTTCTAGCCCTGCCAAGAGTGAAAGAAGCGTTGATTTACCGCTGCCTGATTTACCTAATAAAGCAATGACTTCCCCGCTTTGTATTTCCAGGGAAATATCCTCTAGTACTGATATAATATTTTTGCCTTGTAAAAAACTTTTTTTAAGATTTGTAATACTTATTTTCATAAGTTTTTCTCCAGAAAATCGCTAACATTTTTTGCAATAATTTCGTGTCCTTGTACATTAGGGTGAATTCCATCTGCCTGGTTATATTTAACAACGCCTGCAACTCCTGTTAAGACAAAAGGCATCAGTGGAATATTTTCCACTAAACTTATTCGTTTATACATTTGCTGAAATTCCTGTGAGTATTTTTTTCCATAATTAGGAGGCATTAATAGGCCAAGTAATAAAACTTTTATTTTTTTATTTTTTGCTGTTTTTATAATACTTGATAAGTTTTTTTCTGTTTCTGAAATTTTCAAACCACGTAATCCGTCATTTGCGCCGAGCTCTAATACTATAATATCGATTTTTTGTTTTAGATGCCATCTAAGTCTAGAATCACCACTGGCCGATGTTGATCCACTGACTCCTCCGTTTGTGACTTTGACATCATATTTTTTAATCCTTAAATAGTTCTCAACTAGTCGCGGAAAGGCCTGATTTTCATTCACACCTTGGCCCTCTGAAAGCGAATCACCCAAAAATAATATATTGGTGCTTCCAAAGATTGAGAAATTTACGAGAAAGAAGAATACAAGGGGAAGTGCTTTTTTCATTGATCTATTATTATGCGATGAAGACAAAATGAATATTTAAAACAAAATGAATCGCAGATTACTTCCGGCTTAAATTTTAACTTTAAATATATGACTATTTAGATATAATCTTTACTACATTTTAAAGGAGTTCAAATGAAAGTTTTATTGATTCTAATTTCTGGTCTTATTTTGTCTGGTTGTGCCTCAATTTTAAATGATGACACACAAAGAATTAACGTAGGTTCTTCAAATAATTCTGAAATTAAAGGAACAATTGATGGTATTCCTTTTGTTGGTCCAGCGATAATTAGTGTTAAAAGATCTAAAGCAGATAAAATTATAATGGTTGATTCTCCAGCATGTACAAAACAAACATTAATGCCAAGTACTGTTGATATGAAATTTTATATCAATATTTTATCTGGTGGTACAACTGGTTCTACTACCGATTATGCAACTGAAAAAATGTGGAAATATCAAGATTCAGTCTTAATTCCATGCAAATAATCCTCAGTTATTTTAATCAATTCAAGAAGTGAAGTATGAAAAGACTTCACTTCTTTTTTCTTTTTATATTTTTTTCCCCCCTAATTTCTCAATGTGAAGAGAAAATCTACAATGACCTAGGATGGAAAGCACTAATTCATTTCTACCATGGAAATACAGATATCCAAGATTCAAAATTTTTTATTGGAACTAAATTTATTAACTTAGAAGATGAATTTGAAAAAACATATAATGAAATATTTATTAAAAAAAACATTGAAATACTATGTAGATTTCCTGCACGTTATATTTTTATTCAGCAAAAATTAAATCTTCCCCAAATTAACTTAAAGATTTGCAAGGATTTAAGTGAATTCATAGACAAGGCACCTGTTGAACAAGCATCGCTAGTTTTCGCATCAGAAAATATTTCAATGCCAATGAGTATGATGGGACACATCTTTTTAAAAATAAGTGGTGAAAATATTAATAAAATTCCAGTTAATCACTCAATCTCATTTTTTACAGATGTAGATAAAGTTAGTTTCCCAAAATTAGTAATTCAGAGCTTACTCACTGGCATGAACGGAGTTTATGCCCTGGCCCCCTATGAAGCTCAGAAAAATAATTATCTATACTTTGAACAACGAAATATCTGGGAATACGAACTAAAACTCGACGATTATCAGCTGAAAATATTGCAATATCATTTATTCGAACTTAAAGAAATAAACTTTAAATATTTTTTTCATATCTATAATTGCGCAACACTAATTAATAGTGTTTTATCTGTACCCTATTCTGCTTTGGGAAATGAGCGCACAAACTGGGTAACTCCACTTGATGTAGTTCGTTCAATCTATCAACTCAAATTGATTTCTAAAACATCGATTACTCCATCTAGTGTTTGGAAAATAAAGTCTATATTAGAGTCAAATAATTTTGATTCAGAGGATATAAAATTAATACAAAATAGTAAAATTGATCAATCCACAAACTTAACATTTATAAAATTAGAACTTGCAAAGTCGTATAATGATTATTTATTTGAAAGTAATATAATCGATAAGAACACATGGAATCTTTATGATGATAAAATTAAAGTTATAAAAATAAATAAATTTCCTAATAATTATCTTGAAACTATAAATATAAAATCACCTACTAAAACGGCCCAAGATTCTCAGGTTTATCTAGAATTATTACAAAATAAATCTAATTATATTTATAAAATTGGTTTTATGCCAGCATCTCATAAACTTGAGGATGATAATTTACAATATACAAATGAATCAGAATTAAAATTAGGAGATGTAGCATTTGTCTATTCCAATAGTAACAAATCTTTAAAACTGGATACTGTCACATTATATTCAGCAACGGCCCTTAGGCCAAGCGACAAACTATTGGGAGGCATTTCTGGTAAGTTTGAATTTGGATATGGTGAAAAAAAATCTAATGAACTTAAATCAATTCATTCTTATAATATCGACTCATCTATTGGAAAAACTTATCGAATTGGAAGAGATTTGGATACATTCTTATTATTAGACTTTGATTTAAGACTTAAGAAAAAATTAAATGTTTCCACAGGACCCAAAGCCGGTTTTCTACTTAGGGAACTCTTTAATATGAAAACGATTGTTACATATAATTATTTACTATCGGGAATTAATTCGTTTTTATTGCTTAATGAAATTAATATTATTCAAAGCATAAATTTTCAGGATTATTCGATTAATTTAAATGCCGTAAAATATTCAACCAAAAGTAATAACTTGCAATCCTATGCGGTAGTTTTTAAAAAAATATTTTAGAACTCTAAAAGATTATAAATCTTCAGATCATTTTTAATCTTTTAACACCCTCCCCAATATTTTCTAAAGAAGTTGCAAAGTTAAGTCTAAAATAATTTTCACTTCTAAATTCCTCTCCACTACTTAGTGCAATTTTAGATGTATTAATCAGCTTGGATTCAATCGTTTTATGATCTATATTAAAATTTTTAAAGTTTAACCATGCTAAATAAGTTGCATCGGGTTTAGACATCTTTATTTTTGTTTCATTGCTAATTTTATCATAAAGAAAATCTCGATTTTTCTGCAATGTTAAGCAAAGCTCATTAACCCAAGGTTCACCCTGCTCATAGGCCACAAGATTTGCAATACTATTTAAGATGTTTTGTGGAAAATAAATAGTATCAGCAATGGTTTGTAACTTCTTACGAAGAATTGGATTTGAAATAATTGCGTAAGCTTGCCCAAGTCCTGAAAGATTAAACGTTTTCGCAGCGGAGTTAAGTGTAATTGTTATATCTGATATTTTTTTTCCTAGACTTGCAATTGGTATATGCTTATGAGGATGGAAAATTATATCAGAGTGAATTTCATCTGAAATAATGATCATATTATGTTTTAAGCAAAACTCACCTACTTGCTCAAGTTCAGACTTGCTCCAGCATTTCCCTGTTGGGTTTTGCGGGTTACATAGAAAAAATAATTTAGAATTTTTATTAAAGTGATTGAGATCAAAATTTCCTATTGGGGAAGCATGCACAATTCGATGATTGAGTATTACAGAAGTAAAAAAGGATGAATGGACTGGGGTTTGTATCTGGATGATTTCTCCAGGTTTTGTAAGCGCTTGTACTGCTAAATTTAGGCCTGTTTTGACAGAGGGAAGTGGAATAATCCAATCAGTTTCAATTTCAAATTGGTGGCGTATTTTTTGCCATTTAATAATTTGATTTCTGAAGTCTATATAACTATATCCAAATGCGGGATGTTTGATTCTCTCAGACAAGGCTTCAGTGATAAACTCAGGGGTCGCAAAATCCATATCGGCTACCCACATTGGAAGTAAATCATTTCTTCCATATTTTTCAAAACATTTATCGTATTTGATACAGTCGCTACCATTTCTTTCGACATAATATGGTTTATTCATATTATTCTCTCAAAGACATTAAACTCAGAAATAGTATGTTGAAATTTTCGTTTAGTTTCTCGAATAACAAATTCTATCGGAACAGGCCGTCCTACTCGTTTAAAATGTTTTTCTAAAACTAATGTTAGTGCATCAGTTGTTGTTAAGGTTTCTCCATTTGGGGCCTTGAATCCCCCTAACCAGTTTTCTCTTTTTGTATATTCTTCTAACCAGGTAAAGGGTGAAGCTATAATTAAGAGTCCCCCAATATTAATTCTTTGATGAATTTCTAGTAATAATTTTTTTGGATCATAAAGTCGATCTATAAGATTTCCCATAAAAATGAGATCAAAATTGTTAAGATGACTTTTTAAATTGCACGCATCACCTTGCTGGAAATCAATTTTTTGTTGAATATTTGCTAATCCCAGATCCTCCATTCTTCGTGTTTTATATGAACACAATTCTCCTTCTTCAATTAGAGTATAGCGAATTTCACCTCTTTCTTGCATTTCAACTGCTGTCCTAATAAATCGAGCTGAAAAATCAAGACCTATAACTTCTTTATAAACTTTTGCAAGTTCAAATGTACTTCGTCCAACTGCACACCCCAAGTCTAGTGCCTTGGATAATTTTCTTCCGGTTGATTGCTGGATACAGAATTCAGCAGAGGCTTTGGCAAAATTTTTAACTTTAAAATATTCGTCACCATAATGAAATTCAGAATACTGAGAATTTTGAGTGTCACTTTCATAATTATAATCATTAATTTTAATATCGCTGTCAGTTTCAATATATCGAAAACCTGCATGTTGAAAAAAATGTCTTCTAAATGCATAGCGGGCATTCTTCGTTGCAGAATTCCCAGTTGATATCCATGAACCGCCTTTAATTAAATTATGTCGATTATCAAAAGTGGGAATCGTAAAATCGTCATACAGAGGATGAACTTCAAATCCTGTATAGGGATATATTGGAGTTTCTGTCCATTGCCAGACATTACCAACAATGTCATAAAGATTTCCAAACTTAAATTTATCGACAGGGCATGCAGAAGCACCATGATTTAAATTAATATTAAATTCTAAATCATATCTTTCATCAGTTAGCCCGATAGAGTTTCTTAAAGAAAACCATTCATCTTCTGTCGGAAGTCTAATCTTTTTAGATGTTTTTTCGCTTTTCCAATTACAAAAAGCCTTCGATTCATGATAGTTAACATCGACTGGCCAGTTCCATGGCATATCTATTTCTTGTGCTAATGCCCTATATTTATATTGATTATTGCCTATCGTAATCCAAAAACGGGGACAGGTAGATGTTGAAAACTCTAACCATTTTCTACCTTCATCTTCCCAGTAATTTTTATTCTGGTACCCGCCATCACATACAAAATCAAAAAACTCTTGATTGGAAACTAAAAATTGACTGGCCCTAAAAGGATTAACTTGAAACTCGTGAGTACCATTTTCATTATCCCATGAGTATAACTTAGAGGATTTATCTTTATTGATCAGTATATTACTACTCGGAATGGAAACAAAATTATTTTGAGGAGCTGGGCCAACTTCTTGGCAAGGCGACCATTTTTGTTTTGGAGTAATATATTTTAAATCTAGCTGACGTATTAGAACGGAAGATGTCTCTAGATGAATACGTTCATGTTCAATGGCCATGAGAATCGCCCACATCGGAGTTTCCCAAGTTATTGGAATTTTCAAATCCATATTTTGTATGGTATCAATAATTAGTGATTTTACTTTTTGTCTATAGGCCCTAACTTCTGCAACTTTAGGCCAAGTATAATTTTCTGTATGTAAATCATCCCAACTCATTTCATCAACACCGATAGCGAATAATGATTCAAATTCAGAATTAACTCGCTTGGGTATTATTTTTGCCAAAATAAGCTTATTGATAAAAAATGTGGCCGTATGTCCATAGTAAAATATGAGAGGATGTCGTAACGGTTCTGGAATTTGATAAAAAGATTCATCTGAATTCAATAGTTCAAATAAACTTTCATACAGCTCATATGATTCGATAAAATAATTAAGAATTTCAATTCTTTTATCATTTGGATTTCCAAGATTTATAATTGGAGTATGTAGTAACTTCATGATCTTTCCTATTTGAAACTTAAAGTTGTTTCATGTCGAGAACAAATCTATATTTGACATCACTTTTAAGAGTTCTCTCAAATGCTTCATTAATTTTATTGGGAGCAATTAATTCAATCTCACAACAAATATTATGCTTGCCACAGTAATCAAGCATATCTTGCGTTTCTGGAATTCCACCAATTAAAGATCCAGCTAAAGTTTTTCGACCAAAAATTAAATTTCCTACTACGATTTCAGGAGGAATAACGGGTAAACCGACAAGAACCATTTTGCCATCACGTTTTAAACATTTTAAATAGAGATTTAGATCGTGTGGAGCCGAAACAGTATCCAAAATAAAATCAAACTTTCCAGCATGTGTTTTCAGAAGTGATTCCGAATTTGATGTAACCACTACTTCATCGGCGCCAAGCTTGATTGCATCTTCTTTTTTTCCAAGTGATCGAGTAAAAACTGTAACGTGTGCTCCAAATGAATGAGCAAATTTTACGGCCATATGACCAAGACCACCTAGTCCAACAATGGCTACTTTTTGTCCAGGTCCAACTCCCCAATGACGAAGTGGAGAATACGTAGTTATTCCAGCACATAATAATGGAGCTGTTGCAGCCAAGTTTAAATTAGCAGGAATTTTAAGTGCAAATTCTTCGTTGACGACAATACATTTTGAGTAGCCACCAAATGTTCGGTTAACACCATCTTTTTCAAGGCTATTATAAGTACCCACGGAGCCGTTTAAGCAAAATTGCTCTAGACCATCATGACAATTCTCACAGACTCTACATGAATCGACTAAACATCCAATTCCAGCGAGATCACCAACTTTAAATTTTGAAATATGTGATCCCACTTTTGTAATATGACCAACTATTTCATGACCTGGCACCATAGGATACACGGAACCACCCCACTCATTTCTTACCTGATGTATATCTGAGTGACAGACGCCGCAAAAATCAATTTCGATTAAGATATCATGAGTTCCTACTTCTCTTCTTGAAAATTTATGTGGAATTAAAGGAGATGTAGAAGCAAGGGCAGCGTATCCAGTTGTTTTAATCATATTGGTGTCCTTATAAGAATTAATTATGCTTGCAATAATTCATGAATTTTACGCCAGGTATTTATGATGTTCAAAATAAATTATACAGATTAAAAATAGAATTATTCTTTACGATTTCTAGATAAATTTAAATCTATAATTGTACTTGCTCCTGAACCCATTACAAGCGGTAGCTTTCCATCAGATTTTTTAACAAATTCATATTGAATTAAGTTTGAAGTAATCGATGAAGTAATAAGCCTATTGGCCTCCGCTTGTGCTTTTGCATTTAACAGAACAATTTCATTTTTAGTTATTTCTTCATCTTTAATATATTTGGCCTTTAAAGCTTTTTGCTCTTGAACCATTTTTTCCGAAACGGCTTTTTCTAATTCAACAGGCAAAGTATCGTTTGAAATAATAAAATCATCAATGATTACTAAATCTCCAATTTTTTCTTTAAGAATTTTTAATGTATCACTTTTAATTTTATCTCTTTTTTTGATTACGTCTTCAGTTTTAATAAGCGAGACAACTGACATCATTGACTCTTTAGTTTTAGGCTCAATAATACCTTTATAAAAATCTCCTGCATATTCTTTGAAAATCTTCAGAACAGATTGAGGAGGAACTCGGTATCTTACGGTTGTAGAAAACTTAATAGGCTGATTTTCAAAAGAATAACATTCCATCTCAATATCTTTGGATTCATTTTTAATAGAAATATTTTCAATAGAAGTTACAAATGGGGCGTGAAAGTGAAGCCCCTCTGGAAGTATATCATTTGAAACAGAACCCATTGTTACCTTTACTCCTCTATTCCCAGGATTAACTTGAGTACATGACGCAAATAAAACCACACTAGAGAAGGTAAATACGAATTTCAAAATAGTACTATTAGAAATATTTTTGAATAAAAAATGATAGTTCATATTAATCCTTTTTTCTATCAGCCTAGTTGTATCACTAACTACTGTCAACTTAGTACATTAATAAAACACCGACTATGCAAAATCCAATTCCAAAATATTGCTGAGTCGTAATAGATTCATCAAGCATCATGCGCCCAATAAGAACACATCCAACTACATTTAAAGCAGTAAAAATAACTATTGATTTTGATAAGTCTGTTGTCTTTAAAATTGCAAACCATGGAGCGATACCCGAGAGATAAGCCATCACTCCCAGAAATGGTCGATTCATTTTAAATAAATAATCTCCATATATTTCAAGTAATGTTGAAATTAAAGCATAAAAATATAACATAGATTTTATTGCACTCGATATGTAAAGATTATTAAATCATCGCCATTAGCATAGAAATCTCTAATACGTGCTTCTTCATTAAAGTAAATTTTTTCATAAAATAGCTGGGTGCCATTGTATGAATCTTTTCCTGCCGTTTCAACGCGAATTAATCGCCCATCATTTTGTTTCAGATAATCAATCATGAAGTTAATGAGGCTTTTTGCAAGTCCCTTTTTTTCATGGCCTTGCTTAGTCCCTATCCAATAAAGATCATATGTTCCGATGGTCATTGGCGTTGGTCCAAAACAAATAAAACTAGAAAGTTCTTTATTAGACTCTTCTGTGACAAAAAAAAGATAATCATTGTTTTTAGTATCGTGTAAATACAGATCAACAAGTTCTAAAACTACATCTAATTCATCTTGTACAAAAAGAGGAATTCCTTTTAGTAAGAGAAGGATTGATTCAAAATCAGATTTAGCAAGAGCTCTGATTAATTTCATTTATTCTTCTACTTGGATCATTTGAAGTTGATTGTCCAAAAATAGATGAAATGGATTGAGATTATTTAAGAAATCAAGTGAGGTTGATTCCGTATTTTTTTCAAAAGCATTTTTGACAATTTTTAAGATTAACATTTCATACGAAATACCATTATAGCTTGCAGATCTTGTGAGTCCTGCAATTGGATCAAGGTCGCAGTTTGGATTTACGTCTATAACAAAAGGGGTTTCATTTTTATCTAAGCGTAAATCTAATCTCGCATAACTTATTATGCCTAAAGCTTGAGCACTCTTATTTCCGATTTCAAAAATTTTTTTCTTCAAAGAAGCCGTTAAAATAGGCTTTACTCCGAAAGTCTTTTTATATTCAAATGAGTCTTCTATCCATTTTGAAGAATAGTTTAAAATTTTTGGTACATTGTCAGGTAATTGTGAGAAATCTATTTCTGAGCAATTCCAAAACTCATTTTCAACTTTACCCATTATTGCAAGGTTAATCTCTCTCCCCTCAATATATTGTTGAACAATAATAGGTCCTTGATTATTATCAAAAAGATATTTTGCCTGTGCGAGAAGTTCCTCTTTATTTTTAACTACTGAGCAAAATTCTATTCCTGTTGATCCATCTTGCTCATTAGGTTTTAAAATAAAATTAAATTTATCAAAATTAATTTGATCTATATCTTTTAGGGATTTTAATAAATAACTTTCTGGTACATTTATATTTGATTTCTTTAACAAGGCCGTACTTTGAAATTTTCCAAGTGAAGCTTCTAGCGTTTTAGATGAATTACCAGTAAAGGGTATATTATACTTTTCAAGTAATTTTACGACTTCAATCTCCATTCGACTATCGCCGTTAAGCGTTTCGCATAGATTAAAAATAAGGTGGTACTCTTTTTCAGCTAAGATCTTTTTAATTTCAGATAGGCTTTGGACTGGAAATCTATCAATATTCAAATAACCTAAATTTTTCAAGGCTTTATGAACTTTTTCAGAGACAAAGTGAATACTAGCTCGAGCCTCAATGCCTAAATCTATAGCTGAACTTTCAGGAAAATCATTATTATAAATTATTAAAATTTTGCATAGATTAGTGAAAAGTGGAGGTTTTGGCATTTACAAATCTTTAGTTGTATTAAGTTTTATTTTAAGTTTTTTTATTATAATCTTTTAATTGGTATGAATACAATTGCTTTTTGAAATAATTAAAAACCTTTGCTTCGTAGCGATAATTTTAACTTACTAACATTGGGGTAAATTTTGAAACTATTATTTTTATTTGTTTTTTTTACTACGATCAGTTCATTTGCCTCTGATTCAGTTATAATTGAAATTGGTGGAATTAGACATCAATGTACCCCTATTGAAAATCGTAACCCATCACAATGCCTGCTGACTGCTTATAATGGCCCATACTCTAAGGACGAGGCTCAAGAGCTATGTGAAAACGCCCACTCGGATGCTCCCGCTTTCTGTGGAATTGAAGCTTATCGAGGTAGATTTTCAAAATCTGAAAGTATTGCACTCTGTAAGGGGGCAAGCACAAAAACAGGTCCTGTCGATTGCGCGAACCTGGCCTACAATGGCCCATTTTCAACTTCTGAAAGTCTCACTCTTTGCTCACATAATGGAACTAAAGAAACAGCAGAGTGTGCATTGTCTGCCTATAATGGTCCTTATAGTAAAGAAGAGGCAATCGCAATTTGTAAAAAAAGTCACTTTAATAAAAGCAAGTTGCTTTCTCAGCAGGAATTAAATAATTTAATTGAAAAAACTAATTTAAAAGCTTTTGGAAGAAACGAATATAAGTAAATAAAGGTTAAACTCATAAAATGAAAAATTTTATAATAACTTGCTTGTTCTTAAACATTTCTCTAGCTTACTCTTCTGGAACTAATATTGCAGACTTTGATACCGTTAAAGTAATAACCAATGACGATGTTTTACAAAAACAAGAAAGAGTAAAAGATATTGCAGTGGCCATTCCCGTTGAACATGCAGATTTAAATATTAATATAGAACCTCTGCCTAAAATAGTTGATCAGGAAATACAGAACACTCCCTTAAAAACTAAGCCTTCAGTCAATGCCATTGCGATAAGGGATTTATTGTCTGACAATACCTCAAACTTTCAAGCTTGTTACCAGAAAGCACTTGATTCTGAAAAATCTCCAGAGCCTTTACAAGGCTCGATAAAACTCAAATTTAAAATTTTATCATCTGGGATTGTTGAAAATTCTGAAATTATTTCTGAAAACTTTCATTCTACTCAGGCCATAAATTGTATTAAATCTGTGCTTTCAGGTATCAAATTTCCTGAAGCTGATCGAGCTGTTAATATCAATCAGCCTATGAACTTACATCCAAAAATAAAATAATTTCATTTCTAAAGCAGTTCATCTGCTTGTAATACCTTGATAATTAATAATTAATTCAACTATTTCGCCTATAATGACGAAAAGCCTTTAGAACTCATACGAGGTAATAAATGTTTTCGAAACGAAATAGCTTCATACTTAGTAGCTTGATAATTCTCTTATCCTTGGTTTTTTATCAATTATCTTCCATTAATTTGCCAAGTAGAAAAATTGCTACTGCACCAGAAAAAATTTATCGAGCGAGAGTTATTGAACCAGAAAAAAAAATGATCGATGTTCATGAGAAGGCAATTTTTGAAGAAGTAGTAAAATTAAAAGATGCAAGAATTGTTATGGCCGATTATGATTTAATTAAAAGAGACTTTCCTCAGATAAGAGATATGAGTAATCCTGAAATAGATGAATGGATTTTAAATCAAGTAGCTTATATTTCAAAACCACAAGCGGCTCAATCAGAAGTAAATACCCCTATTCACACCACAGGACAAGTCAGACAAGCAGCAAGACCACCAGATTATGGGCGGGCCTTAGTTTACCCAATGATAGATCCCAAAGATCATAAATCAGAAATTGGACTAATCGACGTTAAGGGTGCTGGCTCGCTTTACCCGGAACAAATGGAACATGCTAATGGCGTCGCAACCCTTGGTGAATGTATCCGTGAATTTCTCTATGAAAATCTTGTACGAGACGTCTTGGATGATGCTGATATACCCACAAAAACAGTTGGCTCATATGCGGTCATCGATGCTGGCTTTGGAGTACGTCATGAAGATGGAAGTTCATCACCTGCGGGATTTTATTTAAGACAAGCTCAGCATAGAATAGAAAATGATAGTGCATGGCTTGATCTCGATAAAAGGTTATACTTGCAGTCGATACTACATAGATATGGAATTGACCCCAATAAAAATATTCAAGGGACGACCAGTGGGGATCTTTTTGACTTCGGTCATTTTATAGTAAGAGACGACTTGAACACAACCATTCCTGCTAAGCAAATACCTTTCGATTTATGGGGATATGATAAATCCATAAAGGGGTCACAATATGATAAGTGGTTTTATTCAAAACAAGATCATCCTTGGTTTTGGTCTCATGAACTGGCCGATTCATTTGCTAACGGAAAAGCAAATCGACATGATGCTTGGACACATTTTGAAAACTTAATTAAGCCAGCAAGAGCAAAGCTGACAACTTTTAGGGAAGTAAAATATGCATTACAGGGGTATTCATCATCACGAGATGTTGCAAATTTCTTACGAAGAATGATAATTGAGAAGAATGTTTTTATAATTGAAAATATTAAAAATAATCTTTCTAGAGAAAACTATATGAATGATCCTCTTTGGAAAAATGCTGATGTCTTAATAGAATTAAGTAAAAGTTTGCAATTACTCCCACCTACTGAAGATGTAGGAAGAGTGCAAAATTCAATTGCTGAGAAAGCTATGATGTTAGAGTCCAATACTAAAAATAAATTTCCATATGAAATCGAAAAATTAATGAAAAAAATGAAAAATAATAATTCTGCTAATTGTTATGGAATGGCCGCGGCAATATTGCAACATTAGAATTACATTCTAGTGCCTAGATTCCTTACGAATTCTTTAATATAAAAAAATTTCGCTTATAAATATTTCCATCTAAGCATAAATTCAACCCAGTCATAATTTTCATTTCCTAAGGTTATTTTCAAGTCGACTTCTTCAAACTCAAGCAGCGAAAGAAGAATTCTTAAATCATTCGATAATACTTTCATTTTCTGGTTTGCTTGTTCTGATCTAAGATAATTATCAGGCGATACAGAGCTTTTTTTAAACTCCACCAAATTGGATCTAAAATCATCAATGACTTTTTTGACTCTTTTTAATTGCCGATCTTCCCTCTTTTTTAATTCAATAAAATTTAATATAAATTTTTGAATAAGCTGGCCCAGACCCGCATTCTTTCTGAGGCCCCATTTAGTTTCAGCTTTTTTAGATTCATCACTTAGGAAATTCTCGATCGTTTTATCTACGTAAAGATGTAGTGACTTAGAACGAGTTTTTTTAGGAATGATTACCTGAGTATTTTTATCAAAAATTTTTTTATCATAATCGACAATAAGATGAGCGAGTTTAGAGTGTGATTCTCGTAATTTTTTAAATTCTGATTCATCATTTTCACACGTTAATTGAATCTTGGAAGTAGCTTCATTGACGACAACTTCTGGTTTATTATTTTTTTTATTTGTGAAGAATTCCTCTCCCCTTTCTGTTCTAATTTTTTGTGACTCTATTATTACAGATTTTAAGCTGAGTTTCGGTCTAGGTATGTTTTCAATTTTATCACTTTCCATTATTCATCCTACTTACAAGTCTGATTTCTTTTCTCGTTAATTCATTATTAGTATATTTTGAGATTTAAAAATAAGACACCATAAAAATACAAAGTTATGGCGTGTTTTGAATTCTTAATTTTATAAAATAACAAGAAGTGATTTTGTCGGATTTTTAACTTATTATATTTAAACCGTTTATGATTTAAATACTCAAAATATAGCTCTCTTTAATTTTATAATGTAACCCAATTCAGCGCAATCAATTTTACCAGAAGATTACTAATTCAAAAAAAGCATACTTTAAAACTTTAATACTTTAAAACTCATTTCTTTTTAACATGATCAATAATATTTTCACCTATCACTCCCCTGCTTTCTCAGTTGGCTTATAAATACCTTTAAAATACAAATGCTACTTCCGGTTAATTTACGTATAGTTTAAAAGTTTAAAACTATACGTAAATTCTCACGCAATATTTAAAACTTTAAAACATTAAAAAGTTTAAAGTATAAAACAATAAGTCTTTTTAAGTTTAAAACTTTAATACAATAAAACTTAAAAAGACTTATTGTTTTAAATTTAAAATGTTTTATACTTTAAAAATATTAAAGCATTAAAGTTTTGGTTTAAGTTCAAGGAGGAAATATGCCAAGAATAATTTCAGTAATTGCGCAAAAAGGTGGAGTAGGAAAGACAACAGCTACTATCCACATTGCTACCGCATTGGCCAATATGGGCTTCAAAACACTCGCACTCGACTGGGATACAACTCAAGGAAATTTAACCTACGCTACAATTGGAGAGCTTGACCCAAAAACTCAGAAAGGGATCTGCCATATAATTGCCAGCGGTGGAAATCTCGATGAAGTTATTTATCCTACAAAAAATAAGAACCTATCAATTATTCCAACAGAAAAAATGAATGCAAGAGGAAATGCCTACAGTATTAGTACAATCTTAACACAACTAGGTGCTGAAGGTTATTCACTGTTAAAAGAACTGCTAAGTGAAAGTGAAGCGCTAAAAGATTATCATTTTATCCTAATCGACAATTGCCCCAACCTAGGTATGGAGACTGTGGCCAGCTTAATTGCCAGTGATTATTTTCTTGTCCCAGTACAAATGAAAGACTTTTCTATCACTTCTATTGGTCAAACATTTAAAACAGCAATGACTGTTAAAAAAGCATATAATCAAAATCTTGAAGCACTTGGTATTTTTGTAAGCAGTACTGACAACAGAATTAAACAAGCCAAGGTGGCCCTTGAGGAGTTAAAAGATTTTTGCAAAGAAACAGAAATTCCATTACTAAAAACAACTATTCCATCAGTTTCTAAATTTGATTTCTTGCCAAGAAATCAGCAAACAATTTTTGATGTAGTGAGTGCCAAAGATAGGGGACATAAAGACTATTTGGATTTAACAAAAGAAATGCTAGCAAAAATGAAATCACTAGAAGCTTCATCGTCAGCAAAAAATATCAACCTAAGCGCAGGGGTATAAAATGGATAACTCAGACGATTTTTCTATGTTTGCCAATAGCTCAAGAGTTGTATCTCGGAAAAATGAAATTCCTACAAAATCTCCTTTCACATCTTCATCTCAAATCATGAAAGAAACTTATGGGCCAGCACCAACACTTCATAAAACTGAAATTAAAACAAATCCTATAGCAGAAAATCAAAATGAAGATTTATCAAATATAGGATCTGAATTGCAAAAATTTAGAAAATACCCAAAAAAATCATTCGATAAATGTATAAACAAAATGGTCCTCTTTAATGAAGAAGAATTTTTTATGATTAGAGAATTCGCTGCCGATTTATCTATGGCCAGAAGAAAAAGCACTATAAAAAACAAAGATACACTTCCGAGAATTACTGAAAACACTATCATCAGGGCCGGTATGAAAGCACTTTTAAAAAATATTGCTGAAAAAAAACTAGACTATAATTCTCTTCAAACCGAAGAAGGATTAACTGAGCTTTTTAATTCGATTTTAAAATAAATTCAAAAGTTCATACTCGTGATTTTAAGGCCAAAAATCTGCAAGCACGAGTATGGACTTATGATTTTACATCCAAAATATGCTATAGCTTAAAATGTCTTCATGATTTTACATCCAAAATATGGCCCATTACCGCAATTGATAAAAATATGTCCAGTGATTTATCATCCAAAAAACAAAAATACTTGTGATCTTACATCCAAAAGATGCTTAAAAGTCAAAAAATGGCTGGATAATCACTAGCAAGTTCAATAGAATTTAATCAAGTAATAACAACTTTGGATGCTACTTCATAAGGCTTTTGCACGTGAAGTTACATCCAAAAATTTAGGCCAGTGATTTTAAATCCATTCACTTATGATTATTGGGCCACATGTCAAAATACCCAGTGATTTTACGTCCACTTAATTTCAGAAGATATGAGAATTATTAAAACTGGACGGAAAATCATGAACTGTATTGTATGTAAGTTATTTATAATACTTAAGACAGCTTATGATTTTAGATCCAATTAGCAGAAAAAGAGATTATGAGATTCACTCATGATTTTACATCCAAAAATTAATCTCTCATGTTTTTTCATCCAATTTCTATAGTCAGTGATTTTTAATCCAAAAAGTTATTGTATTTTATTTGTATTCACCACACAATAAATACATAGAGAGGTTTTTATGGATATTAACGAAACTCACGATGAGTCTTCTTTATCTAAAATTGACATCCACGCACGTAAAGATATTAATCTCAATGGAATGCAGTGGCCTTTCCCCAATATAAATGAAGATTTAAAATTCGAATTAGATCTTGGATTGGCACTTCCTTTTCGTTATCACGCAGAACTCAACGAAGATCAGAAAAAAACTTATAGTGCATCAGTGACTCGAAATATAGATGCAGCAACAGGCAACTTAAATCTCATACAAATTACTACTCAATCAGATGAAGGTCCACTTCAAGCTGTAGAACAAGATGTTCTCGCTGTGCTATTAACCCTCGGGTATTCGCAAGCGCAATTTGCAAGTAATCCTGTCTACAACCACTTTGCTTCAAGTGATGAATTTGGAACACCTAACGGTTCACGCATCTATTACACTCTTTCAGAAATTTGTCGCAGACTAAAACTAGATGTGGGGTCTGTTACAAGAGTAAAAAAAGCTATTGAAAAAATAAAAAGCCAAAATATAACATTTAAACGATCTACCTATAATGCAGTTTCCAGCAAAATGAGTTCAAGCCAAGGAAATACAAAAATAATTATAGGGGATGGTAGGGTTAGAATGACCGATAAGAAAGACACAGATAGCTTTAAAGAGCTTTTTTATGTCGACCTTGATAAAGACATCATGTCTAAGCTATATCAGCAATATTTCAGTTCTATCGATCAGGATCAATATTTAAGTCTGGGAGCTGGAACACCAAGAAGACTATTTATCTTTCTTCAATCAAAAAGAAAGACTCAAGGTGATGAATTCCTTTTTAGTCTTGATGAACTGGTGCAATTGTTTGGATTTGATAATAGAGTACGCGTGAAACGTGCTGTATTAGAAGTGTTAGAAAAAGTAAAAAACAATGTAAATATATTTGATTACACCATTCAATTAAAAAATAGTGATGGCCGAATAAAATCTAAATCTGATTGTAGTAACTTTAATGTACTCATCAAATTTAAAGTGACTACAGGAATTGAACTTAAAAAATATGAGAAATTTTTTCAAGATCTAGTGGACTGGTATGGAGAGGATAACCTCGCTAAAGAGGACATAGTAGAGTTCGATATTTTAAATCTTAAAAAAGAATTATGCTCAAAATATGCTAAGGCCAAGAATGACAAAGAAACTTATTATTATTCTTTTGGCAAAAACGAAGTAAATGTCGGTGAATTTATTATAGATATCGTTCTGTTTCAAATTTTTCATCGCAGTTACAAAGTCGAAAGCTTTAAAGGACTATGTAAAAAACTTTTAAGCTTACTCATAGAAGATCAATTAGAGTTACCAGAAAAATATAGATTATTTTTAACTGATCGTTTAAAAGAAAAGCAAAAGAAAGAAGACGAAATAAAAATTAAAGAATTAGAAGAAAGAAGCAGAAAGAAAAAAGAAGAAGAAGATAGACTATTTGATGAAAGTTACAAGACTATCTTTAATGACTTTATTCTTAATTCGGATGCAACGAAAAAACAAATAGAGGCCATTTCGATCAAAGAACTGGAGTCAGAAGGATATACTTCGGAGTCATTACTCTTTAAAAGTATGGTTCATTTAAAAATGTATGAAATAGGCAAAAAACTATTTATTAGTGGTGATTTAATAGGATTTAGTGGAAATAAAAAAAATATAACCAATAACTCTGCTGCTAAACTTATTTCCCAATAATTAAATTGAATCAATCGCCTGTTTTAAAAGAACGGCCACTTCTTGGGCCATATCTAACATATCTGCACGGTTAACAACACTAAACATTTTAGCAGGCCTTATTGCAGATACAATAACTTCACCTTTTGAATTCTCATAAACAATAACATTACAAGGTAATAAAAGACCTAAATTTTCTTCAGATTCAAGAGCTGTCGAAACTAATTTGGGATTACAAGCACCAAGTATACGATAAGGTTTTCTGTCAAAATTAATTTTATTTTTTAAAGTGGCCTGAACATCTATGTGAGTTAAAATTCCAAATCCGACTTCTTTTAAGGCCGCAGTAATGGCCGTCTCAGCTTGATCAACAGTACCATTATAATTTTTTTCAAAACCATAATTATTAGAAATTATTTTCGATTCACCATTGCCGTATTTATGATCAAGATATGAGATGATACGTTTTGTATCAAATAAAACATTCCCATCGTCAAGTAAAACTGGAAGCGCATTCTGACCTGAAATTTTCTCAATTTCAGATCTATCTTTGCCTACTGGAATCATTTGAAAAGTTAAATTAAGTTCATGTAATTTTTTTATTAAAACAAGGCAATAAGGGCAATCATGCAAGAAATATAATTTTATAGTATTCATTTATTCTACTATGTAATTTCTAAATTTATTGTATATCATTAAGGCTTATTGCTCAATGTGATATTAAAAGGATTTATATGCAAGAAAAAATATACCAGATTGTAATAATTGGCGGGGGAGCTGCTGGAGTGATGGCCTCCTTGAGGGCAGTTTTAAATAATGATGAAGTATTATTTTTTCCAGGCAGTACAAAAAATAAAAAAAAATCACGAGATTTCTGGGTAAAGCGAGTTGAAAATATGCCAGGATTTCATACATATGAAAAAGCAATTGAACATCCAAATAAATCAACTCTTGAATGGATTGAATCTAGTGATTTTAAAAATAGATTTACCAATATGCAAAACAGAGGAGTAGAGCATATTGTAAAAATGCCTGAAGGTTATTTTAAAATTACTGATAGTATGGGTGCTAATTATAAAGCAGAATTTGTAGTCATTTGTACTGGCATAATGGATATTCAACCTAATATCGCAGGCTCAATAAAACCAATTTTTCCATACGCGAATGCACAAACAGTAGACTATTGCTTAAGATGTGATGGCCACCATACGATTGCGAAAGACACTGCAGTTATAGGCAATGGCAAAGGAGCAGCTTGGGTTGCAATCATGTTGGTAGAGAGATATCAATTGCCTAGCATGACGATTCTAACTAATGGTGAAGAACCTAATTTTGATGAAGATGTTCAAGTTCTTATAAAATTATACAAGATTAAAATTATTTCAGAAGAAATTATTGAAATACTAGGCGATACAAAGAGGGGGGAGTTACAAGGATTTAAAACACAAAGTGGTCAAGATATTACAGCTCAATTTGCTTTTATCTCATTAGGGACAATGGTTTATAATCAATTGGCCGTCACTCTTGGTGCTGCAGTTGATAATCGTGGTTATGTTATTAGCAATGAAAAAGGAATGACCAATATTGATAATGTCTATGTGGCCGGTGACATTCGGGCCGGGTTAAAGAAACAAATTTATACGGCCTGGGATTCAGCAGTAGATGCATTAGATGATATAAATAGCAAAATAAGGCTTGAAAAAAGAAAAAAGTTACTTTTTTAAAAAGTAGAGATTTACGGCATGCTTTGTAAGCAACTTAATTTCTAGAATTTCTAAAAAAATATTTTGTGAAATACCATAACAATTCAAAAAAAGTTGAACGTCCTTTTCAGTTATGATTTTACGTCCATTTTCCATATGGTCAATTGCTGCCGCCTTTATACCTACTATCTTAGCGACGATTGGAAGGGATAATTTTTTTTCTTCACGAATGAAGCGCAAGACCATGCCTTGACGACTATTTTGATTTGGTTGTATTTTATTAAACATCTTATAAGTCTAACAAACAAAAATTAAAAAATGAAACCTAAAAGAGAAATCATAAGAAAAGAAGGCCTATTTTATCAATCACTTTTCGTTAAAAAAACGGAACGAGATGAAATTCTTGAATGGCTATCAACTCTTTACCCTATTTGGGAAATGCGATTTTCTAAACACAATCCTCCTCCAGAAGGGGATGAACAGCGCCAATTAAAGCGTCCTGTCTATTGGCTTGGAAATTGGCAATTTGCTTGTCTTGACTATTATCATCCCCCAAGAGGGATTTTAAATAGATGTATTGCAGCTGAACCATATCCAGTAGTACTTCAAAAAATGTTAAAAACAGTTGAGGTCATAACTAGGTCTATGATTCACAAAAGAGATATTCCTAAAAATTGGAAATTAAATACATGTTTAATAAATTTTTATGGGTCGTCTATAGATCCACTTACAGGGAAAAAAACAGATACTGCCAGAGTTGGTGACCATAAAGACTTTGAGCCAGGTCCAGTCGCTTCAATTTCATTTGGAGAACGCGCATTCTTTCAATTCATACAAGGAAAAAAGAATTTAAATAATAATATAATTTTAGAACAATGGTTAACAGATTGCTCTCTACTTATTTTTGCAGGTGATCTCTATAAAGATCGAGTCTTTCATCGTGTACAACGAGTTGACAACAAACTCAAAAATATTTTTAAGTTAAATGTAGATAATTTTGAGACTAGAAGGATTAATTTTACATTTAGATATGTTCCAGATGAACATATTATCGCATTTAAACAACTTCCAAGTAACCAGAAGGAAGATATTCTACCTTACGTTCAAGAACTGGCCATGCATTCAGATTATTTTAAGAAAGTATTAACAGCTTAAATCCCAGTTGCTTTATTCATGCAATTCCAATTCATTTTGAGTTGATTTCCAAAGATAGAAAAATTATGTGTTAATTCGAGACAGCTCGCACGATTAAGATAATTATTTTCAAGCATTTTTGAATAACAAAACCACATCATATCATCAGCATTTTCTGGATCCGAATTTCTACTTTTTGCCAAGGAACATGCAGCTACATCTAGATCTTTTGGGTTTTCAGTTAAACATCCCCAATCAAAAGTAGTGTGGTTGATGAGACATAATGTAGCCTTTGACGTTTTATTATGCGTTCTTTGTATACCTGAACATTTGTAAAGATATTCGCCGTAACTGCTCTTTATTAATTTAGATTTTAATTGTGGATTTATATTATTAATTAAATCTATATCTTTAAATTGAGAATACAAAGTACATAATTGATCAGCACTCACATAATCTAGAGGACGACTAAGAATATTTTCATTAATCTGAATAAGAGAATCTTCAAAATCATAATGATTAATTAGTTTGTGATAATTTAAAAAACTTAAAACACGTACTTGAATCTCACTTAGGCCATTGGCCTGTTTAAGAATTTCTAGCATTTTTACTTTTACAGTTTGTGCAATATCAGAATTATTTGATATAAGAATAGATAAGATAGAGTTCGTTTGATATTTAATGATAAAATCATAATTTTTAGAAATGTTATTGGAGTTAAGAATCGTTTTCCACGCAGCAATGACCTCTCGATCACTTCCTTCTAATACGTCGATTTTTAATTGATCTGCAACAATTTCTTCCGGCCGAATAACCTTTAAGTTTGTATCCTTAAAAGCACTAATTAATGCTCCTTTTGATAGACCCGTAGTATTTTTATCTAAATTAGAGCTGGCCCTAAATGCTTTTTCTAGTCGAGGTGCGGCCTGAGCTCCAAGTGGCCCAGTACTTTCAAAACCAACAATCATTTGTGCTTTATTAAATATTGAATTCATAAAAGAACTCATGCTTTGACCAAAATCTAAATAGCGAGAAGCTGTTACATCTTCAGCCAAATTAAGCGGAAATCCATCAGTCACCAGTACTCTTAAATAATCATTCACGCTTCGGTGGTCTGGAGATTTTGAGGATAGAGTATTACAGCCCATTAAGTAGACGGCCTTCGGTTTATCTAGAATCGAGGGACAAAGTGATTTTTCTTTAGCATTAACTAACTCAGTTAGTGAAAGTGTAGCGGCCTTATCTCCAAAAAAAATACCACCAAAGTGACCTGAGATTAAAAGAATATCGCATGACTTTATATTGCTACATGCTTTCTTGAACCAGGTAGGGTCCTTGCTTTCGGGAACAAGTTCTATTTGTTCGTATCCAATGGGTGATAAATTAGATTGAAAAACTTTTTTCTCATCTGAAGAGTTAAAAGTCATAGTGCAAACTGTTTTTGCATAAACATTAGTCTGTAATATTAAAAGTAAAATAGTTAAAAATTTCATCTACTAAATTTAGCAGATTTAAAAAAATAATGTTAAATAGTGAAAATTTTACATTCGATTAGTACAATCCGATTTCTTTTAATCGTTGAATTAAAAAATCACCAGCACTTATATTAGTAAACTTGGCCCCAGAACCAATACATGAGGGAACACATTTTAACATCGCATTTGAATGTGGGTGTACAAAAAACGGCATGGAAAAGCGAGCGCTGGAGTCAGTGTGTGGGTTAACTACCCTGTGGGTAGTTGAAGGTAGAACTCCATTGGTAAGTCTGGACATCATATCTCCTGTATCCACAACAATTTCACCAGGCCCTGACTTTACAGGAAGCCATGTACCGTCTCTATCCAATAGTTCCAGTCCAGAGTCAGTAGCACCAACTAACATAGTAATTAAATTAATATCTTCATGAGCCGCGGCCCGAATTGAACTGCGTGTGTCTTCACCTTTTGTAGGAGGGTAATGAATCATTCGAATAATTGAATTTCCGTCATTAATCATTTCTGTAAAATAAGATGCAGGAAGATCAAGCCCTTGGCCTATTGTTTCTAAGAGAATTTGTGAAGTTGTATCCATGGCCTCATAGAGAGAAAGAAATGTTTTTTTTAATTCATTAACTTCATTTGGCCAAACATTATCTGGATAAATTCCTTTATACATACTCGTTGAAAGTAATTCTCGTCCAACATGCCAGAATTCTTTTAAATCAGGATTCTTATTATCTTTTGCGTGCTCTGTTTTAAAGGGAGTATAGCCACGTTGACCTTTATTTTGAAGATGATATTTTAATTTTGTTTCAAGAGGAAGTTGAAAAAATTCCTGTACCAATTCATAGGCATGATCAATCTTTTTCTGTTCAATCGTGTGATCTTTTAAAACAATAAAGCCATAATCTCGAAGACCAGAAAAAATTTGATCCACAAATTTAATTTTATCTAAATTACTGCCATTTACATAATTCAATAAACTAATTTCTGGTACTTGTCTCATTTGACCCTCGCTTTATAGTGGCAATATAACAAAGTGGCTCATAATTAGATAGAAAAATCAAGTAAACATCAATAGTTTTATACAAAACACGGCAATGATACTCAAGATAAACTTAAAAATAAAACCGATCATCCTAAAAATATTCTGTAAAAAATTCATCAAATTACATAACTATTTAAAACTTTGATAGAATCTTTAAATGAAGAAATTATGTTTGCTTGTTTTATTTAGTACCAATCTATGGTCATCAGATCTTTCTCGAAAATATCTTTTATCTAAGGTACTAACCACTAAAAATGAAATATCAGAACTTCAGAAATATAAAATTTTGCTCATTCCAGGCGTACTTGCTCAATCATTTATTTCTAATAGTCATAACCAAATTAAATTGAACGTATTATTTGATGATGCCTTTAAAGAGCAAACGAATTTATTTGAAAACTTAAATATTGATTATGAATTTTTAAAACTTGAAAGTGAAAATTCGCCAGAAAAAAATGCAAAAGTGATTATTGAGGCAATTGAATTATCAAAAACTCCAGTTATTATTTATTCACATTCCAAAGGTGGCCTTGATGTTTTAGAAGCACTAAGAGAAAACCCGAAACTTATGAATAAAATTCATGGATGGGCAACGATACAAAGTCCTTTTTGGGGCGCTCCTGTGGCCACTGGGTTTAATGGTAATACTGTTTTAAGAAATACTAGCACTAGGTTATTTGAATGGATGGGGGGAGATGCTGGAGGCATGACTTCGCTCACGATCGAAGAAAGAAATGTTTATATGAATAGTAGTGAGATTAAAAACCTACTAACGCAAATAAACTCTAAAATGAGATATATAAATTTTGCTAGTTTTAAAACAAATACTTTTGGACTTGATACTCCATTAGAACTATTTAGAAATTATACTGACTTAATGAGTGGTAAAAATGACGGAGTGGTTCCATTGGATAGTGCTCTCATGACTAAACATGGAATTGATATAGATTATATTATTGAGTCGGAAGTTGATCATCTTATGACCATGACTCGTTTTCGTTTAGATAATAAGCAATACAATCAACAGGCGCATACAATTGCTATTTTAAAAATGCTACTTTGATAAATTACCATTTTATTCATTTTCAAACTTATATTTATTCTTTTACGACTTGTTAATCTTTTAGTGAATGATTTTGCCGTACTGGTAGAAATAATTTTACAAGGTAAAATTACACTATCATTTCACTTGGAATTCATGAAGTTTATAATTTTAATTTTTATCATTTTTACAACTAATATTTATGCTTCAGTAGGAGAAGACATTGTTTCGCCTGTAACGAATTCAGATAGTAAAAAAATACTTTTAATTGGAGCCTCTGCAACCTTACTTGCAGTCGCCTTTGATAAAACCTTTAGTAAAAAATTTCAACAAAATATTTATAAGGAACAAACTCTGTGTTGTAAAATTATTGAACCAGGAAATAAGTTTTTGCAAATTGTTCCCAATATTCTCTATAGCTTTGGTTTTGGAATAAATTATTTATTTACAAACGATAATGAGGACAAACTAAGAGCTTTAGGTATGGCAAAAGCATCACTGTACTCAGGATTAATAACAGATATGCTAAAACATGTAGTTTATGAAAAACGTCCTAATGGAGGAGGCACTAGTTCATTTCCCTCTGGACATACTACATCCGCATTTGCCTTTGCAGCATATGTGGCCAGTGAACATCCTTGGTATGCAGGAGCCTCGGCCTACATTCTTGCAAGTTATGTTGGTTTTTGTAGGATGCAAGCTAATGCTCATCACTTAAAGGATGTCATTGCTGGGGCGACAATCGGAATGAGTTATGGAGTTGCTCTCGGACAAAGTTCTAAAAGTGATGATAACTCAAAATCAGTATTTATGCTGACTCATACAGATGAATTAAAAGGCCTAGCGCTAAATTTCAGATTTAATCTATAATTGCTAATTTATTTAGAGTAAAATACCGATAGTTTCTTTAATAAGAAATTCATTAAAAAGTATATGGAGGAATTATATGGCAAAGAAAAAAGTAGCAACTAAGAAGAAAATAGTGACTAAAAAGAAGGTCGTAGCTAAGAAGAAAGTCGTAGCTAAGAAGAAAGTCGTAGCCAAGAAGAAGGTCGTAGCCAAGAAGAAGGTCGTAGCTAAGAAGAAAGTCGAGGCCAAGAAGAAAGTAGGAGTCGCAAAGAAACCAGTGGCCCCAGTTATTATTAAAAAAGAAAAATCTAAAGCAGTAGTAAAAAAAATAGTACTCCCTAAGCCTGTTGATACTTTACCTAAAATACAAGAAAATGAGTTTTTAAACTTAAAAATTGCAAAAACTAAACACGAGGATCCTAAAACTCATATTCCAGAGAGTAGTCATTCACATGAAGAAATTCCACACGAACCGTTAACTCCCATCGTAAAGGAAGCTCCAAAAGTTGGTCGCAATGAACCTTGTCCATGTGGCAGTGGGAAAAAATATAAAAAATGTTGTGGAATGGTATAGTTTAAAATGAAATTATAAGTGCAAGAGTGAAATTGAAAATAGACGATCTTGATGATACCAGATTTCAGCAAAATTATCTATTACAAGGACACTCTGACCACCTCGCAATTCTTGAAAAAAAGCATTGTTATATAAATCAATAGGCTTTTTTTCATCTAGATAATTTCTAAATTCTTTAAACAAAATACTACATGATAATTCAAGGGGAGAGGTTACTGGCCTTCTGCCGATATAGGGGTTTATCGGAAGTATCTTATTATGAACAAGAGTAAAGTCAATTTGGTCACTGTATCTGCTAAAGTTTTTCTCACGTAACTCATTTATTACTAGATCGATGTCTTTTAATATAAAAGAAACTTTCTTTTTTGTGATGTATAGCCCTTTTAGTTTTTTTACAGAATTATTAATATAATCATATGGTGAAAGTAAACATAAAAGGGCCTCTACCACGAGTTCAATATTGGAATTAAAATGAGAGTTAATAATTCTTGGACTTAGTTTTTGAGAATCAAAATAAAAATTTGAAATACTATCAAATGAAAGCTGAGAGAAAGTTTCAGCTAAAGCATTTGATAGTTTACGGTCGATATATTCATCGCCAGAGCCCCAGTCTTCACCATTAGGAAAAAGACTTAAATCTTTACTGATAATTAAACCTTTAACTGAGCAACATATTTTTTAAGTAACTCAGCTATTTCACCGACACCTCGTGCTGCTACTTGAGCATTGCCAGCATCTTTTCCTGTGCAAGCAGCGGCAAGAGAAACTTGAGAAATATTTTCATTAATCTGCTTAACACCTTCAGCAGATTCAGCAACGATTCTGGTAACTTCATTTGTTGTTGCCGCTTGCTCTTCAACTGAAGCAGCAATATTTCCAGTAAAGCCATTAACTTTTTCAATGGCTATTGAAATTTCTGCTATTGCTTGAACAGCATTCTTAGAGTCGTCTTGGATAGTTTCAATCTTTTTTGTAATTTCATTAGTAGCTATTGCTGTTTGATTTGCAAGCTCTTTTACTTCATTTGCAACGACAGCAAAACCTTTGCCGGCCTCACCTGCTCTGGCAGCTTCAATAGTGGCATTAAGTGCAAGTAAATTAGTTTGCTGAGCAATTGATGAAATTACTTTTATAACATTTCCAATATCCATCGAGGAATCACCAAGCTTGTTAATGATTTGATTGGTAGATTTGGCCATTCTCATTGCTTCGTTAGTCATTGAGGCAGCTTCATTGGTCGTTTTAGTTATTTCTTTTATCGCCTGAACCATTTCATCCATATTTGAAGCAACAGTTTGCACACCTGCATTTACTTCTTCAGAAGCTACACTGGCCGTATTGGCCTGAGCTGAAGTTTCTTCTGCGGCAGCACTTAAATTTGATGAAATAGATAAAACACTTGTGGCAGCACTTGCAAGATCTTCAGAAGCTTTTGTTAGATTGGCAACTAAAGCTACTTTAGCGGTTACAATTTCAAAAGTAATCATAGGCCCAATATATTTTTCCTCCTGATCATAAATTGCAGAAATCAATACATCTAATTTATCATTACCTAAATCGACAATTGATTTTAAAGGGAGGGATTTTTCAGATGGATTTTTATGGAGAAAATCAAATGTATTTCCAATTAAATTGTCAGATTTAACAGGTAAAAACTTTTCAAGTGTTTTAAGAATTGATTTTGCTGCTGTATTTAAATAAATTATTTTCCCATCAGTTGAGGCCATAACTGTACAGATAGTCGATTTTTCAACCATATTAAAGCTTCTAACAGCTTCTAGCATGGCCTTGGCTGATTTTTCTTGGTCAGACATAATATTTTTTAAGACAAAAAATCCTATAAATGATCCAAGTATCAGAGCTCCAATAAATCCGATAAGTATTCCAATTTGTCCAAAGTCTTTTGTCTCGTGAGCAGTTTTAATATTTTCAGCAATTAACTTTTCTTGGTAATCCATATTTTTAGAAAGTTCTTCTCGAAATATTTTACCATGTGCAGACATCGATTTATCTAATATATCTCGCATCTCATTGAGACTGGTCCCTTCTTTTCCTCCACTCTTAACTTGAAGCTCCAATGCTTTATTGATATCACTTTTTATCGCATTTACTGCCTCCTCTAATCGATTATAAAGGACGGCTTTTTCTCCATTTTTATCAGTTATATGTTCTTTAAATAGTTTGTCATCTTCATTATATGTGCCTAATGCTTTTGCAAGATTTGACTTTAGATTTTTGACTTCATTTTCATCTTGATTAGGCATTGCAAGTTCTAAGATAAATATTTCAGCTTCTCTAATATTGGCCAAACCCTGAAGAAGTATTTTTAAATTTGGTAAGTTGGTTTCAGCAACTTTTCCATAATCTGAAGATATTGATGAGGTCGATCTATAGCCTACAAGACCGACAGCTCCGCAAAAGACGAGTAGAACTGCGATTAATAGAATTAGTTTATGTTTTAGGCTGAATGAATTCATTTTTTTATCCCTTTAAATATTTTTTAATATAATCATATAATTATATTAATAAAATCAATACATTAGTTCATGATATTGCTTTACCTCTTAAGGCAAACTCATGTACTCAGGTATGTGCGATTTTTTTATGATTATTTATCAGTAAAGCTTCGCTTTACATTAATTGTAGTCATCTATTTCAATTAATTAAGTAATTATTTTTGTATAAGTCCTTTTTTAATTTTTTCAATTAATTTAGACGAATCATATGTTGCATCAAGATTTTCTGTTAATCCACCTATCATCATTCGAACATGATCATTACATTCCAGCAGAAGGGTCACAAGTGGACTCGTAACTTTTAACTGCCCTTTTTGAAGTTGCATCATTAAACTTTCTAATTCATGAGTAAAAGAGGCAACTTCTCCCAGTCCCACTGCACGAGAACTACCTTTTAAGGTGTGTGCTAAACGAAATATTTCATTCACTAAATCAGTGCTTTGATTATTTCGCTCTAATGACAAGAGTGCTTGTTCTGTATCATCCATTAATTGATTAGCTTCAACAAAAAAATCTGCAATTAACTCTTTTTCAAAATCATCCATATAATACTCACTTTTTTAAATATTATAATAAGAATACGTTAAACTTGAAAATTAAAAAAGATTTCTTTTTATATTACATTATATCTCTGAGCAATTTTGTCGTAATAACTCATAATATCCCGTACATATTCTCTTCTTTCTGGATAATCACCTGGGAAAAAACTTCTCTTAAAGCCATATAGAGTAATATCTTTTAATACCTTAGGATTTATATCAAAGTTATCAGTGGCAAGTTTTATTTCTTTTGAAACGGTCGTATTTGAAATTAGCCGATTGTCCGTACAGAGTACGATAGACATTTTATTCTCTAGCATTGTCTTCAGAGAATGATTTTTGATATTTCCAATTTCAGGATTAGTTTGCATATTACTTGTTAGGCATACTTCAACACTAATTCTCTGATCAGCAATATATGAAGATAGTTTCTTAATATAGTTTTTCTTATCTAGAATTTTAGGATCAGAAATTTTCTCTTCATCAAACATATAGTAGCCATGTCCAATCCGATCTGCATGCAATGAGGTAATTGCTTCAAAAATACTTTCAGCACCATAGGCTTCACCAGCATGGACAGTTTTATGCATAAAATTTTTATGAACATAATCGTATGCGGCCCTGAAATCTGATGCTGGATAGCCGGCTTCTTGTCCTGCTAAATCAAAACCTACAATTGGAATTCCTTGTTCATCCCTAATTTTGATAACAGCTTTGGCAAGCTCTAAAGCTCCCATTTTTATTACTTCCATGGGTTCAGAGTAGCGATGAACTGAAAAGAGATTTCCATAATAAGGAGAAAAATTTTGACCAAACATTCTCATCGCACAAGTTACAATTCCATATTTAAAAGGGGGTTCTTCTTTGGAGATAACTTCTTTTCTGGAATTAAATTCTGTAGCGGCTCTTTTAAGTCCGTTATTAACAGATTCTAATACCACCTTCATCGTCATGTCTTTATTGTCTACATGCAATTGAGGAGCATAACGAATTTCAATATAACGTACGCCTTCGTTCTGATTATCAATCGCAAGTTCATAGGCCACACGTTCTAAGTTTTCTGCTTTATGCAGAATACTACATGTATACATAAAACCATGTAAATATTCGCCAAGGTTTCCATACTTGTCTTTAAACACAAGTTCCTTAAGTCCTTCTTCTGAATATGAGGGGAGTTCAATTTTATCTTTTTTCGCAAGTTCAATAAGAGTACTTAGGCGAAGTGAACCATCAAGATGTAGATGGAGATCACTCTTAGGCATTGCTTTAATAAATTCATCTGTGATCATGGATATGTCCTTTGAAGCTATATTTGTTAATATAGTTTCTATTAGGAAATATCACATGACTATCATAAATTTTAATCTCGATTATATATTTTCACGTCATGGCAGGTGAATGTGCATTGGCCGCCATTGTCAGTCTTTGTATATTTTATATCAATTTGATTTCCTTTCATATTCCAACTTTCATTAATATGAAAGTCCTGTTCTGAACCGTGGGGATCATGACATATTTTACAAGACCTACCGAGAGAAGGATCTTGTCCGTTTGCATTGACAACATGTTCCCAGTGCATATTTTTTTTATTTTTTATTCTAAACCCAGTTTTGTCGACAAAGTTTTTCTGGTCTAACATAGTTGGGTCGTGGCATGTAAAGCATAAGGCATATGGATTTTCACCTTTAGTGGAATAATTATTATAATTAGAAATAGAATAATTTGATAATAATATTCTATTGTATTTTGAGCCATGAGGATTATGACAAGTTGTACAGTCTCCCATTATAGCACCAGTGTGTTGAGAAGCAGCTTCTTCAACTTTCTTTTTTATATTAGGAATTATGCGTGTGTCACTGATAGTTGCTTGAATTTCTTTGTCATGACAACTCAAACATAAATCCTTCGATGGTAGTTTTAACATTTTATCATTATCTGAAGAGTGGGGATTATGACAATTGGTGCAAGATCTTTGATCTTCAACAGGTCCATGTTTTGTTTTTAAATCAGTTCCTTCAGGTGCCGTGTGACACATAATACAGAGTTCTTTGACAGATTCTGCCTTAATAAAAAATCGCTTATCTCCACCGTGAGGATTGTGGCAAGCGATACAACTTTGGTCATACGAGAGTGCTCCGTGAACTACTTTTCCTGTATCGTTTTGAGTATGACATCTAAAGCAATCTGCCGCTGTATCTTTTGTTTGTACAGGATCCTTTCCGTCTTCCAAATGTTTGGCAGAAACAGTATGGCAAGTTGAACATAAACCTGCCTGTGCAGGAAAATGAGAAAATTTATTTTGTATAATTGGCCGATGGCATTCTAAGCATTTTTGTTCAGTCTCTGAAGGTTTAGCGCTCGTCATTTGCGACAATTGACGATTAATTTTTAGATTACTCAGCTGTGCTGAAAAAGTAGATTTTTGAGTTTGCAGCATAGAGTTCTGTTGAACACAGCTCGCAACAAAAAGAATTAGAATAAAGTGAACAAGATTATATAGTATTTTATTTTTCATATTGAGCACAATATATACCCAAGGTAAGAATTAAATATATGATCTAGATTATGCTTATTTAAGAATAATGAAACTTATTCACCTGAACAATTAAAAAGATTTTCGCGAACTTCCTGCAATCCTTGTGAGTTGTCATAAAGCTTTTTAGGGCAGAAATGAAAATGAGATTGATGCCAAAACAATAATTTTTGTCTTCGTGTTTATATTCATATTTAAGCTAGATATAACATATAAACGGAACCTAAGCTGACATTTTACTCAAATATAATTACAGATAGATCGAACTGCACTTACTTGACAGACCTTTTGGCCTCAGAGAGCATAATATTATGCTAAAATTAATTGTAACTCTTTCTTTTATAAGTTTTTATTCTTGCTCTTTCATCGTAACACCAATAGCCGGCAATTTTGCGAGTGATCCCGCCAAAATGTATAAAGAGTTATCTTTAGATGCAATTCAGTTAATTAATAAAAGCTTTGTAGGGCTAGATAAAGGCTGCCTACAAGATTTTCATGTCCATGCAGTTGGAACCGGGAGTAAGGGGACAGGAAACTGGGTAAACCCCAATATGCAGAAAATATTTAACCCGTTTAAATATATTCAGTTCAATGTGTATATGAATGCTTCTGGCATTAAAATATATGAGAATGCCGACGAAGAATATATTGAAAGACTAAATACACTCATAAAAAGTGATACCAGATATGGTAAAACAGTACTGCTTGCATTTGATTATAATTATAATTTAGATGGTGAAATCGATAAAGAACACAGTAGTTTTTATATTTCAAATGATTATGTCTATAAGATGTCGCTGAAATATCCAAATTCATTTATTCCAGCAATTTCAGTAAACCCTAATCGTGTAGATGCGCTTAAAGAATTAGATAAATGGGGAAATTTGGGAATTCATTACGTTAAATGGTTACCGAATGCTATGCATATCGATCCTTCGAATCAAAAGTATAAGGAATTTTACGAAAGAGTTAAAAAATATGATATGGCGATTATTGTACACACCGGTTTTGAAAAGGCAGTTGAAGGTGAAGAATTTCAAGAAATGGGAAATCCTTTGTTATTGAGATATCCTTTGAACCTAGGTACAAAAATTATTATGGCCCATGGAGCGTCACTCGGTGAATGTGTTGATTATGATAATAAAAATGTTAAAAAAAGTTGCTTTGATTTATTTTGGCGAGTTTTTCAAAATAAAAAATACGACGGACTTCTTTTCGGAGAAATATCTGCAATGACTCTTTATACAAGAGTAGGAAACCCCTTACTAACATTATTAGAACATCCAGAATTTCATAATCGATTAATAAATGGCAGTGACTATCCCTTACCTGCGATAAACATACTCTATAGAACAGGACAGCTAGAGCAATTAGGTTTTATCAATGAACAAGAAAAAAAACTACTCAATCAAATTTATAAATTTGATCCGCTCATCTTTGATTTTGTCCTTAAAAGAACCTTAAAGCATCCCAAAACCGGTCGAAAGTTTAGTGATAGTGCTTTTCTTGCTCCAGCTGAACTTTATTGTAAAAAATAAATAAATCTCTACTTCACAGCTTCAGAATCTTTTTTGCTTTTGATTTTTTCTTTCTTGCGATCTTGCTTTTCTTTAATTGTTAATTTAGTTTTTCCTTTTTCTGATCCCTTTGCCATAACAATCTCCTATCTATAAAATATTAATAACCATTATTATATTTTAGTGTATAAATGATTTAACAAAATGATTTTTGAGTTGAGATTTATCCATATTGTCTTACAATAATTTTAGAAAATATTGACAAAAAATAGTAGTGTATTGAGATAAATTAATTCATTACTTAAATAGTTTACATTAAATAGTCGGTGATTTTTTGACTCTTTTTAAATTTAATTTATTGTTTTGTTGATAAAGTTTTTTTAAAAATACACTTTCTTTTGGCATATTTTAGAATTAATTTATAATAAAATAATGAAAAAATTTACATTGCTCTTTGTTTTGTTTTTACTATCAACATCAGTATTCGCAATGGATTTGAGTATTCTTTCCTGGAATACTTTCCTTATCCCCCCTCCATTTAACATCACTAAACAAGATGAACGTGCGGATCTCATGGCCAAAAAATTGCTTGCTATAAATCATGATATTATTTTTTTCCAAGAAGCATTCCTTGATTCAAAACGCGAACATATTATAAATGATCTAAAACCCGAATATCCATATAGCGCAGCACCTGAAAAAGGGACAGGCTTGATTCAATTTCAAGATTCTGGTTTATTTATTGTTAGTAAATATCCAATGAAAGTTCTAGAGCAAGTAATATTTGAAGACTGTTCAGGAAGCGATTGTTTTGCATCTAAGAGCGCGATCATTGTCGAAATATCACTGCCCGACAATAATAAGCTGCAGATGATAGACACTCACCTACAAGGTTGGGATGAGGTTAACATCAGACAAAAACAACTTCTGCAAATTAAAATGATGATGAAAAGAAATGCACAATTTGGAATTGCTCAAGTTCTAGTAGGTGATTTAAATATCGATGGTAAAAAAGATATTGAATATCAAGAATCGCTTAAGTTAATGGATATGACCTCAATTCCACTTGTAGGACAACTCGATTCCTCAAATGGTTTTTCTACGAGAGGTTGTTTTGATACACCTGGAGGTGAAAGTGAAGGTGAATGGCTAGACCATGTATGGCTAAATTCTAATCATACACAGACGGAAGTTTATTCAAAAAAAGTTGTGCCAATTTTAGGGAATCTTGGTCATTTAGAATGTCCTCTTTCTGATCACTACGCACTTGAGGCATATATCAAGGTGAATAAAAATTTATTGATGAATATAAGTAAAGGCATAGATCATAAGATGCACAAAAAATCTTGAATATTATGAAACGATTTAACTCAGATATTACTATGAAAAAAAGCGAAAATTTGTAATTTAAACCAATTAACTTTTCATGAAAACTTAATTGGATTTAATTCTTAAAATACATTAACATTATCGTTGTTGTATAAATAAAAACAAGTCAAAGGAGGACTTATGAAAATGCTTATTATCGCTCTGGTTACCATTCTCTCAACTTCTGCTGCATTCGCTGCTGATTCTAGCTCAGGGTGTGGACTTGGATGGGAAGTTGCAAAGACACAATCTTTAGTTTCTTCATTTACAAGATCATTAGTTAACGCAACAGCTTCTAATAGTATTGCAATGACAATGGGAACTTCTGGATGTGCAAAACATTCGATTGTTTACAATGAAGCAAAAGGAATCCATTTTGCTGAAGCTAATATAAATACACTAGCTATAGAAATGGCAAGTGGGAATGGTGAAGTAGTTCAAAGCTTTGCTTCAGTTTTTGGTTGCCAGAATTCACAAGCATTTGGTTCAATGGTTCAACATAAATATGAATCAGTTCTACCTTCTGAATCAACTTCAGGGTTAGAGCTTTACAACAATGTAAAAGCAGAAATTAAAAACAATGTATTACTTTCTTCGACTTGTTCTCTTATCTAGTTTTTTAATACCTGCCACTTTAGTGGCAGGTTCTTTATTTGATCAATTATCATATCAAGACAAACAATATTGGAATAAATTATTACATGCCAACAATAATGGAGTAAGCCTTGCTGATGGCGCACTGTTTTTTCTAGCACCAGATGGAAAAAAAAATGCTGCTTCTGAATTAGAAGCTACTATAAATTCCTTTAAAGATACCAACGCACAAAGTGGCTGGTTTCATTATCACCCACAGTGTGTATTTCGTGAGCGTTATCGATTTTTAAAAAGTGTGGGTTTATTAAATAACACTGTGGAAAAAAGCTGTCCGGAATTTGATGAATGGAAAAATGGACTTAATACAGAATCAGTTACACTAATATTTTCATCTTCATATCCTAATAATCCTTCATCATTATTTGGCCATACATTGATTAGACTGAATCAGAAAAATAAAACAAATGATTTATTAGATTATTCAATCGCATTTTCTGCTATTCCTAACAATAATGATATTGGAATAATATTTGCTTATAAGGGAATGTTTGGTGGATATCAAGGTCTTTTAGAGGTTACAAAATATTATACAAAAGTTAACGATTATAATAATGGTGAGAGTCGCGATCTTATTGAGTATCAATTAAAAATGTCACCTGAACAGATAGATAGGCTAATCAATCATTTATGGGAAATTTATCAAACTACATATTTTGATTATTTTTTTCTTGATGAAAATTGTTCATCAGTTTTGGCAGATATACTTGCAGTGGCTTTTGATCAACTACAAGTTAATTATCATAAACGTTGGTATTATTTGCCTGCAGAAATGATTAAAACTTTCTGGAACGCAAACCTTGTTGAATCTGTAAATTATCGACCTTCTCTTAAACGAAAATTAGAAATGCAATTGCTAACATTTAATAAAAATGAAATCAATGCTATAAAAGATCTTGATTACAAACAAAACTTAAAAATTCATGATGGAGTAATTAGTTATCTAGATTTTCTTAGATATCAAACAAGAAACAATCTTTCAATTAATCAGAAAAAAATTCTTAGGTCAGCATTAATAAGTAGAAGTAC
Source organism: Bacteriovoracaceae bacterium (assembly GCA_036171615.1). GTDB lineage: Bacteria > Bdellovibrionota > Bacteriovoracia > Bacteriovoracales > Bacteriovoracaceae > Bacteriovorax. The sequence goes on from JAVHRK010000049.1 coordinate 55,495, forward strand.
ATTACCACAGGCAGAATTAATACCGCAAACTTTTGAGCAAACCAATCGCCCAGAATTAGGTCATGAACCGCGTAAAATATCTATTTATCATAGAAGTACTTTATTAGGTTTAGAATTAAAACAAGGTCATCATGATTTGATGAGTAATGATTTAGGTTATGATCAATTTTCTCAATTTGATTTTCTCACTTTATCTATTTTCTATGACACTAATAAAAAGAAATTTACTTATGATAAATTTACTTTTGTAGATTTAGTTTCACTACACCCTTACAGTTTTTATGACCCACAATTTTCTTGGCAGGCAACTGTTGCAGGGGATGGGGATAATTCCATATACGGTAAAGCTTTTGGAGGAGTGAGTTTTAAACCATACCATCCTGTCGTTTTCTCGTTTTTACTTGGATTTGCTGGATATATAGATGGCCAATATAGAAATAACTATCGCATTTCTCCTATGATGAAATTTAGTTTCTTATCTACCATTACTGAACGCGCCAAGATTGGATTTTTTGATGAATTGTCTACATATGAAAACTCTTTAATGCTTCAGTTTTCATTTTTTAGTTCAAAAAATACTGAGTTCCGGATGATTGGTAAAAAAAAGGTGATACAATTTAATTATGGATATTATTTTTAAAATTGCTTTTCTTTTTATAATGCAAAGTTGCACTTCAATAATATATCAACCTGATAAGTACTTACACGCGAATCCAAATAATTTGGGAATTAAATACGATGAATTTGTTGTGCCATCTTTTGATGGGACAAAGCTAGTGGCCTGGAATTTAAAAAGTAAAACGGCAAATCCGGAGAATTTGATTTTAATGTTTCATGGCAATGCGGAAAATATGACATCACATTTTCAGACTTTGGCCTGGTTAACAGAAGAAAAAAATGACCTACTTGTTTTCGATTATCGTGGCTATGGCCTAAGTGCAGGAACTCCGTATCCTAAAGGGATGATAGAAGATGGTTTAAAGTTTTTACAAATTGCCTATAATCAGTTTCAGGCAGGTCACTATAAAAAATTTATCGTCTACACTCAGAGTCTTGGCGGAGCTATTGCACTTCGCGCGATTGAAGAATTTGTTCATAAAGATCAAATTAACTTATTAGTTCTAGATTCAACTTTTCGAGATCCACAAGAAGTTGCAAGTTCAAAAACTAATTGGCTTATTTCTAGACTGATTTCAGCTGAGTTTACAGCAAAAAAAAATCTTGCAATGATTACGATGCCAACACTTATTATTCATTCCACTAATGATCCAGTCATCCCGTATAGTTTTGGACAAAATTTGTTTTTAGTTATCCCTGCTAAGAAAAAGTGGTTTTGGACACTGGCCAATATTGGACATGGAGATGTCTTTTTTATAGAGCAAGGAAAATACAGACAAGAATTTTTAAAACTATTGAGATAATTTAAATGTTATATTTAGTTTTTAAATAATGGTGGTTGATTTGAATTATCTAAATCTTCCAAGAAATCATGAAAATATCCACGATAGTAATCACTGGCCTTATCAAATTCCAGTGTGTGTGTATTAAACAAATCTATTGCATTATAAGTCTTGGTATCATACGGACCAAATCTTCCTGATTGTGTAATAAAAATCATTATATCATTAGCATTCTTTGCTTTATATGGCATATAAATTCGAATCCATTCTTCGTATGAAATTGCGTGGCCAATATTTGTATCAAGAACAAGCCAGTTGTTTTCAGTTTTTATCATTGTTGCTACATGGTGGCCCCATTTTTCCATATCTCCAGCTATCCAAATTTTTTTGATAGCATCAGGATGAATATTTCGAACAATTGCCTCAAGGTGTGCCATTGTAGCTCTACCAAAACAAAAACCAATTGCACCTTGTGGATCGTAGCAATTTTGATTTTGATTAACTTTCGAATCGCTCATCGCTTAATCTATTTCTAAATTTCACATAAGCACTATGATCATAGGAGACT
>JAVHRK010000050.1:0-4623 GCA_036171615.1 Bacteriovoracaceae bacterium
GCTAGTTGATAACATTGCATGGTTTTACCCACGCCACCTTTGTTATTACCAATCGTGATAACTTCCATGAATCACTCCTATTTATTAATACTTAATTAAAATGTTCAGCTTGTTGATTTAATATGTCAAAGAAAAAATGCCCCTACAAAACAACAGTAGGGGCATTCCTGAACAAATCAGTCAAGATTAGTGCAGAATTTTGCATCTATTAAAAAATACTAGAAGACTATAATCTTGTCTTAATACATTTTTTACATGGATAACATTAATGAAAAATTTCGCTTTGATATTTATATTTATACTTGCAAGCTCTTGCTCTCATCAATCAACACCCATTGAGGAAAATTTTAAATTAATTAACTCAACTCACTTACTTTTACCAATTGCCCCGATAGTTGGAACCACGACAAGTAATCAAAAAATTGCTCTTGGTGGGTTTTCTGGGCTAATTTTTAAAGAAGAAAAAAATGGCGAATTAATTTTTCAAACACATACCGACAGAGGTCCAGGTGGCTATATGGTGGAGAAAGATCATCCTTTTTTGCTACCTGAATTTTCTCCTGAAATAGTCACCATAAAAACAAATTTAAAAGATAAAACATTTGAAGTTTCTGCTGAATTAAAATTGAAGAAAAAAAATGGCGAACCTGCAACAGGCCTACCTAATAATAGACTTGAGGAAACACCAGTCGATGTAAATGGCATGCCTACGTCTATTGATAAAGATGGGCTAGATGTTGAGGGAATAACATATGATGGTGAAGGTGGCTATTGGCTTGCAGATGAATATGCCCCTTCCTTAGTACATTTTGATGTTGAAGGAAAAATGTTACGTCGATTGATCCCAGGTTTGGAATTACCTAAATTTTATTCTGAACGAGTCAGTAATCGTGGATTTGAAGGAATTGCTAGATTTGATAATAAATTATTTGGAATTCTTCAGAGTGCATTACCTTTAGATGCTGGATTTACTCGTATTGTGGAAATTAATCTAGAAACATTGCATGCAACAGCAGAATATTTATATCCCTTTGAAAAAGATTCAACAAAAGTGAGCGACCTTTCTGAATTAAGTGAAAATACATTTTTAGTAATTGAACAAAAAAAGATTTTTAAAATTAAACTTAACGAAATAGATAAATTAGTCTCGAAAGTACTCATCGTTGATTTAGACAGTACAAGTTTTAAGCATATAGAGAAAGTTGAAGGTTTAGCAATAATCGACCATCGTCGAATTGCAGTTATTAATGATAATGATTTTCAAATTAATGGCAAAGTTGATTTCACTACGGGGCTCACACCACTGAATCAAAATAAAAATGAATTATTAATTTTGGAATTTAATCAAGATCTTTACTAATTTATTTATTTATTTCAATTGCAATAGAACGAAGTGCCTGAAGTTGAATACCAATTTCAGTCACTAAAATTTTTGGTGAATCGGCTACTTCCAATAATCGGCCTTCTTTTGAGAGATATTTTTTAAAGACTAGCATGGCATTTTTAACTTTATTTTTACTAGAGAATGTAAATTCTACGGTATAAAAATCCAAACTATTAGGTATCTCTTCCATTTTAACAATCGGAAATTGATAGTTTTTTAGTTCCCAATTTTGCACAATTTGAAAAATACCACCATCTCTTTTAATTCTTGCTAAATCATTACTGGTTAGCAAAAAATTAAATAAGAAATCCGGGTCTCCTTCTAAAAGAAGAAAATTTTTATCAAACTTTAAAGATCTTTTTTCTAGTGTTCCAAGGTCGTATTTGACCGAAGTTTGCTCACTGGCCCAAGCTGCACAAGTCTTCAAATCTTTACATGTTAAATCTGCTGCATGATTTAAAGAGGAATAAATAATTGAGACTAAAATCAAAAAGCTAAGTGTATAATTTTTCATTATATTTATTGTTGCATAGAAATAAATAGATGCAAATAGCTAGATAAATAATTTGCTCTAAAAATATAGCCTTGTTTTACAGTTTGAGTTAATAATTACCTCATGAATATTTTAGATGGTCATAAACCAATTATTTCTGAAGACGAACTATCTGATGAGGGTGTCCTTCAGGAACTTTTAGAAATAAAAAATGAATTAAAAGACCAGGTAATTGTCTTAGGTCACCATTATCAACAAGATGACATTATTAAATTCTGTGATTATACTGGAGATTCACTTCAATTAGCGAAGGAAGCAGCAAAATTTAATCACCCCTATATAATTTTTTGCGGCGTTCACTTTATGGCCGAAACGGCCGACATACTTACTTCAAAAAGTCAGAAGATAATTTTGCCTGATCCTGCGGCAGGTTGCTCAATGGCGGACATGGCCAACAGATTTGATATCGACCATGCCTGGAATTTTTTAGAAAAATCCACATCAGAAAAAATTATTCCAGTTACCTATATAAATTGTGCAGCGACACTAAAGGCCTTTGTAGGTGAGAATGACGGAAGTATTTGTACCTCGTCCAATGCTGAAAAAGTTATTCGCTGGGCGCTTACGCAAGGCCAGAAATTATTATTTTTTCCAGATCAACATTTAGGGAGAAATACCTGCTTTAAGATGGGAATTCCTTTATCTGATATGGTTGTATATAATCCCCGACTTCTTAATGGAGGCCTCACCAGCGAACAAGTTCACAAGGCCAAAGTAATTCTATGGTACGGATTCTGTTCCGTTCATCAAGGATTCACCAAAGAACAAGTATATTTAATTAAAAAAAACAATCCTAAGATGAATGTTATTGTTCACCCCGAATGTAGTTTTGATGTAGTACAGGCTGCAGATGACAATGGTTCAACCTCATATATTATTGAGAAAATTATTCACTCCCCACCTGGAAGTGAATTTGCTATTGGGACTGAAATTAATTTAGTGAATCGATTGAGCCACCAATATTCTGATAAAAAAATCATTTCACTCTCTCCCTTTCAATGCCTTTGCACCACCATGTATCGAATTAGACCACGCTGGCTACTTGCCAGCTTCAGATCAATAAACGAGAATAAACCTATAAATATTATTTCTGTGTCAGATCAAATTGCAGAGTCTTCAAAAAAGGCCCTTGATCGAATGCTGGCCATTAATTAACAAACATTATCTGGGAAAGTTTCATGATTTATGCTGATTATAATGGAAGTGCACCGATTGCAGCTTCAGTAAAAGATTTTTTAGTTACAAGATTGGCCAAGGGACCATTTTCTAATCCAAATGCCATTCATTCTCTAGCGGCAAAAACATTTTTGGCCATGGAAAATTCAAGAAGCATGTGTGCTAAATTACTTGGTGCTCACGCAGAACAAGTAATCTTTACTTCTGGGGCGACAGAAGGAATTTCAACTGTGTTTCATAGTGTACTTGAAGATTCTGCAAAAAAAATAATCATTATTTCGGCAATTGAACATTCGGCAATAGTTAATAATGCTCTTCATTTCCAATCAAAAGGTTTTATTCTAAAAATCTTACCTGTTACCAGTGATGGTGTAATTGATTTAACTATTTTTAAGACCTGGTTAGCAGATCATTCTCCAGATATTGCTCTTGTGTCGATCATGGCCGCCAATAATGAAACCGGAGTTCTTCAACCTTACCTTGAAGTAAATCAACTGTGTCAGCAATATTTAATTCCTTATTTTTGTGACACGACTCAATTTATTGGGAAAGTACCATTTAATTTTAAAGAATCTAATGTGGATTTCGCAGTCTGTTCAGGGCATAAATTAGGCGCAATGACTGGTACTGGAATTTTACTTGCTAAAAATCCACAAACGGTTAAGCCGCTTATTATTGGAGGTGGACAGGAAAAAGGCCTTCGTGGCGGAACTCAACATTATATTGGTAATGAAACTTTAGCTATTGCACTTTCCTCTATCACTGATAGTTTTAAAAATATTGAAGTATTAACGAAAAAAAGACAAGAATTTGAATCGAAAATTAAAAGTGCTTTTCCTAAAGTTGTTGTACTTGGTGAAAACGCTGAGAGATTGGCAACAACAACTTATATTTCATACCCAGGACTTCACGGACAAGCGGTGCAAATTGAATTGGAATCCCAAGATATATTTGTGACAACGTCTTCAGCATGCTCCGACAATATGCCAGTCACTTCTAAAGTATTGCAGGCAATGAAAGTAACAGATGCTATCGGACGTGGTGTTGTTCGCATAAGCATAGGTCTTGATTCTCCTGTTTCTTATTATGATGATCTCTATATTGGGCTATCAAAGGCCTATAACAAGTTACAAAAGGTGAATAGTTTTTAATGAAGCTTATACTTATTTTTATTTCCCAAGTCGTTCTAATTGCCTGCACCCATTTATTTTCGAATAATCATAAACCCATTATACACTCTGGGCACTTTCTCAATTCAAATCTTTCACAAGAAAAAAATGAGGAAGTTTTACGTGTGATGGAAGCTAAAAACTACGGGCTTATTAATTTAACATTAGATGATTTAACCATCGCTACAAATCAGAATATTCACTTTGAAAACTTTCCAAGATTAATTTTTCTCAATAGTTCTATTACAGATTTAGAAACAGATGAACTTTATTCTGGTCCCAATGTGGTTCCTTACTATGTTTTAAATGGTGTCTGCTTTTTAGGATTAAGTGATAATATC